>CALXFB010000008.1 GCA_944387475.1 uncultured Clostridia bacterium
CAATCACCCTGCGATGTAACACCACTTTGGAGCAATCTATTGAACAAAGGTAGGAGATTAAAATCTTAATCACTTGCTACTTTCGGGTAGTTACAAGCCTATTACCTTTAGGTGATGGGTAGTTGACTTTCTGTTATCTCCAAGAATAAATCTTCTAAAGATTTATTTTCCTTAAATTTATTTTTCATTTCTTCAAATGTTCCTACAAATACTAATTTGCCTTTATTTATAATTCCTACTCTATCACATAATTTTTCTGCAACTTCTAATACATGTGTTGAAAAAAATACTGTATTTGATTGTTTTGTATGTTCTTTCATCATTTCTTTTAAATCATGTGATGATTTTGGATCTAATCCTGTCATTGGTTCATCTAATATCCAGTTTTTTGGATTATTTAATAATGCTCCACATATAACTATTTTTTGTCTCATACCATGTGAATAACTTTGTATTTCGCTATTTAAGTTATCATATATTTCAAATTTTTTAGTTAGATATTCTATTCTTTCTTTTCTTTTTTCTGAAGGTATTTCATATATATCTGATAGAAAATTTAAATATTCTATTCCTTTTAATTTTAAAAATATATCTGGATTATCTGGTACAAATCCGAATTCCTTTTTTGCTTCTAATGGTTCTTTTCTTATACTTTTTCCATCTATTAATATATCTCCTTCATCTGGATTTAGTACACCTATCATCATTTTTATTGTTGTTGTTTTTCCTGCTCCATTGGGTCCCAAAAATCCGAATATTTCTCCATCTTTTATTTCTAAATTTAAATTATCTATTGATTTTTTTCCTTTTACATATGATTTTGATATATTTTCTATTTTTATCATTTAAAGACCTCTTTCTATTTTTTAAATAATTTTCCGAATAACCCTTTTTCTTGGTTTTTCTCTTTTCTATTTTTTCCTTTTCTACTATTTTCTATTATTTGTTCTATATCATCTTCGTCATCTTCGTCTTTAGCTCTATCTAATATAATATCTTCTTCTTCATCATCGTCTTCTTCTTCATAATAATATTCGTCTTCATCGTCATAATCTTCATCATCATAATAATAACTTTTTTTACTTTCTTCTTCTTCATCATCAAATACTACATCTTGATATTCATCTTCATCATACTCATCATCTATATCGTCATCTTCTTCATATTCTTCGTATTCTTCATCTTCGTATTCATCGTCATCTTCTTTATTATAAGTTTTTATTAATGCTTTTGGTATTTCTTCTATTTCTAAATTTTCTTCATCATTTTCATTTATTTTTTCTTCTTTTTTATTTTCTGTTTTTGTATTTTCTTCTTCATCTATTCTATATTCTGATAAATCTTTTTCAAATTTTTCACTTATTTCTTCTTGGAATGTATTATATACATTTTTTATTCCTTCTATTCTCCAATAATTAAAATTAATAAGTGCTCCTACATTGATTTTTACATTTATTGCTTCTTCTTCAAAGTCTTTTTCTTTTTCTTCTACATCTTTTAAATAGTTTTTGTTATATAATTCTTTATATGCTTTTTTTGTTGCTTTTCCAATTGCTTCTTTTTTAGCAAGTTCATATAATTTATCTATTTGTTCCATATCTAATGTAAAGTTTTTACATGCTTCTTCCATTAAAGTATTATGTACTTTTCTTCCATTCATCGCTGTCATTCTTTCATTGTCTAAAAATACTATTATATATTCTTTTTTTGCTCGTAGTAATGCTAATTTTACACTTACATCTCTTAATAATTTTTCTGATTTTGCAAGTTTTACTACTCCATTTTTTACTTCTTGAAGCATTTTTTTCATTCTTTCATAAATACTAATATATAGTTGTGCTTCTTCTTTTGCTATTTTACTTCTTTCTTCTACAGCTTTTCTTATTACTTGCTCTGAAAATGGTACTCTTTCATTTCTACCATTTTTTAACATAAGCTCTATTACTTCTTCTATATTTTCTTTAGTATTTTCTATATATTTTTTTACATTTTGTATTTGTTTTACATCAAAGTTTTCAAAACTCATATTTGTCTGTTTTACAACATTTAAATATTCAGCTTCTTTTGTTCTATGTATACGTGCATATTTATTTCTTTCTTTTTGTCTTTCTGTAAATATTATTAATGATTTTACATATTCTTCTCTTATATTTTTTAAATTTTCATTGTTTGTATCTAAAGCTTTTTCTATTTTTTGGATCCTTTGGTCTAATGTACTTGTATTTTCTCCTAAATCATTAAACAATTCATTTCTTTCTTGCTCTAATTTTATATTTTGTTCATATAATTTTTTTTGTTTACTCTGTAATCCTTGTATTTCAGAGGCAGATTCATCAAATTTTTCTATTACACTTTCTTCTTCTTCTATCATTTTTTGATATTCTTTTATCTGAACAATTAACTTACTATAATTTTCATAATTTGTTTTTAAATTATTTTCTTTGTTTAATCCTAACAATTTATCAAAATAATTTTCTAATACTATTGCACTTCTTTCATACATTTTAAAGACCTCCAAATTTTATTACTTTTTTATTATACAGAAAAACAAAATAAAAGTCCATATTTTGATGGACTTTTTTTAAAATTCCTTACGTTTCTTTAGATTGTTTTAACATTATATCTGCAAATACTCCATAGCCTTCTTCTGGATCATCTACAAGAACATGAGTTATAGCTCCTATAAATTTACCATTTTGTATTATTGGTGAGCCTGACATTCCTTGTATTATTCCTCCTGTTTTTTCTAATAGTTTTTCATCTGTTACTTTTATTTTCATACTTTTATTATTATAGTTATTATCTTTATAAATTTCTTCTATTTCTATTTCATATTCTTGTGGTTTACTATTATCTAAACTACAAAGTATTTTTGCTTTTCCTTTTTTTATCTCATTTCTTGTTGCTACTTCCATTTCCTTTGATGTGTCTATATTTAAACTTGAAATATTATCTACTGTTCCATAAATTCCGAATTTAGTATTTTTACTAATTAATCCTATTGTTTCTTGTTCTTCTATCGTTCCTTGTATTTTCCCTGGCTCTCCTTTTTCTCCTTTTGCTATGTTTAATATTCTTGTTGTTACAAATTCTCCTGATGCTATATTTATTAATTCTCCTGTATCTATATCAGATATTCCATGACCTAATGCTCCGAATGTTTTTGTTGATGGTTCATAAAATGTTACTGTTCCAACTCCTGCTGCACTGTCTCTTACCCATAAACCTAGTTTATATTCATTTTCACTTTGCTTTACTGGTAATATACTACATTCTTTTGTTTCTTGCTCACGGACATATTCTATTTTTACCTTCTCTCCTTTTGACATATTTACTGTTTCTATTAGTTCATCTGTTGAATTAATCTCATTATCATTTATTTTTATTATTCTATCTCCTTCTTCTATTCCACTACTTTCATATGGTTTATATTTTTTATTATCTATTCCTTTTATTTCTGACATTCCAACTACTAATACTCCATTTGTATATAATTTCACTCCTGCTATATTTCCTATTGGTATTACTGTTGTTTTTGGTATTACATTTAAATCTATTTCTTTTAATTTTATTAAATTAAATAAATTTACTTCTAAATTTGTCTTTCCCACTTGTTCTCCTTTGCTTGATATTGTCTCTATAGTTTCTTCATTATTTTTTGTTATTTCTATTCCGAATAATGTTCTAAGTTCTATATTTTCTCCTTCAAATACAACTATTTCTTTAGGTATTTTTTCTACTGATAATGTATATATATAAATAACACTTAAAAAAAATACTAATAATAGCATTTTAATGATTTTTCTCATAAGATTTCTCCTTAAAATTTTCTATTATTAGTATTTACATTTTTTTATTTTGTATACTTTTTAATTTTATTTTATTTTAAATTTTATTTTTTACCAATCTGTTGTTAGTGGATTTGATCTAAACATGCTAAATCGTTCTCTTCCAAGTGCCGTAAAATACATTGTTGCTATATTTTCATCTACATCTTCTGCCATATATTCATATATATTATCTGTCCAAATTACATTAGACTGTGTTACTATTGATGAATATGATCCTAATGCCTCTTGTGGATAAAAATAACTTGTTTTTGTTCCATCTGTTATAGATTTTCTTTCAAAATCTATATTGAAAAATGCTCCTGTTACTGATGAACCATTTAAGTCTTTTTCCGTAGGTCTATGGTAATATCCGTCATTTGTTGTTATATATATTGAATCTGTATTTACAACTTCTTCTGTTTTTGTATTTGTTACTATTGCATATCCATTATATATTTTTCCACCTATACTTAATCCTTGCATAAAGCTTATTATTGATACATTATTTATTATTTGCTCCCATTCATATTCTTTTAATTCAGGCATCTGGAAATTTGTTTGTACATCTGTATAATCATTATAATTTGCTATTGCTATTGAAAGATTTTTTTCTATTGTATAACGTATTACTGCTAGTCTATGTTGGTTAAATAATGAATTAGGATCTTCTATATTTCCTGTCCCATCTGCACTATTCGTAAAAATGAAATCATCTCCATATACATCTGTTAATTTATTCAACGTACCAGTTTCTACATCTACTTCTACTGCATCACTTGTTTTTAAATCTCCTAAATTATCATAGACCCACTCTGTAAATTCATATGCATTTTTATAATATTCGATTGCTGAATTATTAACTTCATCATATGTTGCATCTGTCTCTTTTAATCCGTCTGTTAATATTGAAAACCATTTACTATCTGGATCACTTTCATCTTTATAATATTTAACCCCATTTTCCTTATCATATATATAATATTTTGGATTTCCCAAAGCATCAAATCCTATATTTTCACTGTTGCCTTCATCATCAGTTTTATAAGCAATAACTCTTTCTTTTAAAGTCTCATTTGACTTTATAGGTACTCCTCTATATGTAGAACCATCTGCTTTGGCATCATCTAATAAATATCCTGTTTTATATACTGCCTCACTTCCAATTACACCTTCTACTGTTATACAATTATCTAATGTATATGTTATTGTAACATCTATATTACCTTTTACATATCGACAACTATAATGAATATATGGTTTTAAACTATATAGTTTATCTCCTGGTTGATATATAGCAGTATCCGATGTGTCTTTATCATATATTGTATTTGTAAATGGTGTATATATATAATATCCATCATATAATGTATATACTACTGCCGGTACATATTCTTGTAATATATCTTGATTATATCCTACCATATTAAATTGGTTAGCCATGGAATTAAAAAACGAATTTACTGATGCCTCAATATCTCTTATCTTGGAGTTTGCTAAATCTGATGTACTACTATTTACTGTATTTAATTGAAACGCTTTTAAGGCATCTGCTGTTGCCTGTTTTAATTTAAAATCATATGATACTTGTAATTCCAAAGTCTCTATTTGATTTTGAACATATGCAGTTATTACCATAGATATAGGTAATACTATTATTATAAAAATTACTGCTAAATTTTGAATTTTCATATAAAATCTTTCCTTTTGTAATTAAAATTAGCTTGTAATATAAATATTATTACAAGCTAGTAAGTTTTTTACTTATTTTAATTTCCAGCACCATTTGCTGTAACTATACCAGCATGTTCTGCTGCAATTGTATATGTATCATTTCCCGTTACTTTATAGAAAAAGTTTTTAAGTTGTTGTGATAATGTAGAGTTTGTGTTTTGTACACTAGCTGAGAATATATCTCCCTCTTTTAATGCTAATACTACATTTCTTCCTGCATCATCAGTAGCATCAATTGTATCCAATATTTGAGATGTATACATTGTATAATATACATTTTCTCCTATTTTTGTTGATTCTACTTGTGTAGTTTTCTTTCCAGGGTTTTCATCTAATACTTGTAATGTCATTTCCACATCATAACTATTACCTGTTGCTGCAAGAGTTTGTACAAAACTATTATATTTGTCTATTGATAATCTCCCTGTTGTTCTAACATCATCAACAAATTCTGTTGTTGCTGTTTCAACTGATAATTGTGAAACATCGTCTGTTCTATCAGACATTGTCATTAGCGGAAATATAAACATCAAAACCGCAGCTAATACTATGGCTATTACTGTAATTAATGTATCTCCCATTTTACCCTCCTTCGGTATTTAAATACCTAATTAATTATTTTGTATGTTATTACCCTTTTTTCTGTTAAATTTGCTTCAGGTACATTTTCTCCAGCCGTTCCTCCTGTTCCATCTTCTCCTTTAGCTTGTTCTTGGTAATATACACCTATGCTTTCTTCAAATACCCAATTATTATTTTTAATTATACCATATAATCCACCATCTGACAAGTTTCCAAATTCAAAAGAAGATGAAAAATAGTCTTCCATATTAGTATTCCAATCTCTATATTTATTTCCATATAATAATCTCATAATAAATTGTAATTTTCTTTCATCACTTCCTAATGTTCCACCATGTTCCATATCGATTTCATAAACCTCTACAAATTTTCCATAATTTGGTTGTGTTTTATCATTTTCCCTTATCTTATATAAGTAATATCCTTTTTCTTCTAAATTGTCAAATACTATTCTATAATTTTCTCTATATGCCTTATATATTGTTGGAATTATACTTTCTAAACTTACTAATCTTTTTGTAACTAAATTTCCATGCTCATCAACATTTTGTTCTACATATGTATAATCATATTCTCTATCATTGTAATCTAATATTAATTGTGCTGTTTGTCTTGCTTGTCCAAAGGAGTTGATAGCTATGGTTAAAGCTAACACAAATATTAATACTGCTGCCGCCATTTGCAATGCATCTGCTGCATTCTCCATAAATATCTACTCCTTTCGAAACTAAAAATTAATTTTAAATTATAATTATTAATTTGGATCTGCAATTGTTACTGTTGTAACTAAACCAGTTTTTTGATCTGTTGCACAAGATATATTATATGTTGCTCCTGTACTTGCTTTTGCATATCCCCCTTGAGTAATTACCCCAGTAGGTTTAGTACCAGATCCCCATTTTGTTGCTGAAACAGTTACTGATATTTGTTTTGTAGGATCATCCTGATTTGCCACATTGTTACTTTGTATTGTACTTAATAAAGAATTAACTTCTGCTCCTCTTTTATTGTTTCCTTCATATGAAGTAAACTGTGTGTTAAATGTACTTATCTCTACACCATCTAGTTGTTCAGTGTTTGCAACTCCTGCTGCTTGATTATATATCATTATACCTAATGATATAATTAAGATTGAAAGTAATATAGCTCCTGCTATAATTAATGCTTTTGACGCATTCTCCATAATAAATTCCTCCTTTAATTTTTACTTTTGTTTATATATTTTATATTATAAGCCAAATTTTTTATTTTGGCAATTTTAATAACAAAATTTTTAAAATTTTTTTATTGTGTAATTTGTTCTATAAGCATATATTTTACTTTTTTGTTAGGATGATACTCAATTTTTGTGCATTTAAACTTTATTCCACTGTAGTATTCTACAAAGTTTTGCATTCCACCTAAATATAAAGTTTCCATTGTATATGTAGTATCAGTGTCTAACATTTTTACATCTATTTTAATTGAATTAGTATCATTTTCTTTAAAAATACCTTTATCATCTTTTTCGACTGCATTTGTTAAGTTATTATCATATGCTTTATTAATTATTGTAACCACATCTGCTCCATAAAATTCCTGATTATAATAACTTTCAAATTGATTATTTTCTCTTCTGGCTTCATTATAATTTGCTTTATAATTTAAATACATATATGAAATTCCAACAATTATAATTATACCAATTAAGAATATTATAGCTAATTTTTTCATACTTGTCCTCTTTTTTATTTAATTTACTGGAGTAAATTCTATAAAATTCACCCTTTCAGTATTAGGATTAATAGTAACCTTGCAATTATATAATGGTAAACCTGTATAACTATCTCCCTCTTTATCTGTATATGTAGCAAAATTTTGCAATTCATATTCTACAGCCTTATTTAAATCATCTGTTGAAATAGTTTCCATATTTTCATATTGTTTAAGCCTTACTTTTGCTTTTACTTTTATATAATAATTACTATCAGTTTGCGATTCTAACTCATATGTTTCATTATTGCTTCTTGCTAAATTTACAACTGTAACTATATCATGAATTGTAATATCTTGTCTACCTTCATATTGTGTAAATTGTGTATTAAATTCATTTATTCTATTTTGTTCGTTAGTCCTATGAGCTTCAGCAGATGCTGATCCAAAACTTGTAATTAAGTATACTGCTAATGATAATATCATTAATCCAATTAATACACCTGCTGCCATCATTAATGCCCTTGATGCATTCTCCATAATTTACTCCTCTTAATTAAATCTACCATTAAAATTAAAAACCATCCTAGTAACTCTTCCTGTGTTTCCATCATATTCTATATCAGTACAATCAAAATGTGCTCTTTTAAATTGTATATATTCATAATATGTATAAACATCATCTTGTATTGACGTTTTTCCATTTTTCTTTGTCAAGTCACTTGCATCTTTTATTTTTACTATAGTTGATGCAGCATTAAAATTTGCAACTATTACTGCTGGATCTCCACTATTAGTAAATATTTTACTCATTCCCGTTGTCAAATTTGTTAGTGATGACTGTCCATAAGTATCTTCTAAAGCTTCTATTTTCTTCTTTATTGATTCTTCAAATGTATTTGTATTTGAGCCTACTGTATATTTGCCATCCTTTTGTGTAAATAATCTATTTGTTATTCTATCAGCAGATAATTCTATTATTGGACTTACTGTAAAAGTAATTTCCATAGGTGTATACCTTATTTCTTCTCCACTTTCACCAGTTCCTTCCCATGATTGTCTTCTATTATAGTCAATAACTTTATTTAGTAAAGAATATAAATCACTGCCTCTTACATTATCTCTATTATAAGTTTCAAATTGTTGGTTAAATTCAGTTATTTGAGCAGAACGTGTACCTTGAGTGTCAGTCTCTTGGTAAGATGTTAGATTACCAAACATAAGCATTAAAGCTCCGATAATCATTAATGCAATTAGTACACTACCTGCCATAATAAGTGCTTTTGATGCATTTTCCACTTATTTTCCTCCTTTATTTTTAAGTTGTTGATGTCATTGACTCAAATGATGATGTCATACTTGTTAATCCTATAAATACTAGTGGAACAATTAAGTATCCAACAAACATACATACCATTGGTGCAAAACCTATTGCCTTTCCTATCATACCTTTTCTTTTAATTAATCTTTCATTTGATTCTTTTCTCTTTTCTTGGTAATAATCTCTTTCTGAATCTAATTCATCAAATGCATCTTTAATAGGAATTTTTTCAACTGCTGCTTGCATACTTTCTATAATTCTTATTAAAGGTAAATAAGAAACATCTTCCTTCATTGCCTCTAATGCCTCCCAGGCACCAGCTTCATAGTTGTTCACACATTTAGTAATCTGAGGTTTAAATATATTTGAATATCTTTCAAGCCATTCTAATATAATCTCAACATTAACCCTTTCAATTCTCATAAGCATCATGATAATTGTCTGGAACTGCATAACCTCATCTTCCATCTCTAACTGTCTCATCTTAACTTGGAAATATAATAACCATATAGGTCCCATATATGCAACTACTGAGAACACACATGCTAAGAATAATTCGAACCATTGCATATATTCGCTATTTATAATTTGTAACTTTTCATAAATTCTTTCAGCCGCTGTATCAATTTCTTCATCATTTGCTTCTTCATAATAATCTAATCTTTCAACAACAGGTCTAATTTGTTCTACTGTTGCATCTAAGTCACCTCTAAACTGGTCTAATACAATATTATCCTGTTCAGTAACTTCCATAGCTTTTGCCTCATCCTTTTCATCTAAGCCACCGTATTATATCGTAATCAGTAGTTGGCTCTGTATATACATAATTTATCGCAACTTTGTGTAATTGCATAAAAATTATTAATGAAGCAAAAAATGTAACAATAGCTAAACAAATTCTATTAATATAAAGCCATCTCATCTTCTGAGAAGAAGCTGAATCTTTTAATAATTGTTTTACTTTTCTATATTCTTTTGTTCCTTCTTTAGGAATAAATAAGTCAACAACTTTTTTAACTATTTTTTTCTTATACAATTTTTCTTGCCATGGATTTTCTGTATTCTTAGTATTCATTGCTGTTGAACCATTATCTTTTAACTTTCTTACTAATATATAAGATAAAAATGTAAGCAATAATATAATAATTTGTACAATCATACCAGGCTTTCCTAAATACCAACTAGCTGTAAAACTAAAATTTGAAATAGCCCAGCTCTTTAATGGTTCAAGTAATAATACTGGTGCAATAGAGATAACAGATAAACTCTGGAATACATAATTTAATTTATCTCTTTTTAAAATCTCTAACTGCATTTCTTGAGTAATATTATTAACATTTTTTAAGTAAAGTGATGCACCATCTACTTTTCTATCACCGAATTCCTTAGTTAAATAAGAAACTCCAGCAAATTCTTTTAAGAAACTATTAGGTGCTATATCGTAATATTTTTCAAGCTCCATTTCAGGGTCATCAGAAATTAATATTTCATATATCTTTTCACCCTGTCTTGAAATATCTTTTTCATCATCTTGAGACACTTGGTAAATAGCCTCTTCTACCATGTTAAACTCATGGTATGCATGTCTTATTTCTGAAAAGAAATCTATTTGCTCTTTTAATATTTTATTATCTATTTTATCAACAGAACCATCTATGAAAGTATCAATCATAAATAATTCAAATATTAATAAAATAAACATAAGTAAATAATTGCTAGCTGTTATAATAATTGTTAAAAGCATTATTGGCACTATTATAGCAAGTGACTTAGTAAGAATTCTTGCAGTACCTTTTCTTGTGTTATATTCGTCATCTATATTTATTATCTCTAATCTTCTTCTTATTTTAAGAACATATCTTTTTATAAAAGGTATTTTTATATATGTAAGATATAACTTTTGGAATAAGATTTCACTTGAAAATGACTTCTCTTTAGTTCCTTGTTGTAATTTTTGTATCCTCTTATATTCTGATGTTTGCATCTTTTTAGATAATACATAATAAATAAGTACAATTATAACAAAGGCTCCTGCTGATCCACCCATCAAATAAAATATCATTTGGTTGTCCACTTCTTATTTAGCACCTCCTCTTCTAACTTGAAATAGTCCTTATATTTAAACTTCTGTTTTCTTTCTTCTACCTCTTTTTTTAGGTTCTTCTGCTCCTGCTGATACTTCTACTAATTCTTTTTCTTCTTCTGTTCTTATTTTATCTAAGATATTTCCCCAATGTTTTGTTATAAATTTATCAAAATCAACAACATCTGTTGCATCCATATTTAGTCTCATTTCTTTTAAGTTATGTTCTGTAATTGGATTTGTTATTTTATATTCTCCATCTACATATTCTAATATATTTCTATATTCATACATTTTTCTATCTGTAACTTTTTCAAAATAACGAGTTGCATTATCGAAAAATTTATCAAATTTACCTTCTAATGTTTTTTCTTTTCTATGGTCAAATGTATATTCACTCTTTTCCTCAACTGGAATACATTCTGTAATTCTTTCTACATATCTTTTTCCTCTAAAGTCTTTTGTTAAATGTATATCAAAGTTCAAAACTTGAACAACTTGTTCTTCTGCTGTTTTTTCATTATTGAACTGTCCGATTCTAAGCATTGAGTTTCTTAGGGCTGTTACTAAGTTAGGAAATGTCTTTGCGTGGTGTGTAAATAATGTAAACTTAGAAGCAACCTGTGCTGCTTGTATCATCCATGCAGCAACGTGGTCAGTTGCAACCTCACCTATGATATTAACAGAACCGTCAGTTTTCTTTTGAACGTCCAATCCCTCTTGTCCAGAAATTGTTTCAGTTTCACGGAATGTAAGTATGTTTCTTGTTGGATAGATTTTTCTTAAGTGAAGCTCGAATGCAGTTTCCTGAACACGGATATTCATTGTTTCATATATATTTTCTATCATACCCATAAGCATTGTTGTCTTACCACAACCCTGCTCACCAGTAATTGATATAATTCTTGCTCCTTTTACTAAGTATTTTAATAATTCTATTGATTCGTCACTTCCTGGCTCTCCTTTAAACCATTGCTCTAATGTTGAACGCTTAACGTCGAACTTTCTTACAAAAAATGCCCATGTTTCAGACATTGATGGTCTAACAACAACTACACGAGAACCGTCTTTCATTTCATTAATTTTATAACCATTTGTATCAGATAACTGACCTGGGTTATTATATTTATAAATATTTTGACATACTCTTTTTAGTTCTGCTTCTGTTCCAAAAGATAAAAATGCTAAACGTATTGATTTACCTTGGAAGAATATCCATATACTATCACATGCTCTTGGAACTTTATGTTCTGATACTTGATTTAAGTAATCACTATCTGTTTGTGCAACCTGGCTTAAGAAACTTTCTGGAAGACCTGATACACCACCAGACACACCATCTATGTTCATATCTCTTACTTCATCTATTGAACTATATCCTTTGTAATGTTGATAAATCCTTTGTACAACCACACCTAATTTATCTGAAAAAGCAAGAACTGGATTTTCTTTTTCAAAAATATCTTCTATTTCATCTGATGTAATAACATATGAAGGCTTAGTTTCTCCTTCTATATATTTAAGTTCTGCTAAATTATATTTTTTAATTAATTCTGTTAATGCTTCATATCCGAATTCTTTTTTATAAACAAATATCAAAATATCAAATTTATCTTGTGGTGTAAGTAATGATGGAATATCAAATGGAATTGCTTTAGATATGTTACTTTCAGTTACCCCATATTCTTTTTCAAGTAAATCATATATTAATTCTTTTACATATCTTTTATCATTAACATCTCCATATGTACAACCTTTTAAAGCCTTTTTTAATTCATACTTTTTATTTTTTCTTCTTTTTAGCTCTTCTTCTGAAAGACCTATATCATACAAGTTTATTTTAGTAATTTCGTCAAGTCTTTTCTTAACAAATTCAGTCATCATTTCTATTGTATAAGTTTTATCATCAACATTTAAAGTATTTTCAACTTCTGCTGATTTCTTTTTCTTTACTACATAGAAAATTCCATAACCTGCTATAGCTAAAACAACTATTGTTAGAAGAATATTCATTATAGTCATGGTTTGTCCACCCTCCTTACATCTTCATTGCTAAATCTTGTAACCTATAAATAATATTATCTGTAATTCTTTTTACCTCTGCCATAAATAAAGCATTTCTATCTTCTTCATCATTTATTTTTCTAAGTCTTAAAAATAAATCTGGTAATTTTGCTTCTTCACACGCTTCAAAAAATAATGTATTATATGGTATTGTTGAAACTTTATTTTTCTCATTCATATATCTTGTTATATTTTTTACTGTATATTTTGAATATTTATCATATCTACCAATTAGTATTAATGTCTTTTTAGAATTAAGAACAGGTATTTCTTCTCTAATCTTCATAAAATTATTAATACTTACTAATCTTTGGTTTAAGCTTGCTACTATTAAATCTGATTTTTGTAATATTTGATTATATATTTCATCACCTACATCATAATCTAAGTCTACAAAAACCATATCATAATAATTGTTTGCTAGGCTTATAATATCTGGGTAATTAAGTTTTAGCTCTTCATATTCAAGTTTTTCCCCTTTAAATGTTGGTAATATTTCTAACCTATCTTTAAATATTATTTTTGTATAATTTGTTATTTGTTCTGGTGATACTCTATTACTTTTCATTAAAGTTTCTAATCCTACTACTCCGTCTTCCATAGCAGTATTAGAATTTGCATTAGGTCCGAATAATCCTAAATTCTTTTTTATCTTTTTTTCTTCCCAGAAACAACGATCTAATGTAGCATCTTTATGTCCTGTTGAAATAATCAAAATTTTATTATTATGTTCAATAGCCATATGTGTTGCTATTGCTGCTATTGATAAAGTCTTTCCTGTTTCTTCTCCTCTATTATTCCAAAATGTTATAACTGACATTTTTACGCTCCTTTTTCTATGGTTTTTATAGCTCTTCTAACTTTGCTATCTGATGTATCCCCTAATATTTCTTCAGCGATATAAGCTAGGCCGTCTTTATATTGTATACTTAATTTTTTAAACTTTATATTAGCAACTCTTTGGTTTTCGTATATAACACTCATATCTCCATTTTCTACTGGGAAATAAATTCTATTTTCATCCCATATTACTTTATATCCCAAAGACAAGAAATTTAAATAATCATCTTCTTCTTTTAGCATTTCCTTAGAAAATAGTACTTTTGTTAAAGTTATTGCTGAACCAATTCCTGTTAGTGCTTCTAATCCTCTTTTTAAAGAATATACATCAAATGATGTTACAAAATAGTTTTTATTTGCTCCTTCTAAATAAAATTCTTGGAAACCTTCACTGTTATCTGTGTCAACAAGCACTATATCATATTCTGAATCTAAGTCTTCTGCTATTCCTAAATATTTTTTAATATCGTCTTCATGGTGAAACCCTACCGCAATATCAATTTCCTCATATTCTGTTACATACATTGTTGTAGGGTTTATAACAGGCACAACATATCTTGCTTTTTGGCTAACAGTTGCATCAATTACTAAAACTCTATTTCCCAACACTGTAAGTATTTTAGCTATATTTAAAATTAAATCAGTTTTATCATATCCCCCTATAAACCCTATTCTTTTCATCTTTCTCTCCTTTTTTCTTTCTTAAGTTTTATTGTGCTGTATTAGTTGTTGTGCTTCCACTTGTTGTACTTCCACTTGTTGTTGTTACTGGTGCTGCTGATGTTAATCCTTCTAAATAATCTACTCTTTCTTCTTGTGATCTTGTTATACTATCTTGCATTTGAGTTTCTAAGTTTGATTGTCCTTGTTCTCCTTGTCCATCTACTGCTGGTTGTATATATTCGTTTCTTAAATTAGCACTATTTCCAGCTGTATATCTATTACTTAATTCTGTCATTGCACTTTCTAATATATTAGGATTGTTTGTTAATAATGCTGATGTATCAGAATTAACAACATATGTTGGTGTTGCTGCTTTTTGCATTCCTGGATCTGTATATTTAGTTGCATAAAGTTTTGCTCCTACAACTCTTGCTGCATCAACTATTGCACAGCTCATATGTAATATTTCGTCTTCTGATAAGTCAACCCACATTGTAGTTTCAGAATCTGTATCGCCAACCATTGGTATTTCTACTTCTTTTTTAGAAACTACTATAAAATCTTGTCCGTTCGGTAACATTAATCTTATATCTACATAGTCTCCTGTTGCTAAATCTATTGGTAATACTACAACATTATATTCTTGTCTTCTTACATCATCTTGTACTGTATTGTCACCTTTTTCAAGTAATTCTAATGTAAGAACAGTATTAGCATTCATGTCAACTTTTGCTATTAATGGTACTGATACTAAATCTAAATACTCATTTTCTCCATCACGTACAATATATCTGTTTTCTGGATGTGCTTCATCTTTAAAAACTTCATATTCTCTATTATCTATTGTTATATAATTTTTATTTACAATTTCTCCTGTTTCTCTGTCTTCTTCTGTTTTAGTTACTATTTGATTTCCATCTTTATCTTGCAAAGCATAATCTGAAAACAATTCAGATGTACTTGTTGCATTACTTGGTACTACTGCTGAATTAATTGACATTAATTCATACATATCATTAGTTATTACATCTCCTGATTTAACATTTGTATTTAATACATATACATTAACCATACTTTGCTCACTAGCAGCTAATTTCTGATTAGTCTGCATTAACATCATAGCTAAAAATGCTATTATAAGTCCTGTTATAACCAGCATTAATAACATACCTAATAAAAATGAATTTCTTGCTTTTCTTTGCATTGGATTTGTTGCCATGACAAATTCCTCCCTTAAAATATATTTTAATTGTATTTTCTACATCATCTATTTTATTTTAACTCAAATAGACTTTAAAATCAATGGAATTATATAACTGTTACTAAAAGTTAATATTTTTGTAATATTTCTGTAATATTTTAGCTACACCATCTTCATTATTGCCTTCTGTAATTTCATCTGCAACTTCTAAAATGCTTGGTGTACTTTGTTTCATAGCTATACCTAGTCCTGAATTTTCTATCATTTTTTTATCATTTATATTGTCTCCTATTGCAATTACTTCTTCTTTTTTTATATTTAATTTTTCTATTAAAAATTGGATTGCATCCCATTTATCTACATTTTCTGTTGATATTTCTGTATAATAATAAGAAATTTGATATTCTTCAGTTCCTTGTACGATTGTTTTTCTTGCCATATGTGATACATCTAAAATTTCAATATTTTTTATATCTTTTAATTTTTTTATTATTGAATTAAAAACCGTTTTATTTTCATCACATATTGTTATTTTTAAATATCTTGCATCTTCTTTATTTTTTATATATTCATACATATTGTTTACTATATTTATTCTTGTTTTCTTATTTTCTTCTTTTTTTAAATTTTCTTTATGATAATATAAAACATTATATTTTAAACTTGTTGCTAAAATTTCTCTTTCAGTATACACATTATAAGAAATGCTATTTTCTTCGCATTTTTTTATAATTTCTAAAACTTTTTCTTTTGATAATGTTTTTTCGTATATTATTTCATCTTTTTTCATATCATAAATAATAGCACCATTTCCTGCAATAAAATAATTTTTACTTTCGATTTCTTTTGCGATTTGTTTTATTGAATCAATTGGTCTTCCTGATGCTATTATTACTTCTACACCTTGTTTTTCTATTTCTTTAATTGTATTTTTTGTTTCTTCTGAAACCACACCATAACTATTTAGCATAGTTCCGTCTAAATCAATTGCGACTAATTTATACATATTTCGCCTCCTTTTTTAACAAAAATCATTATATAAATAATATTAAAAAAATGCAACTATTTTTCAAATAAATTTACAATTTTTTATGAATATTTTTTTCTAAAAATTTCCTGTTTATTTTTTATCTTTTTTGAGAATGATAGTATTAGAAAAAGCAAAAGTTTTTTCTAGTTGTAATATTACAGGAGGTGAAAAAACAAATGGCAAATTCATCAAACAAAAAATTAGTACCAGAAGCTATGACTGCTTTAGATAAATTCAAATATGAAGTAGCTAGTGAAGTAGGAGTAAACCTTAAAGACGGATATAATGGTGACATCTCAGCAAGAGATGCTGGTAAAATAGGTGGACAAATGGTTAAAAAAATGATAGAACAAGCTGAAAGAAATATGAAATAGTTTCACTTTTTTCTAACTCTTTTTCAGGTAGGAAGTCATGTTTTGCTTTTATACATATATAAAGGCAGGATCTGATTTCCTGCCTTATATTAATATTTTCCAATATCCTTTTTTATCTGAACCAATTCTTTCTATTACATTTTTATCTTTTAATTGTTTTAAATTAAGTGTAATTGCACCCCTACTTAATTTTAGCTCTTCAGCCATGATTTTTTGAGTTATATTTCTATCTTTTTTTATCAGTTCTAAAATTTTCATTTGAGTTTTATTTAAGTTTTCTACATAGTTTTCTGTATAGTTTTCTGTATAGTTTTCTGTATAGTTTTCTGTATAGTTTTCGTTATAATTTTGATTATATAATGTAACTTTAAAGTCTGTTCTATTAGAAAAAAATTTAATTTTATCTTTATCATTTCCTAATATTTCATATATCTTTTTAAATCCACTTCCTCTTCTTTCCATTAAATCTAATCTTTGAAAAAGATCAGCTATTATTGGATTTCTTCTTTTTGATGGAATATTTAAAACATCTTGATTTTGAATTATACTTCCATCATACATTCCTCCTGGAGACTCAATCTCTAATCTATCATCATAAATATCAATATGAATCTCTGCTCCTACTATATCATACATACGATGTATTAATGCATTAACTAATAATTCAGTTATTATTCTTTCATTATAATCATAATATTCTGCTCTGTTTCTTGGTAATTTTTTCCATGCTTTTTTATTATGATTCTTAATAAAATTAAATCCATTATCTAAAAGCATTATTAAATTCCCACTATATTCTTTGTCATCTACCGCATCTTCGAAAATAGATGTTTTATCTAACCCATTCCACCTTGTACAAAATATTCTTGATTGTAATAATGGACATTGATCTGAAAATAATACCCCTGCATAAGTTAATTTCTTATCTTCATTCATTAGTCCAAAAGATATAAAATCATTTTCTTCTAATTGCTTTCCTGTTTTTTGTAAGTATGTAGCTTTAAACAAAGTGAAACTCAAATCATTATATTTATATTTCGAAAGCATTCCATCAAATGTTAATCTTTCTCCTTTTGCAACTAATTCATTAATTATATATGTTGGTGCATTAACACTTTCATTTCCGATTCTTACAAAGACTACTTTATTCCCATCAGCAACATAATAATATGGAGTCTTTGTTCCTTGTATAATTTCTAATTTAATTATTTTTTTATTATTTTGTGTAATTGCAGAAATATTAAAATTAGTCAAAGGCTCTATTCTTGTTTTTATCAGTTCACTTATTTTCTCAATACATTCTTGTACATTTTCTATCCCAACAATTTTTCTCTCATCACTTACACCAAAATATATTATACCTCCGATTCCATTACTAAATGCTGATACAGTTTTTAACCAACTTTTTGGCTTCTTTAACTCGATATTTTCTTTAAATTCTACTTCCGTTGTTTCTGCAACTAATTTTGTTAATAATTTCTCCAACATAAATCACTTCCTATATTTAATATTATTATTTTGTATTTTCTGTTTAATCAGTATATTTATGGTATGATTTATATTGTATCAAAGAGTTTAAAATTTGTCTACAATAAAATATGGTTGTTTTTCTCCATATTCTTTTAATTTTCTACTAAATATTTAATTTTCCCATCTTTTCTATTAATTTTTTATAAATTCCTTTCATCCAAGTCTCTGTTGACATTTCTATTGCATTATTAATATCAATCCATCTAACACCACTATTTTCATCTTCTTTAATTCTTAAAATCTCATTTTCATCTGCTTCTAACAAATAAGAAACATTTAAATGCACATGAGAAGACACATATTTTCCTTTTTTAATATGTCCATTTACACAAATTATTTCTAAAGAAAAAATATCATCTAAAATTGGCTTTACGTTTTTTACACCTGTTTCTTCTTTTAACTCTCTTACAGCAACATTTAATAAATTACTTTCTCCATCACCATGTCCACCAGTCCAAGACCAAGATTTGTAAATATTATGATATACCATAAGCACTTTATTCCTTTTCTTATTAACTACCCAACCAGATGCTGTAAAATGTCCATACTCATTATCTCTTGTTAATACATTATCAAAATCATTAATATATTTAAGCATAACTTTTTTATCACATTCTTCTTGCTTATTATATGGTACATATTTTTCTATTTTATTTTTTAACTCTTCCATTTCCTTCATATTAAATCTCCAATTCTATCTATTTACTTATTTTTATTTGTTTTTTTGTTTTTTCTTCTTTTATATCTTATTTTTTCTTTTTTGTTTTTTCATTTCTTTTTTCTTCTTTTAATATTTAAAGCAGGATTTCTCCTGCTTTTACTTACTTTTTATAATTTTTATTTTTTATAAATCTATTCTTCTGGTTCTACTAAACCAAAGTTTTTACCATCTTTTAATTTATGTACAACATTTACTTTTCCAGTTTCTACATTTATAAAAGCTAAGAAATTATGTGTTGGTTTTTCTTGTAATTTTAATACTGCATCTTCTGGAAGCATTGGTTTAATTTCATAATAAGATGTTTTTATAATTTCATTTTCAACTTCTGTATGTTTTTCTTGATTTACTTCCATAGTTCTAATAGAACCTTCTCTTAGCATTTTTTCTTTCTTAGTTTTCGCTTTTCTAATTTGACCTTCGATAATATCTATATCTTTATCAATAGATGCATACATATCTTTATCCTCAGTTACTGCTCTATATTTTTCACCATTTGCTATAACATAAATTTCAGCAATTTGTTCCTCTCTTTCAGTTCTTAATGTAACTTCAGCTTCTGCATCTTCAAAATATTTATCAATCCTGTCTAATTTTTTCTCTACATAATCGTTTATAGCTTCTGTTATCTTTAGTTCCTTTCCTATTATTTTTATTTTCATAAAAATCGCTCCTTTCTCTTTTAAAGTTAATATATTTTAAGTTACATCTTTATTATATCTATTATTTCGTTTTTTTTCAAGTACTTTGAAATAATTCTTCTTAAGTTTAAAATAATTCTTCTAACTTATATTCTTTTTCTAATTTTTGGTCAAAATATATTTTAGAAATTAATTTAAACTCTTCTAAAGCCTCATCTTTAATATTAAATAAATATAATTTTTTAGCAGGTGCTGTTATTGTATATATAATAGCAGTTTTAGTACTTTTATTAATACTTAGTGCTGAGGTGTCTTGTTTTCCACAAATTTTACACTTAAAACCATCATCTTTTATGCTAAAAAACTCTAATTCTTCTTTTTCTTTGCAACTTACACATTCTCTAATATTAGGTGTAAAACCTAATATACAAAGAAGACGTAATTTAAATACACTAAGTACAAAATCTAAATCTTTATCAGTTTCTGATATAGTATATAAAGTATTTAATAGTAATTGTAAAATATTATAACAATTCTGATTTTCATGTGTTACATCTTGTACAATTTTATTTATATGAACTGCATATTTTAATTTATCTAAATCTGTTCTTAAATTATAAAAAATTTCAATTGGTTCTACTGAATTTATATGATATGTACTAGTTCCTTTATATACCATATATTCTCCAAAGCAAAACATCTGTGTTCCAGCTAAAAGACTGCTTTTAGGTCTTCTTGATCCTTTAGCAACACACGATATTTTGCCAAGGCCTGGTGTTAGCATAGTAAGCATTTTATCAAAATCACCAAGATTATGTTCAGAAAGTATTATTCCACTTATCTTCTGATTCGCCATTTTTTTCTATATCCTCTTCTTTATTTATATTATTATTCTTAAAATTATTATTAATATTTGTATTATCTTCCATATTATTTCCTATGTTTTTTTCTATATTCTCTATTTGCTTCAATTCTAAAAATGCATTTATATCACCAGTATTTTTAAAAGTATCCCATGCTATCTTTTTTATCATATGCTCACTTCCTTTTTATTAAAGTTTATTTTATTTAACTTTAATTCTATCATTTGCTATTTTTATCTTTTTTATTCTAATTTCTGTTATTTTTTATTGTAATTTAAACTTATTTACAATACTACTGTTTTCTTGCCAATCTTCTTTTACTTTAACCCAAGTTTTTAAATTTACCTTAACCCCAAAATTTTCTTCCATGTCTATTCTCGCCATCCTACCAATTCTTTTTAGCATTTCACCATTTTTACCAATAATAATTCCTTTATGAGAATTTCTTAAACAATAAATAGTAGCTTCTATATCATATATATCTTCACCATTTCTATTTTTTCTTTCTTTCATTTTAGTAACTTCAACATAAATTCCATGTGGTACTTCATCTTGTAAAACTCTTAATGCTTTTTCTCTAATAGTTTCTTCAGCAAGCTGACGCATTGTTTGATCAGTATATTCCTCTTTATCATAATATGCAGGACCTTCTTTTAGGTTCTTTTCTATTTCATCTAAAACAACTTCTTTATATTTGCTATTATTAGCACATATTGGAATAACTGCTTCAAAATCATATTCTTTACTATATAAATCAATCAATTTTAAAAGATGTTCTTTTTTTACTAAATCAATTTTATTTATAATCAATATTGTTTTTGCTTTTTCTTCTTTTATTTTCTCTAATATTTTTGCATCTCCTCTACCTATTTCGTCACTTGTAGCTTCTATTAAAAACAAAACAATATCAGCATCTTTTAAACTTGTAAAAGACGTATCTATCATAGTCTCATTTAGTTTAGTTTTTGGTTTATGAATTCCTGGTGTATCTACAAATACTATTTGTGAATTAGGTCTATTTACAATCCCTCTAATTGCAGTTCTTGTTGTTTGCACCTTATTTGCAATTGCTGCAACTTTTTCTCCTACTAATAAATTAATTAAAGTTGATTTTCCTACATTTGTTCTTCCTATTAATGTTACAAAACCTGATTTAAAACTTTCCATCATTTCCTCCATGGGGACGTTTCCTTTGCACACATAAATGTCGCAAAAGGGACACATCTTCTTTTTTATTATATAACTTCTTTTTTGCTAAATTTGTAGAAACAACTCCTTATTTTTAAAAATATTTCTACATTTTTTATTTTTCATTTTTTCTTTTTATTTCATTATTATTTATATCACATTTTTTATATTTTCTCAATAATTAGAAAAAGAAAATAATTTAAAAAATAATTCAATTTAATACCATTCCCAATATTAGAAAAACAGGCTTATTTGCCTGCTTCTTCTTGTTTATTTTTTAATAATTCTTTTTCAAGGTAAGTTGTAATTCCAATTAATGTTAGTAAATACACAATTATTATTAATGGAATTGTAACTATACCTATTGGAATTCTTGTAATTGCCATAATACTTAATAACACTACTTGTGATAATACTAATGTAAGTATTGTTTTTAATAATGTTTTAATAACTTTTAATTTTCTATATCTTACTCCAATATAAACAAGTATTATTAAAGTTGCAATAAAAAATGGTAATATATATGGTTTTATAATATCTCTTCCTCTTGTATTAGGTACATTTTTAGTTTCAATATTATCTTTTTCTAATTCTAAACCATATTTTTCATTTACTTTATCTATTATACTTTGTTTTTGTTCATCTGTTATATCTTGTGCTCTTATACTAACTGTATCTTCAAATACTTCAACTTTTTGTATTATAACCTCTTTTCCTTCCATCACTTCATCTGTTATTTGTTTTATATCTGAAATGTTAAAGTCTTTTTGTAAATATAACTCAATTTTCTTACTCTCTCTATATCTTAAATCAAAATTTAATCCAATTGTAGCAGTAACAATTGCCCCTGCAATTATTATAATAGCAATTAGCACTATTAATATTTTTGATTTTTTTGTAATCTTATTTTTTTCTTTTTTTATTTCTTCATTATTTTGTTTATTTTCCATTTTTGTTTTTACCTCCTTTGCTTTCTTTTATTCTAACTAATAAATTTGTTATGGAAATATTGTATAGTGAAATTAATAATATTCCCCAGAACATTACCATTCCAAAACTACTAATTGGTTCCCATCTTATAAAGCAGAAGGTAATAACAGCTATAATTATAGGTATTATTTTTATAAAGAACTCTTTATATGTTTCTTTTATTGCTATACTTATTGCCACTTTGTCAACTTTTTCTTCACTTTTCATTTTTGATAATAATTTATTTACAAATATATAATTTAGTATTAATACAACAGCTACTCCGAATATACTTTCTATTGATATAACTACATTTGTATATCTAAGTAACAATAAAAACAATGCTGCTAAACCAATATATGAAAATGCATTTAATAATCCTCTTGTTTTATATCTTATAATTAATACTATTAATGCAAGTACTGCTATTGCTAACATTACATAGAAAATTATATCTAATTCATTTTGTGTTATATCTGATAAAACATATTTATTTTCAGAAACTGTATATTTTATAGGCATATTTCCATTATCTAATACTATTGCCATACTTGATGCTTGGTTTATATATCCTTGTAGAGTTTGCGCATCTGTTGATGCAGTTCCTACTGATAATGATAATCTTCCTGTTTCTATTGTTTCATCAAAACTTGTTGTCATTATTTCTTCATCATCTATTTTCATTGTTATTTGTTTTGTTTCTTCTGTTTCCTCTTGACTACTTGTTGTTTCATCAGTAGTTGTGTTATTTGTTGTATTTGTATCAGATGTTGTATTTGTTTCTACATAAGTAGTACTTATATCTTTTAATTTATTTGTGCCTTCTTTATTAAATTCTATATCTAAATATACTGATGTTCCAGTAGCTGTTGCTGAAGCTGCACCATACATAACTTTTGAACTTTTTATATCATTATTATCCATTAATGCTTCTTTTGTAGTACTATCTATTATTTCAAATTTTCCTGTTGTTGCTATATTACTTACAACATTATCAGTACTGTCATTTTCAGGTATTTCTATTAATATATCACCAGATGTTTTATCAACACTTACAATATAATTATCTACACCTAATTTATTTAATCTTTTTTCTATTATTTTTTTAGATTTTAAATAATTTTCCTCATTTAGAACATCATCTGGATTTGTTTTTGTTTCTTCTTTTATATATCCTTTTTCTGTTAATTCTTCATCTGTTAAACTATCTGCATCTGTTACTTCATTTCCATTTGCATCTTTTATAACAGTATTAGTTGTATCATCTACTGTTAATCTTATATTTCTACCACCTTTTAAGTCCATTGCATATGAATAATCTTTTACTTTATCTTCCATTCTATTTTGTTTTTGTACATATACTCCAAAAAAGGCTACTATTGTAATTAGTACAATTCCTAATATTATTGTTAATATTTTTATTTTCTTCATGATATTTCCTCCATCCTAATTAATAGCATTTATTACTATAATAATTTTGTTCCATTTATTACTAATTCAAACCATATTTTCAAATATTTTGCTGCATATTTACTCATCATAGTTCTATCCATAAATATTTCAAAATAATCTAAAACAGGACATAATTTAGTATCAATTTTTAAATTTAGTGATATTTTTCTTTCTTCGACATCTAATTTTAATTCTGCATCTGTTACAGCATAATTAACTCTATCATGTATATCAAATGTTGATAAATTAGTATTTGATACTCTATCTCTATGCACATCTGACTTGTCTGCTAAAATTAATGCTGCTGATATGTCACTTATTGCAGTACCTGTATTTTCATCATGATTTCCAATTGCCATCATAATTTCAGTTCTTTCTTTTACATCCATTCCCATATCTTTTAAAATATTATAAGCTATAATTGCTCCACTATGTGCATGGTCTGTTCTATTTACACAATTGCCTATATCATGTAAATATCCTGCAATTCTTGCAAGTTCTATTGTTCTTTCTGGATACCCTAAATCTTTTAGTATATCTCCTGCTCTTTTTGAGACAATAGATATATGTCTGTGACTATGTTCTGTATAACCGAAGACTATCTAATTGTTTTTGTGCACCTTCTATTAAAGCTTCGACCTCTTCGTTTTTTATTACATCATCTAAATTAATCATTTTGTCCTCCTTTCAAATTAGTCTTTTTAGATTTTATCTTAAAATGGAAAAAATATCAATATTTTTTTATAAAATTCTTTAAAGATTATTAGTTCCTACATCTTTTTTCCACTCATCTATTAAATATTGTTTTTCTGTTTTTGGAATTAAGGATACTCTAAGTAGTCCAAATGGTTTTTCATGACCTGCTGTTATTTCTACTCCATCTGATTTTGGTTCTAACCATCCTTTTCCTTCTACCCATATTTGATATACAATTGAATAATATGAGTAATCTTTTAATTTAAAATTTATTGCTGATATTCCATATCTATGTTCTTTTGCTATATCTTCCGGAATTGGTTCACCCTCACCAGTATCTGGTGTTTTTCCTGGACGGTTTAAATTATCTCCTCCTAAAAACAATGCTTGAACTCCACTTATAAATACTTTGGGACCTGTTTTCATTGATGCATACATTGTTTCTTTAGGATTATATCCATAATAATATTTTGTTTCATATCCACTTATTGCTTCATAGTCTTCTTCTGCCCAATGTAAGTTTATAAAACAATTCATTTGTATAAAATCTTTTTCAGTTCCACTTGTATATAAAGATAACCCGTGTATTCTATTTTCTTCACCATAGTTATTAATTGTTTTTTCACCCATGATTTCATTAAGATTTGTGCTAAATTCCCATCGGTTATAACCTTCACTTATTGTACCTAATCTAAGATTAACTTTTGTTGCTTTATCTATTTTTATATCTACATTGCTTACATTTCCTGCATAATCTGTTACTGGAAGTTTATATGATACATTACATTCAAATTCTTTACTCAAAGACATATTATCCTCTGTCAAATTCCATGCCTGTACCGGCCTTATTAATTCATTTGCCTTAAGTTTTGCATTTACTATTCCACCATCAATATTTTCTTGTAAAAAACTAACCGCAGGTGCAATATTATCTATTTGTATTCCTGTATCAAATATAGTTTCTTCATTTTTTCTATTTCCTTCATCTATTACTGAACCTTCTGGAATTTTTATTTTTAATCTACCATTTCCTTTTATTTCATTTAATAAATATGTATAAAAAATTTCATTTCCAGCTTTACTCCAATAATGAGTTTCTTCAAGAACACATGGAGAATCATCTAATAAAAATATTATATTATTTTCTATGTTATTAGTTTTAATCTTTTCCTCTGTTACTTTAAAAATCACTCGAATCATATGTGATCTATTTGCATATTTTTCATATCCTTTATTTGTATTAGTTACACTTGTAAATTCTATTTTGGGTGGTTTACCTTCTATATTTATATTAGCTACTATTTTTACATCACTAAATATATATTTTCCATAACTTGTTATACATATACTTATTATTATAAAAAATATAACTAATAAAACAATTATTTTTTTCAACCGTTACACCTCCTTGTTTATTTTCCAATAGTACAAATTTCAAAATTATATTTTTCTATATTTTTACCATCTTTTGTATCTTGTATATTTTCTTCTTCATTTATTTCGTATGGCCATTCCCAATTAACTTCTACTTTTTTTACTTTATTCTTTTCTAAGCTTCCCTCCTTATTACTTATTTCAAATTTAAAATTCTTTGGACTTATATTTTTGCCTACTATTTCCATTTCATAATCTATATCTGAATTTGAACTCAAATAAACATAGAACTTTCCTTTTGTCCCTGGTGCTATTTTCTCATTTACAAGAGTATTTGCATCTATTGTCTGAAATAGATCTATATCCTGATAATTTTCTTTTCCTTCTTTAACTTCTATCTTATATACATTTTCAAATTTATTTTCTATACTTTCTATATTTTTTATAATTCTATTTTCTTTTGTTAATTCTATTTTTTCTCTTTCCTCTCCTTTCTCTATATTTACTTTTTCCATATTACTAATTCCGAATAGTTTGAAAAAGATTAAATCTTCTTGAATGTTCAAATTCTTAGATTGTGATATTTTAAATAATATACACAATATGATTATAAAAATTATAATTAATATTATTATTTTCTTTCTGTTATTTCTTAAATCTCTCATAGTACCTCCTGCTTCTGTTCAGAATGTACCTTTATTTGTAATTGTTCAACAATATCCTCCATGTCTGTATTATTATTATATTTAATTTCTAATTTATAATTATCTTGTTGCATTCCTTCTTTTGTTAATACAAATTTATCTGTTTTGTTTTCCTTTATTTCTATTTCTTCATCATTTTTTAATAACTTGATTTCTATCCCTAAGTTTTCTAAGTCATTTAAAATTTCTATATAGTATTCCATATCTACTTCAGTTGTTTGTTCTTGTTCATTATAATTTTTTACTTTAAATTCATAAATACCTTCATCATTTTCATTATTTATTTCTAAACTACTACCATTTTCTACTTGTATTATTGGTTTTGCAATTTCTGCAACTCCATTTATATCGTTTTTGCTATATCCTTTTCCCATACTAAATCCTGAGAAAAAGAAAATTAATATTATTGCTATTATAAAAATTATACTTATTTCTTTTTTTCTATTTTTTAATTTTTCTTTCATTTTTACCTCCATTCTTTTGTACTAGTAGGGAAATTTTTCCTTCTTTCCCTACTAGGTACAAAGGTGAATACATTTTCATTTATCCTATAATTTACTCTATTTTTTAAGCCTGTGGCTCAATTTGATTTCCAGTTACTATTACATCAAATGTATAATTAGAAATATTTTTAGCATCTTGAGTATCTATTAAATCATTACTTTCTATTTCTTCAGGATTTTCTCCTGTTTGATAAGGCCATTCCCATTTAATATTTAATATTCGAGTTTGATTTCCTTCTTCTACTGGAATAGTTCCTGATAAGTCATTTTCTAACTCTTCTATTGAATTATATTCTACATTATCATATGTAAATTTTAAATTTTGTGGTTTATTTTCTTCTTCTGTAAATGAGATATTATAGTTTATACCTACCTCAGAACCTGTTGCATCTACTATAATATCAAATGCTCCGCTTTGTACCTGGAGCAATTTTATTGTCAACAAGTGTTTCATTATCACAAGTAGAAACTAAATCTATTTGCTCTACATGTTCACTTTGTCCATTAACTTTAAAACTCCATGTAGCAACTTCTGCCACTCCTTGACCTCTTACTTCACTTACATATTTAGCATATGCTTGTCCTCCAATAAAAGCTAATAAAATCACAGCTAAAATAGTAAGCACTAATAGTACTTTTTTCTTTTTTGTCAATAATCTTCCTCCTTTTTTATTATTTAATTATTATTTTTTGATATTTATCAAGATTTTATGTTTTTAATCAAAATCTTTGAATCAACTCATATTCTTTTAAATAAAGAATAAAATTTAAAATTATAGAATTAATTTGAAAATGTAACTCAATTATAATAGCAAAAAATAGAAATGTCAATACTTTTTCTGATTTTTTTTGAACTTTTCATCGCAAAATTCGACAAAATTCTACTTTTTGCTGTAATTTTTAATTTCTATTTACTCCTATTATCCCTCCAAGTACACCGAATATTATACCTACAACCATCATTATTACACTTTGAATATTAAGGCTAAATCTTACATTTAAAAGGCTTGATATAAGATATAAAATTAAAATATATCCCCCTCCAATAATAGCTCCATTTAATATTCCATTCTTTTTTATTTTTATATTTCCTATTGAACTTCCTATTAGTATACTTATTGCTGTTATAATGATTATCACTGGTGGTATTGTTGTTTCACTTATATTTGTATATGATAATATTAAAGAATATACTAATAAACATATACAAGAAAACAACATAGATATTCCTATTCCTTTAAAAATATTTTTTACTACTAATTTATTATTCTCCTGGTTTACTTCCATTTTGACCTCCTAATATGCTTTTTTTCTTATTAATTTATATTAAATAAGAAAAAGAAATAGAACTTTATAAATCTATTTCTTCTAACTTTTCTATTATTTTACATATAATATCTTCTCTATTAAATTCTTTTCCAGTTTCATTTTTTAAAGATGTTGCAATATTTTTAGTTTCTTTTGAAAAGTTTTCTTCATTTACATTAAATCCAAAACTTATTAATAAATAATTTATTTTTTCTCCTTGTGTATGTACTTCAGTTAAAATACCACATATTTTTTTTCCATTGAGCATTAAATCATTAGGCTTTTTTATTTCTAATTCATATCCATATAGTTCGTAAATAGCTTTTCTTATTTTTTTTGCTATTTCTACTGTTAAATTATTTAGTTTTTCTATTTTACATTTAGGATATAAAATTATTGTAGCTGCTATATTTTTTCCTTCTCCTGTATACCAACTTCTTCCTTTTGTTCCTATTGCTCCTGTCTGTACTTCTGCTAATAACATTAATCCTTCTTCTTTTTTTTCTTCTGCTATATTTTTTGCATAAATATGTGTTGAATCTATTTCTTTAAAATATTCTATTTTTTTTCCTATTATTTTTGTTCTTGCACTTTTTATTTTATCTATATTCATAATTATAATACAAAATTCTTTATTCTAAGTGGCAAGAATATTGCTTCCTTTCAATATTTTTTATTTTATGCTATATAATTATTACTATTATATTATCAAAAATATAGATCTTTGATTTTGTCAAAGATCTGTTTTGGCTGGGCTGGCTAGATTCGAACTAGCGAATGCCAGAGTCAAAGTCTGGTGCCTTACCACTTGGCCACAGCCCAATATTTTATACAAATGGGGTGGAAGATGGGACTCGAACCCACGGTCTCCAGTGCCACAAACTGGCGCGTTAACCAACTACGCTACATCCACCATAGCTTCAATTTACTTAGCACATATAATATTATAACCAATTTCTACCCCATTTGTCAACTATTTTTTAAAATTTTTTTATTCTGCTGTAGTTCCCATTGTACTTGGATCAATTCCATATTGGCTATACATCCAACTCATATAATCAAATGGTGTTAAAGTTTCTGGTAATCCATAATCATATCCAAAAGTATCAACTTTAATTGATGTTATTTTTACTGGATTAACTGGTGTACTTTGTTCCGTATTTCCTGTTTCTTCACTATCATCTGCTACCTTTACTTCTACATTTTCAATATTATGAATAATATCCATACCTTCTATTACTTTACCAAAAGCTGTATAATATCCATTTAAAGATGTATTTTCAGCTGTCATTATAAAAAATTGTGAACTTCCAGAATTATATGATTCTTCTGCTAAAGCTGATGAATATGATGTATAATCATTTCTTGCCATACCAATTACACCTTCTTCAAATTTCAAATCATTATCAACATCATTTGCTATAAATTCTCCTTTAATAGAATACTCTGTTTCTTCTCCTTCATCTTTTAAATCAGAAATCTTAGCTCCTCCTTCACCTGTTCCTTCTGGATCTCCTCCTTGTATCATAAAGTCTTTTACAATTCTATGGAATGTAAGTCCATCATAAAAACCTCTATTAGCTAAAGCAACAAAATTTGCAACTGTTTCAGGTGCTTTATCTGGATATAATTCTATTTTTACTGTTCCAAAATTTTCAACTTCCATTGTTGCAATTGGATTTTTAATTTCCATTGTTGCATTTTTATAATATCCATATACAACTACTCCTAATAATACTAATATTACTATTAAAACTATAATCCATAATAAATTTTTAAACTTACTCATTGTTATCCTCCCTAATTTTTATTATTTTTTACTTTCTTTATTTCTGTTTTTAAATTAAATTATCAAATATAAATTGTTCTTGCATTCTTTTTAAAGATTGTTTTATCGTTTTTGCTCTTACCTCTCCAATACCATCAACTTCATCTAAACTTTCAATATCAGCTGCTAATATATGTTGGAATGATTTAAAAGAATCTACTAAATTTTCTACAATACTACTTGGCATTCTTGGAATTTTATTTAAAATTCTATAACCTTTTGTATAAACACCTACCTCATCATAATTATCAAAATTTTCATATCCTAAAAGTTTTGCAATTACTGCTTCTTTAGATATATCTTCATAAGATAAATTTTCTAAACTCTCAATTACTTTTTCAGGTGTTCTCTTATTTTTCCCTCTACCTGGTATAATATAGTCTTTAATAATTAAAGCTTCTTCTTTTTCTAAACCACCTATTAATTCATCTAATTGCATTTTAACAAGTCTACCATCACTTCCAAGTTCATATATTTGTCTTTGTATTTCTTCTACAATTTTCATAACCATTTCAGCTCTTTGAATTGCAACAATTACATTTTCTAGTGTTACTATATCATTAAATTCATATTCATTCAAGATATTTAATTTATTATCAAATACTTTTTTATATTTTTCAAGTGTTTGAATTGCTTGGTTTGCTTTACTAAGTACTGAATCTGTATCTTCTAATATATATCTATCATTTCCTTTAAAAACTGTAATAATACTTCTTCTTTGTGAAATACTAATTACAAGTTCTCCTGTCTGTTTTGCAGTTCTTTCAGCAGTTCTGTGTCTTGTTCCAGTTTCTAAAGTTACAATTTCATGTGATGGAATAAGCTGAGCATTTGCATATAAAATTTTCTTTAAATCTCCACTTAGAACGATTGCTCCATCCATTTTTGCAAGTTCATATAATTTTGAAGATGTATAATCTTCATTAATAAAAAATCCACCATCAACAACTTCATTTAGTACTTCTTCACTATCTGTAATTAATAATAAAGCTCCTGTTCTTGCTCTTAATATATTTTCTAGTCCGTCTCTTATGGGAGTACCTGGTGCAATTAATTTTAAAATTTCAGTAATACTATCTTCTTTGCCTATTCTCAAAAGTATTCTCTCCCTTCTAAAAAATTATTTTAAGCCAATTTTTTTCATAGCTTCGTTTATATCCTTGATGCCTATTATATCTAATTTATAATTATCTTTCAAGTCTTTTTTGTTACTTTCTGGAATAATACAAGTTTTAAATCCTAATTTTTCTGCTTCTTTGAGTCTTTTTTCAATTAAATTAATTCTTCTAACTTCTCCTGTTAGCCCAACTTCACCTAAAATTATCATATCTTTTGGGATAGGAATATTTTTAAAACTTGAAGCTGTAACTAAAGCAATTCCTAAATCAATTGCTGGTTCATTTACTTTTAGGCCTCCTACTACATTTAAATAAACATCTTGTGAATTAAGCATTACGCCTGCTCTTTTTTCTAAAACTGCAAGTAATAGTGAAAGCCTATTATAATCAATACCATTTGCAGTTCTTTTAGGATAACCAAAAACTGTATTACAAGTTAGAGCTTGAAGTTCCACCAAAAGAGGTCTTGTCCCTTCCATAGTAGCAACTATGCATGAACCTGCTGGGTTATCTTCTCTTTCAGAAATTAGAATATCAGAAGGATTATCAATTTCTTGCATTCCTTTATCTTGCATTTCGAACATTCCAATTTCATTAGTAGAACCGAATCTATTTTTAACTCCTCTTAAGATTCTATAAGAAAAATATCTTTCACCTTCTAAATATAAAACAGTATCTACCATGTGTTCTAAAACTCTTGGACCTGCAATATTTCCTTCTTTTGTTACATGTCCAATTATAATTGTAGTAATACCTTTAGACTTACACACTCTCATAACTTGTGAAGTAATTTCTCTTACTTGGCTAACACTTCCAGCTGCTGCAGTTAATTCTTCAGAATACATAGTTTGTATAGAATCTATTATAACAAGTTTTGGGTTTGTATTAATAATTGCTTGGTTTACAAGTTCTATATTAGTTTCGCCTAAAAACAAAATATCTTCATTATTAATACCTAGTCTATCTGCTCTTAATTTAATCTGTTCAGCAGACTCTTCTCCAGAAACATATAAAACTTTTCCGTCTCCTTTTATCTTATCACATATTTGTAAAATTAAAGTAGATTTACCAATACCTGGCTCACCACCTAGTAAAACTAAAGAACCTTTAACTAAGCCTCCACCTAAAACTCTATCTAATTCTTGAAAACCAGTATGAGTTCTAATAGTTTCTTTTGCTTCATAAGAATTTAAACTTTGTGGCATTGTTAATTTTCCTTCTGAAGCTGATAAACCTTTGGATTTAGTTTCAACAACTTTTTGTTCATAAAAACTATTCCAGCTATTGCAAGCAGGACACTTACCAAGCCACTTACCAGATTCATAACCACATTCATTACATACAAAAACTGTTTTATTTTTCATAATGGGGGACGTTTCCTTTGCACACATAAATGTCGCATTTGGGACACATCCTTCCTCCCTTCTTATTTTTTAGTTATTCTTTCTATTGTTCTATTACAAGTTCCAAGTACTCTTGCAACTTGTGCCTTTGATATTCCTTTTATATCTTCTAATTTTCTTATTTTCTCATTTCTTAGTTTAACACTAAAGTCATTAATTTCTTCTAAATTTTCTAATTTAAGTACTTCCATTATTTTTATTTTTGCCTCTTCATCTGTAAATTTAGTTATTATGTGAACTGCCCATTGTCTAAAGCCAATGGGCTTCCTGCTTCTTAGACCTCGTAACCTACTATCTCCACAGGCGTTTATTTGGGCTGTCCCTTCCCTATATATTTCTTATGCTATTTTTCTTAGTCCTTCTTTTAAGACGTTTTTTGCAGCATTTATATCTCTATTATGTTCTGTTTTACATTCTGGACATATCCAGTTTCTTACTGATAAATCTTTTACATCTATATTCTTATATCCACATACAGAACATAACTGACTGCTTGCATAAAAAGTATCTACTTTTATATATTCTCTTCCGTTCCATTTTGCTTTATATTCTAATTGTCTTGTTAATTCATACCATGATGCATCTGTTATTGCTTTTGCTAATTTATGATTTTTTTCCATATTCTTTATCTGTAAATTTTCTGTTACTATCACTTGGTTTTCGCTGATAATTTTGTTAGAAATTTTATGCAGATAATCTTTTCTTATGTTTTTTATTTTCTCATGACATATTGCTATTTCTTTTTTCTTCTTTTGAAAATTTTTACTTCCTTTTTTCTTATGTGATAATTGTCTTTGCTTTCTTGCTAATTTCTTCTCATATTTTTTTATTGTCTTTGGGTTTTCATACTTCTTTCCTTCTGATGTTATTAATAAATCTTTTATTCCTAAATCTATTCCTATTTTCTTATTTGTATGTTGTAATTCTTGATGCTTAGTTTCTACTAGTATTGATACATAATATTTACCACTTGAAACTCGTGATACTGTCGCTGATTTTATTTGTCCACAAAATCTTCTATGTATTTTTGCTTTTACTTTCTTTAATTTTGGTAATTGTATTCTCCTGTTTTCATAATCTACTTCTATATTTCCATTTGTATAATTTGTTGTATATGATTTATAATTATTGTGCTTACTCTTAAACTTTGGGTATCCTCCTTCTTCTTTAAAGAATTTTTGATATGCTGTATCTATATTATATATTGCATTTGTTAGAGCAAATTTATCTACTTCTTTTAACCACTCATATTCTTTCTTTAATTCTCTATTACAATAATTATTACAGTCTATTTTACTTACACTTACTTTTTCTTTTTTATATTTTTCTTTTCTATATACTAATGTTTTATTATAAACAAAACGTGAGCAGCCGAATGTTTTTGCTATTTGTTCTTCTTGTTCTTTATTGGGATATATTCTATATTTATATGCTTTTAACATTTTTGACTCTCACCGCCTTTTCTAACTTTAATTTCTTATATATTTTATTAATATTTATTATAAAACATTTTCTAAACTGAAAACAAAGCAAATTATTGTAGTAAATGTTTTCGTTTCTATATATTTACACAAATAGTATAACACAAAATGTATACTTTCGGCAACCTTGACCCATCGTCTAAAGCCAATGGGATTGCGGTTGCCTATATTTCAAATTCATACTCATCATTTATATTTTCTTTGTTGTCATTGTGAAATCCTTTTAAATTATTAATAGCTTCTTTTTCAGAATTTGCAAATAATGATAAAAGCATTTTTTTGCTTACCATTTCTTCTTCATCATTAATATATTCTTTATAACTGCTCCATTTATAATTATCCACTCTTGAAATTCCTGCTTTTACTGGATTTTGATGAACATATCTACATACTTGCATTAGATATTCACTTGTCTCAACCGGCTTGCTTAAAAACCTATTTTGAAATAAATGACCTACTTTTTCATATTTTTTTGAGAAATATGCTGAATATGTAACTTCTAAACTTTGCATAATTTTTGATAAATTTTCTTTTCTATCATATATAACTAAATGTACATGATTTGTCATTAAACAATATGCATATAATTCATATCCGTATTTTTCTTTAGTATTTTTAATTTCCTTTAAAAATTTCTTGTAATCTTTTTCATCTAAAAATATTTCTTGTTTATTATTTCCTCTTAAGATTACATGGTATACATTAGTTTCACTTTTTCTTCTTGATGCTCGGGGCATTATATAATCTCTCCTTTCTTGTTTATAATTTTTTCTAATGGAAATTTTTAAATAAACTGATGAAATATTGCAAAATAAATTTGATTAAATAATATTATATTTTAGTATTAATTGATATTGGTTATTTTATTTAAATTACAAAATTAACTTTAAAATTATATTTTAATATTAAATTTTTCATCATTTTTAATTGAAATTTCCAGTCAAATAAAACTTTAAATTTGAAATAGTAAATCTTTTTACATTTTAGTTTTTATATTAATTCCCCTAATTTAATTATATACCCTATAATTTTTTACCCCCGATTAAAACGAATATACTAATAGAAAAAGTATAGCACAAATTTTTATTTTTTGCTATACTTTTTTATTACTTTATTAATTTTTCTTTTAAAGGTCTGTCCCAAATGCGACATTTATGTGTGCAAAGGAAACGTCCCTTATGCTTTTTTACCGAATGATATTTCTTGGAATAAAAAGTCATGTACTTTTTCCCAAGTAATTTCTTGGTGTAAAAATTCGTTTATTTCATCTTCTACTTTTTGTTGATATGGTGTAAGTTCTACTTTAATTTCTTTATTCCAATCAATCTCTTGTAGCCAGAATGCTTTGAATTTATTCCAGAAGCCATGTTTTACTGGTAAATTTTCATTTCTTATTGTTCCTGCATTTTCAAAATTTTCTACATCTCTATTTGTATTAATATTTTGATTTTGCTCTTCATTACTATTGTTATTTCCGAATTCTACCCCTCCGAATACTCCTGATACTTTATTTTCTTCACCTAAATCTGCCATTTTTCTTCCTCCTTTGTGTTTATTTACACTTTTACTACATTTTTGTTATTTTAGTTATACTATATTTTTCTTTCTAAATCAAGCCATTTTCCTTATTTTTTATATTAAATATTCGTTACACAATTATTACAAAACTGTTACATTTTTACACTTCTACCAATATATGGTCTTTTCCCGCTTCTATGCATCTTGCCTTTGTTATTTTATTTTCTAAACCTATTTTGTTTAAATTTGATGATTTTCCTTCTTTGTTATTTTTTCTTGCTAATGCTAATATATAATTTTTCGTATGTCCTTTATAAAATCCATTTTTTTCTTCTTCCCACAATACCTCTACTTCTTTTCCTATATATTTTTTATTATATTCTTCTTCGTTTTTATCTGATAATTCTATTAATTTTCTGCTTCTTTCTTCTTTTTTCTTCCCATCTATTTGTCCTTTCATTACAGCTGCTTTTGTTCCTTTTCTTTGTGAATATTTAAATACATGCATTTTGTATAATTTTATTTCTTTTAAGAATTCATATGTTTTATTAAATTCTTCTTCTGTTTCTCCTGGGAAGCCTACTATTATATCTGTTGTTAAATTTACATCTTCATAATTTTCTCTTAGTAAATTTACTATTTTTCTAAATTCTTCTACACTATACCTTCTATTCATTCTTTTTAGTGTTTCATTAAATCCACTTTGAAGTGATAAGTGAAAGTGATGGCATATTTTTTCTAATTTTTTTAGTCTTGATACAAATTCTTCTGTTATTAACAATGGTTCTAATGAACCTAATTCTATTCTTTCTATTCCTTCTATTTTATTTATTTCTTCTAATAAGTCTATTAGCCTATATTCTTTTCCTGTTTTTCCTATTTTTTCTTTTTCTTTGATATTTTTAAAGTCTTTTCCATATGATGCTATATGTATCCCTGTTATTACTACTTCTTTTATTCCTTCTTTTGATATTTTTTCTATTTCTGATATTACATTTTCTGGTTTTCTACTTCTTACTCTTCCTCGTGCATATGGTATTATACAATATGAACAAAATCTGTCACACCCATCTTGCACTTTTATTACCGCTCTTGTTTTTTCTGTATATAAAATATTTCCGAATTCTACAAATTCTTTTTGTTCCATTACATTTTCTACTTCTTCTATTTTTTCTTGCTTTTCTATCTCTTTTATAAATTTTTCTACTAATTCTACTATATTATTTTTTTCATTATTGCCAAGTATTAGGTCTACTTCTTCTATTTTTTCTAATTCTTCTTTTGCTACTTGTACATAACACCCACATGCTACTACTATTGCTTTTTTATTTAATTCTTTTACACGCCTTAACATTTGTCTTGATTTTCTATCTGACATGTTTGTTACTGTACATGTATTTATTACATATATATCTGCATATTCTGTATGTTCTACTACTTCATATCCTTTTTCTATGAATTTTTGTGCCATTGCATTTGTTTCATATTGGTTTACTTTACATCCTAATGTTATGAAAGCTACTTTTTTCATTTTTTATTTTTACTCCTTTTTATTTATTTTTTTCCAATATTTATGCCGCATAGTATTTATTTTCCATGCGACATTTACTTTATTGCTTTTTTATTTTTACCTTCTTATAGGTTTTCCATCTAATGCATCTAAATTGTCTAATGCTTTTCCTGTTCCTAATGCTACACATGATACTGTGTCTTGTGCTATCATTACATTTATTCCTGTTTTTTCTTGTAATAATTTATCTAACCCATCTAGCAGAGCTCCTCCTCCTGTCATGTATATTCCTTTATCACTTATGTCTGCTGCAAGTTCTGGTGGTGTTCTTTCTAATACAGAGTGTACTGCTTCTACTATCATCATTGCTGGTTCTATTAATGCTTCTAACATTTCGCTTGATTTTATTGTTACTGTATTAGGTAATCCTGTTCCTAAATCTCTTCCTCTTATTTGCATTTCTGTATCTTGTATTTTTGGATATACACATCCTATATTTACTTTTAAGTCTTCTGCTGTTCTTTCTCCTATTATCATATTGTGTTTTTTCTTTATATATTTTACTATTGCTTCATCAAATTTGTCTCCTGCAACTTTTAGTGATGTACTTACAACTGATCCTCCTAGTGATATTACTGCTATATCTGTTGTTCCACCACCTATATCTACTACCATATTTCCACAAGGTTTTGATATATCTATTCCTGCTCCTATTGCCGCTGCTATTGGCTCTTCTATCAAATATACTTTTCTTGCTCCTGCTTGTGATGCTGCATCTATTACTGCTTTTTTCTCTACTTCTGTTACTTGTGATGGTATACAAATCATTATTCTTGGTGCAAAGATAAATTTTCCACATACTTTATTTATAAAATATTTAAGCATTTTTTCAGTTACAGTATAATCTGATATTACACCTTCTCTTAAAGGTCTTGTTGCTACTATATTTCCTGGAGTTCTTCCGAAGCATTCTTCTTGCTTCTTGTCCAACTGCTAAAACCTCTCCTGCTGTATTATCTACTGCTACAACAGAAGGTTCTCTCAATACTATTCCCTTTCCTTTTACATATGCAATAACTGTTGCTGTTCCTAAATCTATTCCTATATCTTGGCCTAATTTAAACATTATTTACCATCCTTACTTTTTGTTTCTTTTTTGTTACAAATTCGTTACAATTATATTACATTTTAAATCTTTTATCAACCCTTTTTATTGATTTTTTTATTTTTTTATATTATAATATTTATATCTTTAAATCAAGTCTTTTTAAAGATAATTTTTATATTTTAGGAGTTTAATATGTTTGATAATTTTATATTTACTTCAGATAGTGAAGATGATACAAAAAATTTTGCTAAAAATTTTGCTTCTAAATTAGATAAAAATGCTGTTATTATTTTAACAGGTGACCTTCGGGTCTGGTAAGACTAAATTTGTAGAAGGTTTTTTATCTTATTTTGGTTTAGAAGATGAAATTTCTAGCCCTACTTTTACTATTGTTAATGAATATAAAAATGATAAAATAAATATTTATCACTTTGATGTTTATAGGCTTTCAGATGTTTCAGAGTTTTATGAAATTGGTGGTGATGAATATTTTGAAAAAGGTATTTGCTTAATTGAATGGGGAGAATTAATTTTGGATAGCCTGCCTCAAGACTATATTCATATTACTTTTGAAAAAGATGAAAATGATTTTAATAAAAGGAGGATTATAATTGAAAATTCTTAGTATTGATACTTCTAGTAATGTTTGCCGGAGTTTCTGTTTTAGATGATAAAAATCTTATTTGTAAATTAGATGCAATTACACAAAATTCTCATTCCGAAATTTTAATGCCTACAATTTCTGATGTTTTAAACAATACTAATCTTTCTTTAGATGATATTGATTTAATTGTTTGTGATGTAGGACCTCGGTTCTTTTACAGGTATTAGAATTGGTGTTGCAACTGTTAAGGCTTTTCATGATAGCAAAAATATCCCAGTTGTTGGTATTACTTCTTTAGAGTGTTTAGCAAAACAAGCCTCTAATAATATATCTAAAAATACTCTTATCTGTTCTATGATTGATTGTAAAAATGATAATTGTTATTTTGCTTTATACCAAAAAACAGATGAGATTTTAGATGTTTTAATAGAACCACAAGCAGAAAGCATTAAAACTGCTTTATCTATTATTGATACTTATATAGAAGATAGCAACGAAACTGGTAATATTTATTTTGTTGGTGATGCTACAACAAATTTTAAAGAAGAAATAAAAAATAAAGTTCCTTATAGCTATTTTACTAATGAAAAACTAAATCTTTTAAATTCCTATTTCTTAGGGCTTTGTGGTTTAGAATTTTATAATTCTAATATTGAACCAGAAACTTCTGATAGACAAATAAATGATATTTTACCTTTATATTTAAAAAAGCCTCAAGCACAAAGGCAATTAGAAGAAAAAGAAGATATTATACGTTTTTAATATCTTCTTTTTAACATACTATTTTTTCTTTGATTTTTAGTTTTATTTTTAATCAATACTTATTAATTCATAATCTCTACTTCCTACTCCTAATTCTTCTGCTACTTCTATTGTATGAATTCCATGTCTTGACTCTACTCTTTCTATAAAATGTTCTTTTCCTTTATCTTCTGAATTATATACTAAATCAATACATGCTTGGTCTATTGCAACTGGATCTTCTGATGCTAAAATTCCAATATCAGCCATACAAGGATCTTCTGCAACAGCGCAACAATCACAATCTACAGATAAATTTTTCATAACATTTATATATACTATTTTTCCTTTAAATAGTTCATCTACAGTAGAAGCCGCATCTGCCATTGACTCTAAAAATTTATCTTGCTCAGGTAAATTATCCCATATTTCATATTGGTTTTTACTTTGTCCTGCTGAATGTATCCAAGATTTTCCTTCTGAAGAGGCACAGCCTATTGATAATTGTTTTAAAGCTCCTCCATATCCTCCCATTGGATGTCCTTTAAAATGTGATAATACAAGCATTGAATCATAATTTACTATATTTTTTCCAACAAAATTTTCTTTTAATATTTTTCCATTTTTAACTTCTAATACTTTATCTGGACCTTCTTCATCCATTAAATCAAATTTAAAATATTTTGACCAACCATGTTCTTCTATTAATTTTTTATGTTTTTCAGTTGTATTTCTTTCTCCAGCATATGCTGTATTACATTCTACAACTGTTCCTCCTAATTTTTCTATTAATGGTTTTACAAAATCTGGTCTCAAATAATTTTGATTTCCATCTTCTCCTGAATGTAATTTTATTGCTATATTTCCTTCTAATTTAACTCCTAATTTTTCATAGATATTTACTAAGCTTTCTCCTGTTAAATCTTTTGTAAAAAAAACTTTTGATTTTCCCATAATTAAAACCTCCTTTAATTTTATATTTATTTTATATCACTTAAACCTTACTCTAAGTCAAGTTTTTGTTGCAATTTTTTCCATTTTTTCTTATAATATAGATATATTAAAAAAGGAGTTATACAATGGTTACTATTACAAAAATGACTTTAGATGATTTAAATAATATTAAAGACATACTAATATCAGATTTTGATGATTTTTGGAATTATTCTATTTTTAAAAGTGAACTAGAATCTCCTAATTCATACTATATTGTTATAAAAAATAATTCTAAAATAATTGGCTTTGCAGGTATTAAATTATGCCCACCTGATTGTGATATTATGAATATTGTTATAAAAAAAGATTTTAGAAATCAAGGCTATGGTCTATTACTTTTAAAAGAATTAATTAAACTTTCAAAATCTTTTGATGTCCAAAATATTTTTTTAGATGTAAATGAAAAAAATCTACCTGCAATTTCTCTTTATAATAAACTAGGCTTTAAGAAAATAAGCGCACGTAAAAATTATTATAAGGAAAACAATGCAATTATCATGAAATTAGATTTAAGCCAAAAACAATAATTTTTTATTTTTGGCTTTTTTATTTATTTTAAATCTATTTCTATTTTTCTTTCTTGTTTTAAATCTAATTTTTTATATTTAATTCCACATTCATCAAATAATTTTCTTGATGCTATATTATTTTCAGAATTCCAGTATTTATCTGATAAATATATTACTTCTTTTATACCTGATTGTATTATTATTTTAGCACATTCATTACAAGGAAATAAATCTACATATATTTTTGCATTTTCTAAATCTTTTTTACTTCCTCTATAATTTAATATTGTATTTAATTCTGCGTGACATACATATGGATATTTTGTATTTAAATTTTCTCCTTCTCTATCCCAAGGAAATCTATCATCATCATAACCATTCGGAGCTCCATTATATCCAATTGATAAAATTCTATTATCATTACTTACAATACAAGCTCCTACTTGTGTTGAAGGGTCTTTGCTCCTCATTGCTGATAATTTTGCAATTGCCATAAAATATTCATCCCATGATAGATAATTTTTTCTTTTTTTACTCTCCATACTTATTCCTCTTTCTATTTTTCATCTTCTAATAACCAGTCTATAACATTTTTGTGTATAATTCCATCTCTTACTTCAACATCGTAACCCAAAATCTTCTCAGACGTGTATTTTTTATAATTTTTGTCAATTTTGTTCAGTGTACTGTACAAAATTATTATTTTTGATAATTTTGTTTATTTAGTTTTCCCATTCTAACTCCCAATCTTCTAATATAACAGTATCGCCTTCTTTTACTCCCATTTCTCTTAATTTATCATCTACACCTAAAGTTCTTAGCATTTTTTGTAAATAATAAAGTGATTCGTTATCTTCCATATTAATTCTTCCAATTAATCTTTGTATTGGTTTTCCTGTTACAATAAATACTCCATTTTCTTTTTTAATACTCCATTTGTCTTTATTTTCTTCTTCTAAAGTATATACTTTCTTTTCTTCTATTTCTATTAATCCCTCTTTTGGTAATATTTTTAGAACTTCTGACACATGGTCTATTAATTCTTGCACACCTTCCCTTGTTACTGCAGATATTTTATATAATTCTAAATTTTCTTTTTTAGCTAAATTCTCTACTTCTTTTAATATACTTTCATCTTGCATAGCATCTATTTTATTTGCTACTATTATTTGTTTTCTTTTTGCTAGTTTAAGGCTATATTTTTCAAGTTCTTTATTTATTGTATAAAAATCTTCTACAGGGTTTCTTCCTTCAGTTCCTGATACATCTAAAAAGTGTAATAATAATCGTGTTCTTTCTACATGCCTTAAAAATCTAATTCCAAGCCCTATACCTTCACTTGCACCTTCTATTATTCCTGGTATATCTGCAATTACAAATCCATCACCATTTTTAGTTTTTACAACTCCAAGATTAGGCTCTAATGTTGTAAAATGATAATTTGCAATTTTAGGTTTAGCATCTGTTACAACTGACAAAAATGTTGATTTACCAACGTTCGGAAACCCTAAAAGTCCAACATCTGCAAGTAATTTAAGCTCTAATATAACTTCTATTTCTTCACCTTTTTCTCCATCTTCTGCAAATCTTGGGACTTGTCTTGTTGATGTTGCAAAATGCTGATTTCCTCTTCCACCTCTTCCTCCTTTTAAAACAAGTTCTACTTGGTTAGGTTTAGATAAATCTGCAATTACTTTATCTGTTTTTGCATCCTTTACAACTGTTCCTATTGGTACTTTTATATATAAGTCTTCCCCATATTTTCCACTACAACGATTTCCACTTCCATTTTCACCATTTTGTGCTTTATATTTTTTGTTATATCTAAAATCTATTAAAGTATTTTTATCTTTATCTACTTGGAAATAAATGCTACCTCCATTTCCACCATCTCCGCCGTCTGGTCCTCCTGCTGCTACATATTTTTCTCTATGGAAGGCTATTGCACCATTTCCTCCATCTCCTGCTTTAATTATAATTTTTGTATAATCTGTAAACATATTTACTCCTTTTACTTTTTTACTAATTTTAATTAATTGCTTTTATCAATCTCTTCTATTGTATATGTATAATATCCTTCGTAATAATAACTTGCATCTATTCCCTTCATGTATACAGTTCTATCATTAATTTTATCTGTTAAAGCATTTTTTAGTAACACTTTTATTTCTATGTCTTTTATTGGGCTTCTTTCCATTGCAAGCAAATAATCATCTTTATTTACTTTGCTCCAGTCTATTACTTTATTTAATTCTTTTACTAAAATTCTATCAAGCCATATTCTTGTACTTCTACCATTTCCTTCTCTAAAAGGATGTGCTACATTCATCTCAACATATTTTTCTATTATTTCGTCAAATGTTTTTTGTGGCATTTTATCAATATTTTTTTAAGCTTCTTTTAAATACATTACAGGTGCAAAGCGAAAATTTCCTTTTGAAATATTCTCGTTTCTTATTTTACCTGCAAAATCATAAATATCTTGAAACAAATATTTATGTATTTCTTGTAATCCTTTAAAAGTTCCAACCTCAAATTTATCTATTATTTTTTCATCAAATAATTCTAAAGCCTTTTTCTTAGATATTTTTTCTTCTTGGTATAATTTTTCGAATGTCACTTTTACCTCCATTTATTTTAAAGATGTGTCCCCAATAGCGACATTTATGTCGCTAAAGGAAACGTCCCTATTCAAAATAATCTAATTTCATTGCTTTTTTTACTTTTTTCATGGTTTCTTTTGCTACTTTTTGTGCTTTTAAAGTTCCTTCTAATAATATTTTATCTACTTCTTCTGGATGTTTTTCATAATATGCTCTTTTTTCTCTTATTGGTTTTAATGTTTCTGATATATTTTTTGCAAGCTGTTTTTTACATTGTACACATCCACGTTTTCCTTCTTTGCATTCTTTACATACTTCTTCTACTTCTTCTTTTGTACTAAATAATTTATGATAATATGCTACCATACATATATCAGGATTTCCTAAATCGTCTTTTTTTATTCTATTAGGATCTGTTATTGCACTCATTACTTTTTTTGTTATTTCTTCTTCGCTATCTGATAAATATATTGCATTTCCTAATGATTTTCCCATTTTCTCATTTCCGTCTAATCCTTTTATTCTTTTTCCACTTGATAATACTGCTTTTGGTTCTACTAATACCTCTCCATATATACTATTAAATTTTCTTACTATTTCTCTTGTTTGTTCTATTAATGGTAATTGGTCTTCTCCTACTGGTACTAGTTCTCCTTCAAATGCTGTTATGTCTGCTGCTTGACTTACTGGGTATCCTAAAAATCCATATGTTACACTTTCTCCGAATAAATCCCTTTTTTGTGCTATTTCTGTTTTTACTGTTGGATTACGTTCCAATCTTGCTATTGTTACTAAATTTGAATAAAACACTGTTAATTCTGCTGTTTCTGGTATCATTGATTGTATATATATTGTTGTTTTTTTAGGGTCTATCCCACATGATAAATAATCTATTGCTACTTCTCTTACATTTTTTCTTACTTTTTCTGGATTATTGAAATTATCTGTTAATGCTTGAACATCTGCAATTAGTATATATGGATCATATAATCCACTTTCTTGTAATTCTATTCTCTTTTTTATTGATCCAAAATAATGCCCTATATGTAACCTTCCTGTTGGTCTATCTCCTGTTAATATTCTTTTTTTCTCCATATTATTTTCTCCTATTTCCTTTTTTTATTTTTTATTTTTTCCTTTGTTATTATACTATATTTTCCTTATTTTTACAATGTTAATTTGATATTTTTCAATCTGAAAAGAAGCAGTTATTTATAAACTACTTCTTTTATCTTTTATTATTCTTTTATTTATAAAATTTAGTATTATAACTAATTGGCTGAACATTACGTAGACAAGAACACGAAGAAAATTTAGAAAAACAAACGTACTATGTTTATTCAAGTCTATAATACTCTTACACATATCATATAATTCTTGTTTTTCCATATTTCCCTCATTAGACTATTTATTTTAAAATTTTCCATTTTCCTTTTTTAGTCGAACCTTCTCTCGAAATTATGCTCAACTCTTTTAAAACATTCATATTATATTTTATCCCATCTCGTGTCATTTCCAATTCTTTTGCTATTTCTTTTTGAGTTATTGATGGGTTTTCTTTTATTAATTTTATTATGTGTATTTGTGTCTCGTTTAACATTGCATAATTTTCTTGGGTAGTTTCTTGGGTAGTTTCTTGGGTAGTTGTTTTTTCATATTTGAATGGATTTTCTCTATACTTAAATGAAACCCTTAAAAAATTATCCATGAAAATAAAACAACTTTTATCATAAGCTTTCAAAATTCTTAATATTCCAGACCCTATATTTTCAATTAAATCTACATCCTTAAAGACTCTTATTAATTCCTTATTTCTTGGTGCGGTAACACCTTTAAAGAAATCACTTTTAGATAACTCTTGTGGTAAACCTCCTGCAGATGTAATTTCAATTCTGTCAGAATATAGTTCTATTATTGGTGAATTACCATAAGAATAATCATTGTGGACAATAGCATTAATAACCGCTTCTTTTAATGCTTTACTATCAATCATTTCCACTTCTTTTCTTCCTTTATATTCTATTTTAGCGTAAACAGTGTTTTCTGCATCTAATCTATCTAGCACCTTCTGTGTAGCAGTAATTAAGCAACAATACCCATATTCCTGATTTTTTACTAAATCCATTTTGTCCGTTCCCAAATACTTTACTACTTTAATAGAAACATTATTTTCGTCAGCAAGTAAAAATGCATTGTAATTATATTTCCCATCACTTGTTAATAAATCTAAATTTTTTAAGAAGTTTTCATTCAATTGTAAACCTTGTCCTTCATAATATATTTTTAATTGATTAAATGTTAGTTCTTGCCTAGGAGATTCAATTTCCTTTAATGTATTTTTGACTCTTTTAGCATACATATTATCAATCATTTCAAAAGTCATTCTCTCTTTACTACTCCCAACTCTTAAATAACATCCTTCTGGAGTTCTTCCTTTTTTTCTTAAATAATAAGGTTTTTCTGTACCGCTTGATATTACAACCCTTATTACATTTTTTTCTTCTATTTTCTCTACAATAACATCAAATAATCCTAATGTAGATGGTTGTATGTTGTTCTTTATTCTGTCCTTTATTTGTAGCTGTATTTTGTCAATATCATCAACACCAACTACTTGTCCATCCCTTCTAATTCCAATATAAATAATCCCGCCTTCTTTATAATTTAGAAAAGCTATTACCTCTTGCTCAAAATCTTCATTTAATTGCTCTTTGTTTTCTATACGATTAGTTTCTATATCTGACATAAATCAACCTCCTTTTTGTACTTTATTGCAAATTTTAATAGTAAATTAATGAAAAATTACAATTAAAATTGATGAAAAAATTTAATATAAAAATACAACTTTAAAGCTAATTTTGAATATTTCATCAGTTTTATTTTAAATTTTCCATAATTGTCATTATTCATAACATAGTCAATTTCTTTCTGATTCACTATTTCTTTAGCAACTACACTTTTATCTTCCAATGGATATATTTCTATATTTAAATTATTTGTAATAAATTCACATACTTCTTTTTTACGTCTTATACTTTTTTCAAAGAATTTAAATTTATTTCTAAATTATTATTAAGATCTTTAAAACATTTTATATATTTATCTATATTTTTGTGTAAATTCACATTCACATTTCCACCTCTACTTGTGTCAAAAGCGTGCTGATAAAAATCACCAACATAAATAGTATTTATATTGCATTCCGTTAAGTTGTTGACAAAATTAAAATCATTTCCTGCTAAATCTTTGATTTCATCGAACAAAAATAATAAAAATATTTTTCTAGTCTATGTTTTATTTTTTAAAACATTTTTTCTTTATTACATAATCTAACTAATCTATTAGAATACATTTTTCTATTTTTCTTTTCCATATAGTATGATATTTGTATACTTGTGAAGTACCCATTATCTAAAGCCAAAGGGATTGCGGTTACCTATATTTCAAATGATAATCATCTTTTGGGTTCTTGAATTTTAATCCTTTAGTCTTCAAATTAATTGTTGGACATGTATAAAATTTTTCATTTTTTTCAGCAAAAATTTCAATATTATCAAAACCTTTGTATTCCTTATATTTTTCTGTTACCTTTCTATTATACTCTCCATCATTATCTGTTACTACTGCTACCTTTATATTTAATTTTTGTGCTATTTCAAAATATCTTTCAAAAAGTTCGACGAAAACTCTTATTGGCTGGGGTACTGTGATTCGAACACAGGAATGTCGGAACCAGAATCCGATGCCTTACCACTTGGCGATACCCCAATGTACTTTTCTATTATAACAGAAAAATACATAATAATAAAGACTTTTTACAAACTATTTTATATTTATTTTTGCTAATAATTCTTCATAAGATTTATAATTTATTTCATATTTAGCAAGTAGATTATAAAATGCTTTACAATGTGTTTTATATTTTAGATGACAATATTGGTGTAAAACAACATAATCTATTATTTTTCTTCCATATTTTACGATTTCAGGATTTATTATAATTTTTCCATCTTCACATTTTCCAAAAGTATTTATTTTCTTTATTTCAAATTCTTCTGGTGCAAATCCAAGCATTATTCTTGTTTTTTCCATTGCTCTTTCTATTTCTACATTTGCTATTTGTTCATACATTTTTTCTATTGCTAAATCTAAAATTGTTGTATTAGACATTTTTTTATATTTATTAGGTAGTGATATTTTTATAGTTTTATCTTCTACATCTAACTGAGTTATTTTTATGTTTTTATAAATAATTTTTACCCTGTAATCTACACCTAAAACTGGTACTGGATGTCTTTCGATACTATTATTTATTGTTATTTTTATATTTGTTCTTCTTTTTACTATATTCATTTATATCACTCCTTATCAAAAAATTGTTTTACAAATTATTGTTCGCTTTTGTTGTTCTTATTTTATATTCTATTTTTAATTTTGTCAATAGTTTTTTATAAAAAAATCAAAATTTTTGTTCGCTTTTTTTCTAACCCTTTTATATCAACATTTTGATAAGAAAAATTTTTTTTAGCAAAATAAAAAGACTTTTAAGTTTTTCCTAAAAGTCTCTTTTTCATATTATTCTGCTTTTTTTTCTGTTTCTTCTGTTTTAGCTGGTTCTTCAGCTTTTTCTTCTTTTACTGGTTCTTCTTTAACTGTTTCTACAGTTTCTTCTTTTACAGTATCAACTGTTTCTTCTACTACTGGTTCTGCAGTTTCAACAGCTGGTTTTTCTTCTTTTACTTCTTCTTGTGGTGTTACTACTTCTTCAGAAACTGGTTCTTCTACTAAATCTTCTTTGATAGTAATTTCTCTATCTTCTATTCTTGCTCCTACTTGTTCTTTAGTTTTAGCAGCTTTACCAATTCTATCTCTTAAGTAGAATAATCTTGCTCTTCTTGCTTTACCAACTCTTACTAATTCTACTTTTTCTACTAATGGTGAATGTACTAAAAATGTTTTTTCAACACCTACACCATAAGATATTTTTCTTACTGTAAATGATTTATTTACTCCTCCACCTTGTACTTTTATTATTGTTCCTTCAAATACTTGAATTCTTTCTTTGTTTCCTTCTTTTATTCTTACGTGTACTCTTACTGTATTACCAACTTTTAATTCTGGTATTTTGTTTTTTAATTGTTCATGTTCGATTGCTTTTATAATATCCATTTTTGAATATCCTCCTTTTCTTCCTAATTTTAATTTAATTTTTATTTTAGAGCGGTGCAGTTGGGATTTTGCACTTCTTTATTTTAATAAATCTGGTCTTTTTTTCTTAGTTATTTCTAAAGATTTTTCTTTTCTCCATTTTTCTATTTCTTTATGGTTTCCTGAAAGTAATACATCTGGAACTTTTTCTCCTTCAAATACCTCTGGTCTTGTATATTGTGGATATTCAAGCAAGTTTTCAGAAAAACTTTCTTCTTTTATAGAGTCTTTTTTTAAAACTCCTTCTACATATCTACTTACACTATCAATTAGTACCATTGCTGGTAATTCTCCTCCTGTTAATACATAATCACCAATAGATATTTCTTCATCCACTATTTTATCTAAAACCCTTTGGTCTATCCCTTCATAATGTCCACAAAGAATTATTAAATGGTTTTCTTTAGATAATTCTAAAACTTTTTTCTGGTCTAATTTCTTACCTTGTGGAGACATATATATAACTTTTGCATTTTCTTTATTTTCTAAAGAATTATATGCTCTATATACTACATCTGGCATCATTACCATACCTGCTCCTCCACCATATGGAGTGTCATCAACTTTTTTGTGTTTATTTTCTGAAAAGTCTCTAATATTAACTATATTAATATTAATTTTTTTATTCTTTACAGCTCTTCCTATCATGCTTTCATTTAAACTAGAAAACATTTCTGGAAATAATGTTAAAACATCAAAGTTCATTTTTTCCTCCATTTATATTAAACCTGGAATTAGGTGCACTGTAATTTTTCTTTTTTTCATGTCTATATCTTTTATTACCTCTTCTATTGCTGGTAATGTTATCGTTTTTCCTAATTCGTTTTTTACTATATACATATCACAACTCATATTACTTTTAAAAACATCATCAAGTATGCCTAGTTTTTCACCTTCATCAGTATATACTTCTAATCCTATCATATCTACTATATAGTAAGTTCCTTCTTCTAAAGGCTCTTCTTCATTTCTATCTATTACTAAATATGAATTACGCAATTTTTCTGCTTCTTCTATATTTTCTATACCTTTGAATTTTACAAGTACCATTTCTTTATGGTATTTTATTTCTTCTACTTCATATTGTTTTTGTTCTTTTTTAGTTTTGATATATACGTTTTTTAAATTATCAAATCTTTTTTTAGTATTTTCAGTAAATGGTTTTACTTTTACCATTCCTTTTATACCGAATGTATTTACTATTTGACCTATTTCAAGATATTTTTCCATTTTTAAATACCTCTATTATCCAATAAATTCTACTGTTACTTTTTTATGTTCTTTTCCAGCAACTGATTTCATAACAGTACGTATAGAATGAGCAAGTCTTCCTTGTCTTCCTATTACTTTTCCCATATCTTCTTTTGCAACTTTTACTTCAAATGTAGTATTTTTTTCTGTTTCTGTTTTTGTTATTTCAACTTCATCTTTGTTTTCTACTAAATTTGAAATAATTATTTTTAAAATTTCTTCCATTTTTACCTCCAATAAATTAATTGATATTGAAAGCTTTAATGCTTCAAAGTTAATTATTTAACTTTTTCCATTAAGTCTTTTACTGTTGGTGTTGGTTTTGCACCGTTTTTTATCCATTTTTCTAATTTTTCTTTGTCTACAACTATTGTAGATGGTTCTGTCATTGGATCATATGTTCCTATTTGTTCTATTATTTTACCATCTCTTGGACTTCTTGAGTCTGCAACTACTATATGGTAAAATGGTGCCTTTTTCTTTCCTTGTCTTTGTAATCTGATTTTTACCATTTTTATTTCACCTCCGAATTTAATATAATTTATATTTTTATCTTTATATTATAAGTTATCTGATATTTTATACAGCTAACTTAAAATTTAATAACTAAATTATTTAAACATATTTTTTAGAGAATTTTCGTCTATTCCCTTCATTAGGTTTTTCATTCCACCTTTATTTGATTTCATTTTCTTCATCATTTTTTGTGTCATTTCAAATGATTTTATAAATTTGTTTATTTCTTGCACTGATGTTCCACTTCCGTTTAGCAATACGTAGCCTTCTACTTCCATTTAAAAGCCTTACATCTTGTTTTTCTTCTTTTGTCATTGAACATATAATTGCTTCTATTCTTACAAATTCTTTATCATCTATTTTTACATCTTTTAACTGGTTCATTCCAGGTATTAGTTTTAATAATGATGAAAATGACCCCATTTTCTTTATTTGTCTTATTTGTGTTAAATAATCATCTAAATCAAATTCTCTTTTTCTTAATTGTTTTTCCAATTTTTCTGCTTGTTCTTGATCAAATGCTTCTTCTGCTTTTTCTATTACTGATAAAATATCTCCCATCCCCAATATTCTTCCTGCCATTCTTTCTGGATGGAATATTTCTATATCACTTAGTTTTTCTCCTGTTGCTGCAAATTTTATTGGCTTTCCTGTGACTTTTTTTACTGATAATGCTGCTCCGCCTCTGGTATCACCATCTAATTTTGTAAGTACTACTCCATCTATTCCAACTGTACTATTAAATTTTTCAGCAACATTTACTGCATCTTGACCTGTCATGCTGTCTACTACAAGTAATATTTCATGTGGTTTTATATTACTTTTTAATCTTTTTAATTCGTCCATTAATTCTTCATCAATATGTAATCTTCCTGCTGTATCCAATATTACAACATCATTTAATTTTGATATTGCAAAAGACATTGCCTGTCTTGCAATATGAATTACATCTTTTGATGTTTCATTGCTATACACTGGTATATTTAATTGTTTTCCTACTACTTGTAATTGTTTTATAGCTGCTGGTCTATATACATCACATGCAACTAGTAATGGTTTTTTTCCTTGTTTTCTAAATAGATTTGCAAGCTTTCCTGCTGTCGTTGTTTTACCAGAACCTTGAAGACCTACTAGCATTATTACTGTTGGTGGATTAGGTGTAAAGTTTACCTTGCTTTCTGTTCCTCCGAAGAAGCTCTACTAATTCATCTTTTACTATTTTTACTACTTGTTGTCCTGGTGTTAATGATTTTAACACATCTTGCCCTAATGCTTTTTCCCTAATTGTTTCTATAAACTCTTTTACTATTTTATAGTTGACATCAGCTTCTAAAAGTGCAAGTTTTACTTCTCTTAGCATTTCTTTTAAATCACTTTCAGATATTCTTGCCTTCCCTCTAATTTTTCTTGTTATTTCTTGTAACCTAGAAGATAATCCTTCAAAAGCCATAATCTCAACTCCTATCTATATTTTTTCTTAAAGTATTATACTAAACAATTTAATTCTTTTTTAACATTTTCTAATACATTTGCTATTTCTTTATCTGAATAATTACTTTGGATTTTCGTAAGTTCAGATAATATTTTTTCTATTTTCTTTTCTTGACTTAACATCCTTTTCATTGTCCCTAGCTTTTCTTCGTACTCGAAAAGTTTTTTCTCCCCTTTCTTTATTATGTCTCTTACTGCTTGTCTTGTTATTTCGTTATTTTCTGCTATTTCTGATAAAGACAAGTCATTATTATAGTAATCATCTATGAATTCATTTTGTTTTTTTGTTAATAATTTGCCATATATTTCCCATAGCATACTTATTTCTACCTTTTTTTCCATAGGATTACCTCTTTTCTTTTTTTGTAATGCTAATATACTTTACACCATTTTTTACTATTTGTCAAGTGTTTTTAGAAAAAAAACTAAAAAATTCATATAAATTTTTCTTTTACAAAAAGCAATAACTTTTCAATGTGTTATTGCTTTTATTTTCCATATCTTCATTAACTTAATTTCGTAAGGATAATTTTCATTTACTATATAATACACCATTCCATCCATATCCCAATTCGCTTTGACCTTATTTCATAAGATTCTACTATCCATAGTTTTCAATAGATACTTCCTTATTTTTTCTATTCTAATTTTTAGCCCAATTTCTTCTTTTGCTTTTTTATAATATTTTTCATAATTATTTAAATTTTTAAAATTCTCATGTGTGTCTATTTCATAATTATCTTTTCTATCTGCTATCAAATAACTTATTTTACAACTCTCTAATTTTGATAATACTTTACTTAAACTTTGACTTGGAAAGCCACAAGAATAGGTATTTTCTACAAAATTTAATTTATAGTCAAAAAAGTACGAAATTATATATGAGTCTCTACCATAGCAATAATAAAATTTACCAATTTTAATAAATAACACTTCTTTATCATGTATTTGCTTAATATTTTTTACCATTGTTATTATTCCCATATATTTTTCCTTTCAAAAACCTTATCACAAGAAGACCTAAGGCCTTCTTGTGTTATTTTATTCTGCTACTTCTTCCCCGCTTTTTTTTGTTGCCTCAACACGTCCTGTACTTCCTCCAGATAGACTATAATTTGCCTCACTTACATTTGAGTTACTGTTATCATATTTACCTTTCCAACTTTCTTCATGTTCTTCTTGATTTGCTGATTTCTCTATTGAGACTCCAGATTTTAGAACAACTACGGGGCGAACAGCCATCCTGTTCGCATCGCAGCCGCCATCCGAATCGAAGGCAGCGTAGATACCACGGTAAACGCGACCGCCATCGACAGCTCCTGGACCGACAACAGCATAACTGCCATTCATTATAAGAACCTGGAGAAGCCAGCCAGTAAGATTTTGCAAAATTATCTGCATCTGTTGTTTCTGCAAATAACATATTACTTACTCTTGAATTTAATCCTAAACTTTCATACATATATCCATAGCTATCATATTTTACAGTGTCACCATTTATTTTTTCATCTTTTGGATCTGCTCCACGTTTATCTATCATATAATTTTCTGGTGCATAATTTCCTGTCTCATATACAAATGGTTCCATCTTTAAAAATCCTAAAACATCTATATTAGTTCCATCTTTTAATACTTCTCCTGCCTCTTCATCTACAGTTACTCCACCTAATCTATTTATATCTTCTACTGTTATACTTCTTGTCTCTATTGCTAAACTTGAATTATTATATACACTACATACTTTATTTAATGTACTTACACAATTTATATATGCTTCTGCTCCTTGCATTATGAAATATGGATCACTCTCACTTTTCTTTATTGGACTTCCACTTATTAATAAAACGTGTTCATCTTCATCTTTTCCTAATACTCTCCATGTTGTTGATGCATCAGCACTAAAAGTCTGTTCTTCTGCATATCCTGTCTCTGCTTCTCCTAATTTTACTGGTGAATTATTTCCTGGTTTATATTCTACATAATCTCCAACATGTAAATGTGTTTCATCTGTACATGTACCATCTTGTGTTGGGCATTTTTCTCCATTTGCAAGCATTTCTTCAGCACTTAATGCTGTCTCTGGTTTTTCAGTAAATGGCCCTTTTACAACTCCATTTTCTACAGTATAATATCTTTCAGTGTCTGGGAAATATACAACTATATTTCCACTTGCCTCTGCATTCACATCACTTGCTTCAAATTCATCATTTAAATCTGCAAAGTCTACATCACTTCCTTGATTTTTACTTACTGCTGCATTATAAGCTAAACTTATTGCTTCCTTTTCAGCTGCTATTTCTGTTTGCTCACTTGCTTTTTTTGCTTGGTTTAGTATTCCATTTTCTCCTGTTAACATAGCAATACTTACTCCGAGCTAAGATTAACAAGACAATAATTGTAATAACAAGGGCAATTAATGTAATACCTTTGTTATTTAATTTTTTTCTTTCTTTTTGTTTCATTTTATAATTTCTCCCTTCTTTAATTTTTTTGTTTTCCATCTTTTTATCTTCCTCCTTCTATTTTTTATTTTGTTTTTTATATCTCATTCTTTGTCTTTTTATTTATTAAATAAAACTTTAAAAACAACTAAAAAAGATAACAATAGAAAACCTAAATTTTTTAATTTTTAGGTTTTATTGTTATCTTATAATCTAAATCTATTTTACTTATTTTTCTATTTTCTTTTTCTAACAACCTACTTATATATATATATATATATATATATACGGCCTCAAGGCTTACAAGACTTGCTTTGTTCATGTTTTTCTCCTTTGTCATTTGTTTTTTATTTATAAATTATTCTAATTTTTTATTTGCTTTTTAACTTTCTTAACTTATTTTACACATAAATATGTATTTTGTAAATACTTCGTACGAAAATTTTAATTTTTTAACTATTTTTACCTTGCTCTTTTTATTTTTTTACTTTATCTCTTCTATATATATTTTATCTACTACTGCTACTACTGTAAATTTCTTTAAGTTTTTTACCGCCTTCATCTCTTCTTTATTACTATATTTTATTATTTGATTTCTTGCTTCTTCTTGTTTTTTCTCCAACTTATTTTCTTCATCTTTTTTTAAGTATTTAAATTCTATTAATATTGTATAATATCCTTTTTCAGCTTCTTTTGGTACTAACAATATATCTTGATATTCTCTTTCTACCTCTAATTCTGATTTTACCCAAAATGTTTTTAAACTCATTGCTATACAATAAAATATTACTTTTACATATTTCTCATCAAAGTTTTGGTAATCTCTATTTGATAAATTCTTTAAATATTTTTCAAGTAAATTTATTCCTTTTTCTATTTTTCCTTCAAGTGCCATCTCTAATGATATTTCTGTATATTCCTTATTATCTACACTAAAATTTTCTTCTTTGCTTAATACTTTTAAGAAATATTCTCCATATATTTCTTTCATCACTTTATTAGGTATTAATAGTTTTGGATAACCTCCTATTACGTCTTTTATTGTTAAATATCCTAAATAATATAACATTGATACCATTTCTGTTTCTTTAAAATCCATTTCCGGATTAAACTTTTCTGTTATTTCAGATATTATTCCCTCATCTGTCATTGTTTTATTTATTATTTCTAATCTCTCTTCACTTTTACATAGCCTTAGCATGTTTGCTATTTTGCTATAATCACTAGCTATGTTTGTATCAACTAATTTTTGTGGTATTTCATTATATTTCATATACTCATTTAAAAAATATAAACACATATTTGAATTATACAAATTATTATTTGTTTCTATCTTTAGTGAAAACCTATATCCATCATAATTTTCCTTCATTATTGGAAGCAACTCTTCTTGTTTTTCTTTGTCTATTTCTTGGTCTTCCATTATTTTTATTACTTCTTCTTCATTAAAACCCATCATTTCATTAAATGTCCTATCTTGTGTTAAATCTGTTATTATATTAAATCCTGATGTCATGCTATCTAATGTTATTGGTGCTACTCCTGTTATAAATATTCTATCAACGACCATTTCTGTTCCTCTTTTTAGTGCTTCATACCATTTTCTTACTTTTCCATTTTTAGATATTATATTTTTAAATTCTTCTGTTTGAAAACCTAATAGTTCATTTGCAAAATGATCATATTCATCTATTATTACATATATCTTTTCATTTCTTTTTTGGATATAAAATGCCTTAAATAAATTATTTAATATATTTTCCGCTTCATCATCATTATTTATATAAAAATCTAAATCATAATTATCTACAAAAAGTTTTATTGATGAAGCTACTTCTTTTCTAAAACCTTTTATTGAACTCTCTTTATTCTCTGTGTCTATTGCTGAAAAATTAAATCTTAATATATAATAACTATTTTTCATTTCAGTTGGATTTTTTCCTATATATGTTTCTTTAAATAATTCTTCAAATTTGTCTTTTTTATTTACATCATAATAATTTTCTAACATGCTGGTAAATAATGTTTTTCCGAATTTTCTTGGGCGTAAAAGCATTATTCTTTTTTCTGCTAAATTTTCCAATTTTTCTATATACTTAGTTTTATCTACATAGTAGTAGTTTCCTTCTATTAATTCATCATAACTGCTTATTCCATATGGTAACTTCTTCATACTACATCATTACCTCTCTTTCTAAACTTACAATAATATTTTACTATATACTTAATAATAAATCAAGAAAATTAATATAATTCTTACTCACAATTTATTTTCGTTCTTTTTCTTTTTTTGTTCTTTTTTCTTCTTTTTTGTTTTTTCTATTTTATTTATTTTTTTACAAAAAAATACTAGGAAAATCACAATTTCAAGCAATTTTCCTAGTATGTACCTTTACAAAGGTGCGTTTTTTACAATATCCTCAAATATGGGAATATTGTTAGGAAAGACTTTGTCCTCTTCGAGTAATCTTTGGACTTCAGGGATTGTCTTCCACTCAATCTTTTTTGTTTCATTTTTATCAAATGAATGTGGTGCCTTTTTACATTTAGAAGCATTCACCTTATATACAACAACTGTGTGGAAAACAACATCTCCACTGCTAGGATACTTAGTTACATGCTTAGGTCCTGCATATACTTGGACAAGTTCCAAGTCCTCTTTCTTTGCTACATATGCAGTCTCTTGTAAAAGTTCATTTACTGCACATTCTTCGTATGTCTCTCCCATCTCAATACCGCCTCCAGGAAGACCGTATTGGTCAAAATCTCTTCTTAGCTGGAGTAAAATCTCTTGTTCTCCATAAGAATTAGTTTTGTAAACAATAACACCTGTTCCTGGAACTTGTATTGGACTTTGTAAAACGAAACGTCTTACATAATTTACATACCCTTCAAATGTAATTGGACCTCCATCATCCATAGAATAATATATTCCTTCATGACATACTGCATTTAGTGGATAAACGATAACAGAACCAGTTTCCTTGTCGACATCAAAACCTGACATCTTCTTTCCATGGTACTTATCCCGAAGCTCAAAAACCTCAGTCCTTTCCAACATGATTAACTCCTTTCTTGAAGCTATACATAATATTTATTTTAACATAAAAAACAAAATTCGTCAAAAAAAAATATAAAATAAAGAAACATATCTAAACAAAATGTTTAAATATGTTTCTTTATTTTATAAAACTTTAAATATTGCATATATAACTGCTATTAATACCATTATTCCTAAAGTTGCAACCACTGTAAGAATTACTGTTGCTGCAGGTCCAAGTTTTGCTCTCTTTCCGCCTTTAACTCTTTTTGCACTTCTTCCTTCTACTTTTACTTCTTCTTTATTTGTTTCTTCCATAATAGTTTCTCCTTTGTTTTAATTACTTTTCTACATTTTATAATATAATTTTTGATTTGTCTACACTTTTTTATTATTTTCTTAAAATTGCTCCAAATTTATCCTCTAATTCTTTTGTTATCTCTTCCATAACTGGATTTATTTCATCATCAGATAAACTTTTTTGTTTATCTCTAAATATTAAACTATATGCAATACTCTTTTTATTTTCTCCTAGTTTTTTATCTCTGTAAATATCAAATAATTTAATTTCTTCTAATCCCTTTTTACCTTTAAGTAATCTTTTTGACTTCTTCATAATTGCTTTTTCTATATCTCCTACTTGAATATCTTCATCTACTACAATTGCAATATCTCTTTCAACAGCAGGGAATTTTGCAACTTCTTCATATTTTTTATTTTGTTTAGAATATTTAACAATTTTAGATATATTTACTTCAGCTAAATAACATCTTCTATTAATATCATAATTTGCTAATACCTCTGGATGTACTTCACCAATAGTTGCAATTACATCTACACCAACTTTAATATTTGCACATCTACCTGGATGATAAGAACTATTTTTGTTTTCTTTTTCTATATCATAATGATTTAAATTTGAAGTTTCTAATACATTTTCTATTAAACCTTTTAATGTATAAAAATCTATATTATCTCCATACATTCCAATTGTTAAAATATTTTCTTGAAGAGGAATTTCACCTTTTTCTACTTCACCATTAATATTTCTATAACTTCTTGATATATCAAATAATTTAACATCTGTGTTTTTTCTATTATTATTTAAAGCAAGTATTTGCATCATACTAGGAATTGTTGTTGGTCTCATTAATTTATATTCATCACTCAATGGATTTGAAATCTCAATTGCATTTTTTATTAATTCTTCTTTAATTTTTGATTTTTCTAAATCTTTTTCACCTACAAAACCATATGTATAGATCTCAGATAAACCATTATCTACTAATATATTTTCTATTTTCTTTTCTATTTTTTGTTCTTTAGTTCTTATTCCTAAAGTTGCTTCAGCTTTAATTAAAGTAGTGTCTAATTTATCATAACCGTAAAATCTTGCAATCTCTTCTGCTATATCTGCAACAAATTCTAAATCCATTCTAAAATATGGAGCAATTACAAAATCGTCTTCTACTTTTATACCTAACTTTTCTAATATATCTACCATTTCTTGTTTAGAAAGACTTATTCCAACTAAAGAATTTATTCTATCTACATCAAGTTTAATCTTATTTATTTTTTGTTTAGTAGGATATACATCAATTTTTCCATCAACTGCTTTTCCTGCTCCTAACATTTCTACTAATTCTACTGCTCTATTTGCAGCTCTCATTGCATTTTCAGAAGATAGTCCTTTTTCATATCTTGATGAACTCTCAGTTCTTAAACCAACTTTTTTAGCAGTTTTTCTAACACTTCCTCCATAAAATACAGCAGACTCAAATACAACTGTTTTAGTTGTTTCTTCTATTTCAGAATTTTCTCCACCCATTACACCTGCTATTGCAACTGGTTTTTTCTCATCTGCAATTACTAGGTTTTCTTCATCTAACTGTCTTTGTATACCATCTAAAGTAGTAATTTTTTCACCATTTTTTGCTCTTCTTACTGTAATATGTTTTCCCTCTATTGAATTAATATCAAATGCATGCATTGGTTGACCTAGTTCTAGCATAACATAATTTGTTATATCAACTATATTATTAATACTTCTTATACCACATGCTTTTAATCTTCTTTGCATCCATTCTGGTGATGGCCCAATTTTAACATCTTTAACTATTCTTGCTACATATCTATAACATAAATCAGGTGCTGTTATATCTACTCTTAAACCTTCTAATTCTTTCTTATTTTCTACTTTTTCATTACCTAAATTTCTTCTTGGATCTTTAAATTCTTTATCTAAAGATGCTGCAACTTCTCTTCCTAAACCTTCTATCGATAAACAATCTGGTCTATTAGGTGTTATTTCAAAATCAATTATATCTTCTCTTAAATTTAAAACATCTACTATATCTTTTCCAAGATATTTTTCATAAGAAGAAGGTAAAATCATTATCCCATCTTCTATTTGTTCTTTATAATCTTTAATATCTAAACCAAGTTCTCCAACAGAACACATCATACCACAAGAGTCTACTCCTCTTAGAGGACTTTTTATAATTTTCTTTCCTCCTGGAAGTTCTGCTCCATCTTTTGCAACTGGTATAATATCATTTACATTAATATTTTTTGCACCTGTTACTATTTGTATAATTTCTGCTCCTACATCTACTTTTGTTACAACTAATTTATCCGCATCTGGATGTTTTTCTATTTCTAAAATTTTTCCAACTACAACATTTTTTATGTCTTTTCCTTTTTCTATTATTTCTTCTACTTTAGAACCTGTCATTGTAAGTATATCGCCTAATTTTATAGTATCTACATCTATATTACTATATTCTTCTAACCACTCTCTACTTGCTTTCATTTAATTTCTCCTTTCTTTTATCTTTCTTCATCATGATAGCCATATCTATGTCCATAATTTGAATTTTCTAAATTTCTTGTAGGAGTAAATCCTGTTGATATTCTATCATTAAAAACTTGTCTTGCACTCATATTTAATTTATGTTTTTTTATTCCTTCATTTGCAATTTCGTCTGGTACAACTTTGTATCCTCCTTCTTCTGGGATAACAGAATATCCCTCTTGCTTTCTTACAAAACTCATTGCTTCTTGTAATGAATATAACTTGTTTTTCTTTGGCTTTTTATTTAAAAATCCCATTTTTTATTTAACACTCCTTCTAAACATCAAAATTTTGGTTATTTATATTATACTTTTATTTATTTTTTAAAATTGTTTTAAAAATCTAACATCATTTTCAAAAAGTAATCTCATATCTTCTATTCCGAATTTTGCCATAGCTATTCTTTCTACACCAAAACCAAAAGCAAAACCTGAATAAATTTCTGGATCAATTCCACAATTTTTAAACACATTAGGATGAACCATACCACAACCTAAAAGTTCTATCCAACCTTCACCTTTACAAACTTTACATCCTTTTCCTCCACACACAAAACATGAAACATCTGCTTCTGCTGATGGTTCTGTAAATGGAAAATGATGTGGTCTAAAACGTATTTTAGTATTTTCTCCTAAACATTTTTTAGCAAACATCTCTAATGTTCCTTTTAGATCTGTCATTGAAACATTTTTATCAACAACTAATCCTTCTATTTGATGGAAAACTGGTGAATGTGTTGCATCTACACTGTCTGAACGATATACTGCACCAGGACATATTATTTTAATTGGTGGCTTTTTTTCCTCCATTACTCTTGCTTGTACTGGTGATGTCTGACTTCTTAATAATATATCATCTGTTATATAAAATGTATCTTGCACATCTCTTGCTGGATGGTCTGGTGGTGTATTTAATTTATCAAAATTATATATTGATTTTTCTACTTCTGGTCCATCTGCTATTTCATAACCCATTCCTAAAAATATTTCTTCTACTTCTTCTATTATTTGTGTTATTGGATGTTTTGAACCTAAAACAATTTTTTTGCTTGGTTCTGTGACATCTATATTTTCAGTTGTTAATCTTCTTTCTAATTCCTCATGTTCTAATTGTTTTTCTTTATTTTCTAATAATGTATTTAATTCATCTCTTACTTCATTTACTAAACTTCCGATTACTGGTCTTTCTTCAGGACTTAATTTTCCCATCCCTCTTAATACTAAAGTAAGTTCTCCTTTTTTTCCTAAATACTTTACTCTTACATCATTTAAAGTTTTTAAGTCTTTACAATCTTCCATCTCTTTTATGGAATTTTCTTTAATTTTTGCAATTTCTTCTTTCATCTTTTACTTCCTTTCTCTTTATTTTTTATTTTATTTTAATCTTAATTTTTTACAAATTTGTTTATTTTATATTTTTATTAATATGGTCTATATGTTTTTGTTTCTTTATATTTACCATAAACATTTCCAGAATATTTTTCTAATCTTTTTTTAATTTTTTCTTTTTTTCTTTCTTCTCTTGTTTTTCTTCCTTCTTGTAATAACATTATCTTTCTATTTTTTCTTCTTTGTTTTATTTTTATAAATATTTTGCTTAAAATATTTTCTTTATTTTTAAAATAATATGTAACAACATATACTCCGAATTCATTTAAAGAAATATTTATATCTACTTGTTTTTCTGAAAATTCTTTTTTTGTTTCTTCTATATTTTCCATTATTTCTTGATTACTATAAGTTTTAGAGTCAAAATAATTTTCTATTATTTTTTGTTTTACCATTTAATCACATCCTTATTAATTTTATTTAAAATTAACATCAAAAAAACCACTTCTCCTACTTTTTAGGACGAAATGGTATATTATTCATTCGTGGTACCACCTAATTTTATTAGTTTATTACTAACCTCATTAAAGTTTTAACGGTACAACCGCTTTTTCCTACTATTATTTCAAAAAAAGACCTAAAAAGTGAAATTTCTATATATCATGCTTAAAATGGTTTTCAGCCCATGACCACTTTTCTCTTATGTAGCATTTTTTAATATATATACTTTGCTTTTTACTTGGTTTACTTATTTCTCACACTTTTATATTTTAACATAATTTTTTCTCTAATTCAATAGTTTTTCCAAAATTTCCTTTGATTAATTTACTTTTTCAATTAAATCTTTTTTACTTTTTTTCTATAAACTCTTGTTTATTTTTTTCTTTATGATAAAATATTAATATCTGTAAATAATATATTTAAGGAGTGAAATTTAAAATGAGAAAAAAGATTATTTTTAGTTTATTTTTAATATTAATTTTAATTGCAAATATTTCTTTAGCTTCTTACAGTACTGTTATGATGGAAGTTATCGAAGAACCTATTTGCACAATAGAACTTGGTGAAAATTCTAAATTTGAAAAAAGATTAATTGAGAAAAATTTAAACAATAAAGAAGTTACTTTGCAATTACAAGTAACAAATGGAGAAGATAATATAAAACCAACAGGTGAACTTATGCTTGTTCTTGATAATTCAAATAGTATGAACGAATTGCCAAGTGAAGATTCTGAAAGCACAAGAAGAGATTTAATATTTGATTCTGCCAAAGTTTTAATTTCTAATTTACTTGAAGGAAATGAAGATTTACAAATTGGTATTGTTAGTTTTTCTAGTTACTATAATCCAGATGATGATGAAGATATATCTGGAGAAGCAACACTTGAAGATGCTGATTTAGTTTCTACTTTAAGTAATAATGCAGATGACTTAAATCTTTCAATTGATAATATTAATGCAGATGGTCCAAGAACTGATTTAGATGCTGGTATTACTTTAGCAAATGAACAATTTACTGATGAAGATAATAATAAATATATGATTATATTAACAGATGGTGTACCTAATATTGCTTTAGAACACAATGACAACTATTATTCAGATGATGTAATAAATGCAACATTAGCTAAATTAAAAGAATTAAATAATAGTGGTATACAAATAACAACAATGCTTACTGGAATAGATAATGCAGATGAAACACCTTTTGGAGGTACAAAAACATACGGACAAATTATAGAAGAAATCTTTGGTACTGAAGAAGAACCAACAGTAGGAAATTTCTACTATGTAACAGATGATGAAGTTGAACAAACTATTACAGAAGACATATATAATTCATTATTACCTATTTCACAATCATATACTAATATAGTAATTAAAGACTATTTCCCACAAGAGATTATAGATAATTTTGAATTTGCATATGTAGATGAGCCTAATATTGGTGATATTACAGCTGAGGTTAACCCTTCTGATAATTCTATTACATGGACTATTCCAGAACTTGCAAGTGGAGAAACAGCAACAGTTAGATATACATTAAAATTAAAACAAGATTATGATAGTAGCATAATAAATAAATTATTAGACACAAATGAAAAAGTAGACATTACTTATAATGATTTCAATGGTGAACCACAAGATGATACATCAGATGTAACACCAGTACTAAAACTTACAGAACCACCTGCTGTTTTACCTCATGCTGGACTTACAACTATTTTAATTACTTTAGCTGTTATTGTAATTACAATTTTAATAATATCACTTACAAAATTTAACCATTAGAACAAAACGGAAATTAAAATTTCCGTCCCTAGCACTATTTTAATTAAATAGTGCTAAGTTCTTTATAAAGACGTTGTTTTTAAGTTTCCACCTAAAATATTTTAGGCAACCCTTTTCTTTAATGGTCGTTGTTCTCGACCAATATCCATCGCTATTTCTAGGTTTGGACTAAAGACTTCTTTTATATATTTCCTTAATATATTTAATGCTCCATTTACATCTGCATTTATTATTTTTCCACTGTTTGTTTTAAATAGTCCTCTTTTTAT
>CALXFB010000009.1 GCA_944387475.1 uncultured Clostridia bacterium
GCAAGTAATATGAAGTAAATTTTTATTTTTTACTTAATTTTAAAACAGTTTGTGTTACTTTCCTATTATATAAAAAAGCAAAATTCTTCTGTAAATCTTCCTATTATTTTTCACTTACTTATCTATTTATTCTTGGAAATATTTTAACAGTTATTTTTTTATCCATTTAAAATTACTCCTTCTTTATTAACATTCATATAGAATGGTATTATATCTATTCTTTCATTATATCTATCTATATTTCTAAGCAAAGGTGAAATTATAACATCATTTTCATCCTCTATATCACACGCTATTTCTCTTACTTTAATTCTATACTTTTTCAATTCTTCATTATTAAAATCTGTTAATATCATCAAATCAATATCGGAATTCTTATTAAAATCCCCTCTTGCATAAGAACCATATAATATTATTTTCTTTAATCTTTTTCCTAATAACTTTGATAATTTTTTAATAAAAATTTCTAATACATTATCTACTTTTTTTGGCATAATATATCCCTTCATATATATTAAAACATAAATTTTATCAACATTCACATCTAAAATATTCCTATTTAATTTTTATATTTATTTACTTAATACTTTTTAATAAATTATTATATTCTTCTTCTAATTTTTTCTTTTCTTCTTCATTTTTACAAATAGAAAGTTTAGAAGTAATTTCAGCAAGTTTAAATTCTAAAAGTAATGAATTATTACTAACAGTTTTATTCTTATTTTCTTTATATTCTAAATATTTAGTATAATTTCCTTCAAATTCTATTATCTTTTTATTTTCTATTATCATAATATCTGTTGCTACATTATCTATTAATTTCCTATCATGTGTTACAAATAAAATTGTACCTTTAAATTCTTTCATTAAATATTCTAATGCCTCTATTGATTCTATATCTAAATAATTAGTTGGTTCATCTAATATTATAAAATTACAATTAGATGTCATTATTTTAGTTAGTAAAACTTTTACTCTTTCTCCCCCACTTAAAAATTTTACTTTTTTATATACATCATTTTCCTTTATATTTAAGCTACCTAATATATTTCTAATTGTTGTTTCATCTTCTCTTGTATCCTCTAATATATTTTCTAAAACAGTTTTATTGTTATCTAAATTATTTAAATCTTGTTTAAAATAAGAAATTTTACAACTAGGATTTATTTTTATATTTAAATTACCATTTAATATATTTGTAATTAATGTCGTTTTTCCAACACCATTTCCTCCTATTAATGCTGTTTTACTATTTGCCTTTATATTAAATTTGCTATTTTTTAATAATTCTTTATTTCCTACTTTAATATTTAAATTATCTGAACTTACAACAATTTTTGCTTTTACTTTTAAGTTTTCTGGCATTTTCATAAATATATTATATTTAGCATCTGGTTTTTCTTTTATTTCTAAATTTTTAAGTCTTGTCTCTAAACTCTTAGACCTTTGCTCTACTTTTTCTCTTTTATTTTCAACTCCTCTTTTATGCAGTCTTGCTTCTGAATTCCCCATTCTTTTAGGAGTTTTTCTCATTGCCTTTGCTTCATTTTTTACCTTATTTATTGAAACTTCTAACCTTTTCTTTTCTTCTAAATATTTTTCATATTCAAATTCTTTTCTTTTTTCTCTTTGTTCTTTTTCTTTTTTATATTTACTATAATTTCCTTTATATTTAGTAACATTTCCATTTTGGATCTCTAAAATAAAGTCTACAACATTATCTAATAATTCTCTATCATGTGATATTAATAATAATGTTCCATTATATTCTTTTAATTTTTTATTTAGCTTTTCTTTTTCTTCCATATCTAAATTTGATGATGGTTCATCTGCTAAAATAATATCGTATCTATTATTTAGTTTTTCTTCTATTTCTTTTTTTACTATTTCTCCTCCACTTAAATGACTACAATTATTATTTAATTGTTCTATATATGATATATTTCCATTTACTTTTATTTCTCCGCAATCTACACTTACCTTACCATATATAATATTTAAAAATGTACTTTTTCCACTTCCATTTATTCCAACTATTCCTATTTTTTCTCCACTATTTATTTTAAGCTCTTTTATTTCTAATATTTTTCTATCTCCATAATATTTTATTACATCTTTTATAATTATTTTTTCCATACAAAAATTCCTCCTTTAAATCATATTAAAGAAGAAATTTATTAATCTATTAAATTAAAGCACAACTAATAAACCTTCCAAAATATGATTATTCTTATTTTAAAAAATATAGCTTATTAGTACTGCTCATTTCTCTCCACCTTTTTAACCTTTCTTTTCACTTCTTTTTAATTTTAACATATTTTTTTATTATTATCAAATTATGGCTTTTTAATTCGTTTTTATATTTTATCTTCTTATTATTTTTTATCATCTCTATTTTTCTCTATTATTTCTAATATTTTTCTTGAAGTTATGCCATAATTTTGTTCTATTTTATTCTCTTCCTCCTGTTTCTCCACCTTGCATCTCTCCTCTGCTTATTTCTTTTATTTGTCTATAGATTTCTAAGATTTTTGAACTTTCTTCTTGTCTTTCTCTACTGGTTGTTTCACCATAAATTTCTTCTAAATCTTCAATAGTAACTTCTCTATCTTCAGTAGTTAATCTTTTCAATTCATCATCAATATTTGTGTCTTGGCAAAAATGCTCATCTGTTACTCTATTATTTCTTAGCTTTACTTCTAATTGCTCTCTTATTTTTATATCTCCAGTTTCTTTATACCTTTCAAATAAATTTTCTACTTTTTGTTTTTCTGCCATTAAACATTCTTCTACATCAATAACTATAATAGGTAAATCCCCGAAATCTTTAGATGCTTTTTTTGCTTCTGTTAGATTGGGAATATCTCCATATTTCTTAAATAGCACTATGTAATCTGGTTGTTTTTTTACTCCTCCTTGAATACGTCTGAAGTCCATTTCATTATATGAAGATGTATTTTTTATTTGATTATCTGGTGATAAATATCTTTCTCCTCTATATGCTTCTGATTCAAAAGTTTCTGCTGAAGAATAAATATCTTTTGCTCCTGATAACATTAAAGAATCTTCTTGCATATCTTCAAAACCATAACATACAAACGGTACTCTTGCATGTCCCAACATATCATTTCTTATATATGAAGCACAAAAGTGTTGTGATGATATTGATGCTCTATTCCAATCTTCTTCATAATTAAGTATATTATTTTTACAGTATGCTCCAACAGATGTTATTATCATTTTAAAGTCTGTTCCTGCACTATACATATTATCTTCTTCTGATAATATTTTGGCATCTTCTGCTTTAAATAAATCTTTTTTATATAATTTAAAATATTCTGTTTTCAATCTTCTTTCCATAAGTAGTGGATTTAATGTCTCTATTTCATCTACATTTTGGAATATTTTTTCTAACACATCTCCATCTTCTATTTTCAATATTTCTTGTAAACATTTTATATAATCCTTTAAATTTTCGTTCTCTATTTTATCAATATCTTCTCCGAATTTTTCAATTAATTTTTTGGTTTCTTCACGTCCTTGTCCAAAAATTTTTAAAAGTATACCTTCTTGTTTTTTTTCTATTGTTTCAGCATTTATTAATTCTTCACATTTTCTTCTTTTAATATCTGAAAAGTTTTCTACATCTTCTAAAGTTTTTATATCAAAATCATTCGAATGCATTAATATTGGTATAAGCTCACTTACGTCAAATTCTTTATTTCCTTTCAAATTAGAAATTAATTCTCCATAACTACTTATATTTTCTAATATTCTATTTGCAAGTGGTGTCCATTCTTCTACTTCACCTTCTTGCATGTACCTATCTAAAACTTTTCCTATTAAATTTAATTCCTCATTGTTTAATTCTAATATTTTTTCTACTATTTCTGGATAACAAGAAATCTGATTTATTTTTTCTTCTCCTAATGCATTAATATATCTATTATCAAGGATATTAAAATTTCCTTTTAATATTCCTTCGTTTTTTTCTGCCATTTTTAATATTTTATCTATTTCTATGTTTACTCCTTCTAATTTCATAAACATTTCTAAATATTCTCTTATATATTGTATTGATGCATTATTTTGTCTAAACGCTATACTTGTTTCTTTATCTACTAACTTTAATAATTCTTCTTTTTTTCCTTTTCTACTAACTACATCTGCTATTATTTCACTACTTAAATCATATTTTTTTCTATTTATTATTATTTCTTCAATATTATCCACATATGATAATAAATCCTTTATCTCATAACCTTGAAAACCAATTTCTTTCCAGTTCTTAACAATTTTTTCTGTAAATTCTTTCTTATTAACATTTATTACAATATTAATAACAGCTCTTTTTGATTTTTTTAATTTGTCAATAAAAGAAGTTATATTTGCATCATCTAATTTATTTATCTCTTGTAATAAAGATAGTTCTAAAAATTCATCACCTTCTAATTTGTAGTTTTCTCTATTATCAAGTACTTTTTGTGTGTATTCTACATCATTCATAAATTCCACTAATGATGCTATATTTCTACTTTTAAGGTCGTATGTTCCTTTATCTAAAATCTCTTTTATATAATCATAATCATTAATAAATTTTAATAATTTTTCTAAATTGTAATTTGAAAAATGTCCTGTGTCTAAGTCATAAGAATAATGTTCATAAGAAAAATATTCCTCTGAATAATAGCCTTCTTCAATATATTTTTTTATATATTCTATATCATTTGTACTTATAAGAATGTCTACTATTTCTTGTTCACTAAAATGTGTGTCCTCTGGATCTCCATCATATTGTTCTCTTACATAATCTAATATTTTCTTTTTATATTCAACATCATTCACAGCTAAAAGTATTTTTGCTAAGTCTTCATCAGTAAGATTATATTCATCATACCATTCTACTATTTCGGTTGTTAGAATTTCTTTTAAAACATCATCACCTAAAGCTCCTGGGTATTCTTTTGCTAAATATCCTATGTCTGTTTTATCCATTGTTTCTAAAAATTTTGGTAGATTTTTCTTTAACCAATTTTCTATCTTTTTGTTTTCGCCATATTCTATTTTAAATTCTTTAAGAAGTGCATCTACTTCATATCTTACTCCTATTTTATCTAATAAATTTCTTCTTTTATCTGTATATGTATAATTATAAAAGCTCCAAAAAACATTCGAAGTTTCTTGTACCATTTCTATTAATATTTTAAGTTCTTCTTTTTCCATTTGTACCTCACTAAATTATCTTTTTAATATTTTTTTTATAAAATTAAATATTTTTATATACCACTTTTCTTTTTCTATTTTTATTGGTAATTTAGGCTTTTCACTTTCTTGTATAAGTTTCTCTTTTTTTCTTTTTTCAAAGTTAATCTCATATTTTTCTTGTAATATTTTTTCTTCTCTTCTAATTTCTTCTAAATCTAATTTTAATAATTCTTTTTTCTTTTCTTCACTACATAAGTAATCTCTATAAATAAGAGAAAGTATTATTTTAGTTTCTCTAAGTATTTGATTTTTTATATCTTTTTTATAATCTATATTAAATTCATAATTTAACGCTTTGTTTTCCTTTATTAAATTCATAAAATTATTAGGTATTTTTTCTTGCATTTCTTTATCCATATGCTTTATAATATCATATACTTCACAAAACGCTTCTTTAGTTGTATTTCTCATTTGTTTTCTCCTTATTTTTTCTACTTGTATTTTATCATAATAATTTTTTAGTTGCAATAACGAAAAAAATTTTAATTTACCACAAATTAAATCTTTACTTCATGACATTTTTTTCACTTTTTTTCTCATAAGGTATTTACAAATACCTTATTTATGTATAAACATAAATGTATGCTAAAAGCATATAAAAAATATATACTCACGGCATAAATAGAATTAATATCCTTATTTTTTTAAATGTATATACATAATTTATTATGTGCTTATTCCTTTGTTTTTTACTTTAAATACATAAAAATAGAAAATAAGGAAATAATATAACTAATGAAAAGGAGAAAAATAAGATGAAATCATTTACAAATAAAGAAAAAATTAACAATAATCGGAATTACTTTAATTGCACTTGTCATTACGATTATTGTTCTTTTAATTTTAGCAGGCGTTTCTATTGCCATGCTAACAGGTGAAAACGGTATTCTAACTCAAGCTCAAAATGCAAAAGAAGAAACCAAAGATGCACAACTAAAAGAAGAAACAACACTTGGACAATATGAAAGTTATATAAATCAAGCAACTAATACAAATGCAGTAGTTGGTGAAATAGTAACTGGTGGAAATAAACCTTACACAAATAATGGAACAGCTATAATTCCTGAAGGTTTTATGATTGTTCCGGGTTGTAATGATGTATCACAAGGACTTGTTATTTCAGATAATCCAGAGGACACAGAAGAAGATAGCTCAAACATAGTTGCTAAAGGTAATCAATTTGTATGGATACCAGTAACAAGTGAAGATGAATATGTTAGAAATACAACCTATGAAGTTACTGATATTTCGTCAACAGCTTATACTGATACTGGATATTTACCTGATAAAATAGCACCAACAATACCTGATAACGTAACTGATGAAAAAGAAATTGGTTTAATAAATGAAAAATCTGAAAGAGATGCCGTTGTAAGTAAAGGTGGTTTTTATATTTCAAGATATGAAGCTGGGTTAGAAGGAACTGATACATTAGTGAGTAAAAAAGGAGCAACAGTATGGACAAATAAAACTCAAAGTGAATTTAAAGAAATAGGAAAAAGTTTTGAGGTAAAAAGTCCAGAAAAAGTAAAAAGTGCTATGTGTTCAGGAATACAATGGGATATAATAATGCATTTTATAAACGGAAAATTAGATGGAAATGGAATAGATAATTTTTTAGTAACAACATATAATACTAATAGACATACAGGTTCACCAACTAATTCAGGATTTAATGAGGCCGATAAAGTATGTAATATATATGATTTAGAAAGTAATTATTTTGAATATTCAGCTGAAAAAGCAATATACCAAAATTATATACATATTGTAGATCGCGGTGGTTCTTATGATAATAAAGTTTGTACCGCTTCCACTAGGAATGTACTTAATGGTGAAGGATATTCTTATGCTACATTCCGTTTCGTCCTTTACGTAATGTAAAAATATAACAAAGTTATTAACGTTTTTCTTTCATTTTATATATATAAATAGTTAGTCTAAATATAGGCTAACTATTGTTTTATTTTTTTATTCCTTTTTCTTTTTTTAGTTTTTCCTTTTTTTCTTTTTTAGTTTTTTACTCAACCATCTCTATTGCATCACTTCTGTTTAAACCATCTAAATCATAGTAAGTATCAGGAATGTGACCAACAATAACATTCTCAGCAAGAAGAACTTGGTTATCAATCTTCCTTTCAATATCCTTAAAAGGTGTAAGTACCTTAACATTACAAGAAACATTTAAATAAATTCTGTGCAGAGTCTGATTTATTCCTTGTTCTGTAAATTCACTATTTAAAGTAGTTTCAACATTACCAATAGAAGAAATTCTAATCTCAACTCCAGGGCCTCTACCAGCAAGTAACTTTATCCCTGTAAAACTACCTAGTGCAATTTGTATATCTTCCCTACCTAAATTATCAAAACCATTTTGAATATTTAAAGCAATCTTAGATGTTATCTCATTCATATTAGTAATATTAGACTTAATCATAGTAATATTATCATTAGCATCTTTTTCAACAATGAACATATCTTCATAAGTATAATCTTTCATAATATTTAAAGCCTGTTCATTGGAAATATTAGTAGCAATAGACTTAGCCTTTGACTCGCACAAAGTATCAAAAATAGGAGAAACAGCTTTTAAAACATAACCTACTGTACTAAAAGCAATAATAAGAATAATTAATATAGTAATAACTTTCTTACTTATTTTTTTACTGTTATCTCCCCTATTTTGTAAAAACTTTGGAAGCGTTATACGTGGTCTTGAATATATTTTATACATGGCTCATACTTGGAACTTTAGTATAATGAGGTATAAAAAGTTTTTGACCCGGCATTATCATATTTTCGTCTTCAATACCATTGGTCCTTGCAATATCATCAACAGTACTTCCGAATTTCTTTGCAATCTTCCACAAAGTATCACCTTTTTTAACAATATACATTATAATGCTATAATCTTCCTCTTCCCTTTCTCCATTTGTCTGGATTTCATCTATAACATTTAAATTAGATGTTTTATAAGAATTCATGCACATTTCTAAATCAATATTACAATTAACAACACCAGCATCTTGAACAATAAAATCTTGGTTTTTAACAAAAACTTCCATTTCAGTAACTAAATTCTCACTATTTTCAAAATTATCAATACTGTAATCAAAAGGAACGGTAACGCTTCTTGTATCCACCTGTAAATCTCCATTTGCTAAAATAAAATTAATCTCTAACTCTCCTTCATAAATAATCTTATTTTCTTTTCTATGTTCTTTCTCAATTTTTGGAATAACATCTACATCTATAATATTTTTATCGCCAAAATCATCTAAATTAACCTTTTCTCTTATTTGTAAAATATCACTAACCATTTTCTTATCACTAATAGTCATAACTTTTCTTTGATTAAACTCTAAATTCTCTATCGGACTATATAAATCTTGGATTAAGCTAATCTCCTTTTCTTCAAAAACATTAACAAAAACACCAACTTCAATCTCAACATAAATAGAATGTTCTTCAGTAGAATTAGGCTTTAATACTATATTTCTCATCTCATAATTAACATCGCAGATATTTTCCTCATTAACATCTTGAATATCAATAAAACCAACAATAGGAACATTTGCTTTAACTTCTCCTATTCTATTGTCTTCTGTTAAATATAATATTTTAACCTCAGCATCAGCTTTAGTCAAAACCTTATTATAACTAATCTTAACATCTTTATTTCCTATTTTCACTCCAGCTTTTAATATCTCTGCTAAATTATCTTCTACATTTATATTAATAGTGTCTTTTGCAAAAATCTTATTATCGCCAGTTCCAACCAAAGAATTAACCATTAAACTTTCTTGTAACATTTGTATCCCTTCTGCATCAGGAATACTGTTTACTATAGCAATAACCTCGTTAGAATATACATTAATCTCTATATCCACCATAGCTTTAATACCAACTTTTCTTCCATTAATAACTTTAGCTTCTATGCTCTTTAAATTAGTAGTTACTTTGCAACTCATCTCGTCATTAACATTAGGAATTTGTATTGTTTCGGAAAAATCCAAAGTAGTATTGATACCTCTTATCTTATCTTTTTCATCATCTGCCATATACATTATATATGTATTAATATTGCCATCAACTCTAACTTTTCCATCTAAAACCTCTTTTTTATAAACACATACCATCCCACTTGTACTAATTGTATTTAAAATATCAGGTTTAGAATCTGGAACAATCATATCTCCTTCTACCATTACAAGTTCTTTTTTTGTTGCTACTAATTTATTTACAGATAAACTTTCTTTTACCGTTTCTACAACCATTTAATTAACCTCCTTTAATATATCCTTATTCATATATATTAAAGTAAATTTAATTTTATTCAAAAATATGAAAACAATAATAATTATATACAAAAATAAATTTAAGAAAAAAAGTATCAGAATATTTTTAAATCTCTGATACTCTAACTTTTATATTTCTTTTACATATACTTTATCTACTACTGCTACAACTGTAAATTTCTTTAAGTTTTTTACCGATTTCATCTCTTCTTTATTACTATATCTTATTATTTGCTCTTTTGCTTCTTCTTGTTTTTGTTCTAACTTATTTTCTTCACCTTTTTTTAAGTATTTAAATTCTATTAATATTGTATAATATCCTTTTTCAGCTTCTTTTGGTACTAACAATATATCTTGATATTCTCTCTCTACTTCTAATTCTGATTTTACTATAAATGTTCCTAAATTCATAGCTATACAGAAAAACATTACTTTTACATATTTCTCATCGAAGTTTTGGTAATCTCTATTTGATAAATTGTTTAAATATTTTTCAAGTAATTTTATTACTTTTTCTATCTTTCCCTCTATTATCAACTCTATTCCTATTTCTATATATTCTCTATCTGTTATTTCAATTTTTTCATTTAGTATTATCAAAAAATATTCACAATATAACTCTTTTAACACCTTACTTGGTATTATTAGTTTTGTATCAGCTTCTTTTAATCCTCCTATTGTTAAGTATCCTAAATCATATAACATTACTATACTTTGTTTTGATTTATCAAATTCTTTTAATGTTATTCCTTCATTTAAAATTAATTTTTTTATTATTTCTAATTTTGTTTCTATGTTTTCATTTTTTAAAGCCTCTTTTATTTTACTATAATCACTTGCTATATTTATATCTAATAAATTCCTTGGAAGCTCTTTAGAACTCACATATTTGCATAATAAATATATACATAAATCTGAATTATATATTTTTTCTTTTGCTTCTAAAGAAAATTTATATCCATCATAATGTTCATAAATTACCTCTAATAATTTTTCTTGTTCTTTTTTATCTTCTATTTGATTTTGTACTAATTTTTTTGTTTCTTCTCTTGTAAAACCTAATATTTCATTAAACTCTTTATCTTTACTTAAATCTAAAACAAAATTTAAATCTTTAAACATTATATTTGCTGTTAATTTGCTTACACCTGTTATATATATTCTATCAATTACTGTTTTTGTTCCTTCTTCCAATATTTTATACCATTTTTTTATTTCATTATCTTCTAATATTAATTTATCAAATTTTTCTTTTTCAAATCTATATAAATCATTTATAAGATGGTCATATTCATCTATTATTACATATATCTTTTTTGCTTTTCTTTCTTTTTCAAATACTTCTAAAAATTCTTTAAATATTTCTGGTGCCGTTAAATCTTCCTTTATTTTGAAATCAAATTTATATCTATAAATAAATTCAATTAAACTACCTAAAATATTTTTCTTAAAATTTTCTACATCTGTACCAGAAAAATTAAATCTTAATATATAATAACTGTTTTTCATTTTAGTAGGATTTTTTCCTATATATGTTTCTTTAAATAATTCTTCACATTTATCTTCTTTTTCTATGTCATAATAATTTTCCAACATTCTTGTAAATAATGTTTTTCCGAACTTTCTTGGGCGCAAAAGCATTACGTTCTTTACTTCTAATTTCTCTAATTTTTCTATATATTTAGTTTTATCTACATAATAATAATTTTCTTCTATTAAATTTCTATAATTACTTACTCCATATGGTAACTTTTTCACTTTATATCATCCCCTTTAATTTTATAATAACATTTTACTATATAATAAACTATAAATCAAGAAAAAAAGCAGAAAATAAAATCCTGCTTTAAATTTTACTATTCTTATACTAAATTTTTCCTTGGTTTTGGTTCTGGAGCTGGTGGTATCAAAGGTGAATAAGATTCTCCATCAAAAACTTCAACCTCAACTGTCCTTGTTAAAACATCAGTATAACTATATGTTACATTTCTATTGTTTTCTTCATATCTTACAACAAAAATATTAGGATATGCTTTTTCTATTGTAGCTTCTTTTTCAAAGACTTTACTTCTTCCTAAAGAGCCTTTTACAATTATCTTTTGTCCCTCTTTTTCTAAAATATCAGTTTTTAGATTTGCTATATCAGATCTACAAATCATGCTATCACCTTCCCTTAAGATAGCTTGATTATAGCATTTTAAGGTTTTTCTGTCAAAGAACAAAGTTTCTTGTCGATTTTTGCAACATCTTTATTTTCAAGGCTTTTATTGATTTATTTTTCAAAAATTACAACTGTATTACAATTATGTTACAAAAATATTAAGTTGGTTTATTTTTATAAATATATTATTCTTTTAACTTTCCATTAGCACCTATTCCACTAACACCATCTTTGCCATCTCTTAGTTCATATGCAATATCATCTATTGTAACAAATTTATATTTTTCAGTAGTTGCAATCTTTTCAGCAACAAGTAGTGGATCTAAGAAATCTATCAAAATACGTGCAGGAGAAGAAGCAAAATTTGCTCCAGCAGATATTAAAGCCTCAAAATAACTTTGACATGCCCCTGCAAAAATCACTAAATTTTTTCCAGTATTTTTATCAAACTCTCTTGCTTTCTTTACCGTTTCTATAAAATACCTTGAATTCCTATAATTATAAATATCATAATATCTTTTTCCCTTTTTTAACATACCATCATGTCCAGTAACTACTAATATATCTGGCTTATATATTTCTAAAAATCTTGTAACTACAATAGGTTGTTTATATTCAGGAATATTTCTAACAACAGCATGTAATCCTACTTTTTTATAGTAATTATAAGATTTTTCACTATATTTCCTATCACCATCTAAATGTAATATCTTACCTGTTGTACTTTTATCAAAACTTCTCTTTTCATCAGCTATAAAAATTCTCTTTTTCAATTTAGCATCTAAATTTTTAAGTCTTTTTATAACATCTCTTCTTGGTATAATTTCTAAATCTGAAACAGGACTATCTGCTTCTATTCTCTCTATTAAACCATTTAAAATAGCAATTTCTTCTTTAGTACTTGTTTTTTCTATTATTTTGCTAACTTTAAAATAAATATCTTTACCATATGATTTTCTACCTACTATATCACCTTTTCTAATTTTACTCATATTGTTTCACCTCATAAATTTAGGCTATTATATTTTATGTCTTTTTTTGTAGAAAAGTGATATTTAAATTAATCAATGTCCATATTTTCTCTTTGTAGCCATCCCTCCTCTTATATGCCATTTTATCTTTATTCTCATCTAAAATTACTCTTACCTTTCTTTTTAGTATATTAGCTATAGGAAATAAGAAAAAAACATAAAAAATCTATTCTCTTTTTGAAAATAGATTTTTTATTACATTAATTCAATTCTTCCCTTAAAAAATCCTGTAGTTCTTTTTTATTTAAATCTTTTAAAATTTCTCTTCTTTCTTCTGTATAATTACCTTTTCCATCACTATACATTTGAATAAATTTTATCATACCTTCAACACCCAATTCTTCTTTTAAAGCCTTAAGGCCATCTCTTCTTATCCTTTCTAACTCTCTTACTGTTACCGCCATTTACATCACCTCCATTACAAATTCTACAGGATTTACAACTTTTAAATTTAGATTTGCTTTTTTTGAAGCATTTATTAATTGTCTATCCACTGTTACAAAATAATCTATATTTTTACTTTCTGCATAAGCAATATGATACGCATCCATATAATGTATATTGTATTTTTCTAATTCTTCTACTCTTTCATCTAGTTCGTATGTATATGGAATATTTTCTAACTCTAATCCATCATATAAATCTTCTACTTGTCTTCTTTTATCACCATTTGAAATTCTACTTATTTCATAGTCAATAGCTCTACTTTTATATATTATAATTTTTTCCTTTACATACATATTAATAATAGAGTCTATTGCTCCGTGCTTCTAAATTTATTTTTTCTTGTGTTAAGTCATCAAATGGTCTATTATAACAACAATTATCTAAATATAATTTTAACATTAAAATAACCTCTCTTTCTATTATACTACATTTTACTAATTTTATCTATATTTCAAGTCTTTTGCTAAAATATTTATAAAATTATTTACACACTTACCTTTTTATTATATATATTTCTTTCCTTCTAATATTTTTCTAACTTGATAAGTCCTTTTATTCTCGTTTTTATTTCACTATGACTATATAATATGTGTTTACTACCAAGAATATTTTAACTCAATTTATCCCATAAGTCAATAGTTATAAACTGAATTAGGTAATTAACTGTCTTTCGTCAAAAAGAGCTACTCATTATGTCTAAAGCCGATGAAATTGCAATTGCCCTTATTTCAATTTATTCACTTTTCCACACTCTCTATATATCAATAATTCATTTCTTGTAATTGTTTTATAGTGAATATTTTTTATATAAAATTATTTATACTATATTTGACAATAACTCTATTTACAAGTATTTTTCTCATAGAAACTACAAAAGCAATTTTATGTCTTTTTTTGTAGAAAAGTGATATTTAAATTAATCAATGTCCATATTTTCTCTTTGTAGCCATCCCTCCTCTTATATGTCTTTGTGCTTTATTCTCATCTAAAATTACTCTTACTTGTTTTGCTAATGCTGGATTTATTTTTCTTAATCTTTCTGCAATATCTTTGTGAACCGTACTTTTGCTAATCCCGAATTTCTTAGCAGCACCTCTAACCGTATCTTTTGATTCTATAATATAATGTGCAAGAATTACACTACGTTCTTCTATTGATACACCTCTCATATTGTTCTAACTCCTTTATTTAAAGAATACTTTTGTTTAATTGTATTCTCAAAATTCCACTATTAGAACTTTACTGTATTTTGGGACGGGGTCAAAAAACAGTAAAAAAGAAATATAAATTTAAATCTATATTTCTTAAATAAATTTTATTTTCTGTAATTCTTTTTTATTTTTATTATATTTTCTTTTATTTTTAATTACTCCTATATATTTATTGTATTCTTATTTTCCTTCCATTTTTCATATAATTTTTCATATTTTTCTTTTAGCTCTCTATTTCCTGTTTTTTTATAATGATTTATTAGTTCAAAATAACCAAAATCAGTAAATAATATATGATTATTTTCTTCTGCTAAATCTATTACTTCTGCTAATTTTCTATAATCTTTTTTATAATACAAATACCAATTTTGCATGCACATATATGGTCCATCTTCATCTGGATTTTGTTTTATAATCCTAAGTAACATTTCTCTTGCTTTTTCTTCATTACCAATTCTGAAAAAACAATCTGCAATTTCTGTATATATTTCTGTATTTAACTCTATATCAAATTCTATATTTTCATATATTTTAGTTAAAATATCTATTTCTTCTTTTACAAATTCTTCATTAAAATTACTATAATATTGTAATAAATCTACAAAATCTTCTAACATTTCACTTGGTTTTATTCTATATTCTGTAATATTATCTATAACTTTTATGTCTTTTGTATTATTTTCTTTTAAGATTTTAATAATAATATCTGTCATTTCGGTATAATATTCTACTATTTTTTTATCCACAACACTTAAGTTCTGTTTTGTTCCAAAACTATATGCTGATGTTGTATTAAGTGCCATACTATCTATTTTCTCATTTAATCTAATTATTTTTTCTATTCTACTATCCACTTTATTCTCCTTTACATATTATTTACTCTTAGTTTAATTCCCCTATCATTTTTTTGATACTCATTATATAATGTTAAAAATCTAACCATTTCCTCTTTTTCATTATAATTTTTCTTATTTTCATTTATCCAGTTAATAATAAATTTATCTGTCTTTTCGAATATAATACCAACACCTGTTCCAAAACTTATAGCATTATAAGTTATTATTCTATTATACCAATAAAATTTATCATTATTTTTATTACCACTAAGTGCAATATCTGTAACTAAATATTCTTTACCAGATAACACATTTTTCATCTTAACTTGTGCATTTTCTTCATCTGTTTTTGTTATTTCAAATAGTCCTGCTTCTGAATTTAACATTGCTCTTAGAAATTCAACTTTTTCTGGTTTTCTAAATTTATTTTTTCTTAAATATTCTTCTGTTAAGCAATTTGCTGTACTTGAATTCTTATATATTATTATATTTAAAAGAGCTGTCATCCCTAATTGTGTTGATGTATCAAAATCAGTGCTTAAAAGTTTTATATTTTTTGTTTCTATCTTATCTTTTACTTCTCCTAAATCAAATTCTTGTTTAAAATTTCCTTCTTCATAATATTGTTGCATATTATCAATAATTTCTGAATGTAATTTTCTTATCTTCTTATACTCTTTAATATGAGGCTTATCTTTTAACAAAAAATCTCTCATATTTGCTAACATATTATACATTGTTTCCATTCCTTCTTCAGTATTAAGAAACTCTTCCCAACTATTCTTTTTCTTTCCTATTTCAAATTCTTCTATATTCTCTTTTCCCATACAACAGTATTTATACTTTTTTCCGCTACCACAAGGGCATAATTCATTTCTACCTATTTTCATTATTATTTTCCTTTCTAAGTATATTTTAAGATTAATATATTACAAAAATATTCCCTCTTTTTCTACATTTTTATAAAAAGATATATAACTTACCATTTTATTATAATTTGTTATACTTTCTATTATAGGTGATAATAAAACGTCATATTTCAAATCTAAATCATATGTATAATCTATAATTTTTTCTTCTATCTTTTTTATTTTTTTGTCACTTTGCTACCTGCTTACAAATACTATATCATCTTTTAACTTTAAGTCCAATCTATAAACTATCCACATTTTTCTTATTATTATAAATTCTATCTAAAAACTCATCTGGATAATGTTCATCTAAAAATACATCTAAATTGTTTTTAGGTTCTATATTTTGTCTTCTTTCTTGTTGCCTGCTTGATGCTAAAACTGATATTGTAATATCAAAAGTCATAAAAAGTATCATAAAAACACTTAAAATCTTAACACTTATTTTATGTATTAAAGGCTCTAATTTTTCTAAATTAGGATAAATTATCTTTAAAAATGCCACTGCAATTATTCCCCAATACACACAATAAAGCAAGCATATTCTACCATTTAAGTTGAAAAGAAATTTGCTATAATCCCAAGAAACTGTACCGAAAAATATCTCTTGGAAAAATGAGCATAAATATTCTAAAACACCACCCATGATTGCCCCTGCAAAAAATGCTTCTTTGGGTTCTTTGAACTTTCTAATCAAAAAATAATATGCAACTGCACCCATACCATATACTTGTATAAAAGGTCCATAAATTAGCCCTTGTCTTATTACTAATGTTCTTGTGTATATTGTTGCATATAACATTTCTACTATAAACCCGAATACACTTCCAATAACAAATATCCAAAATACTTTTAATATCAAATTAATTCCGTTTTTTATGTTTTTTTTCATATATTTCCTCTAAATTTATTTTATAATATCTTTTATTACTTCACCTGCAATAATTAGCCCCATAACACCTGGTACGTATGAAATACTTGCAGGCACTCTTTTTCTAATTACTGGTTCTTCTTTTGAATACACTACTTTTACATCTTTTATATTTTTCTTTTTTAATTCTTTTCTAATTACTTTAGCAAGAGGACACACCTCTGTTTTCTCAATATCTGAAACAATAAAATTACAATCTAATTTATTACCAGCTCCCATTGCTGAAATTATTTTGACACCCTCTTTTTTTGCTTTTTCTATTACTTTTAATTTAGTTTTTACAGTGTCTACTGCATCTACTACATATGAATATGTAGTATTTATTAAATCTTGTTCTTCAAAATCTAATTCTTTAGGATTAAAAATTTCTACATTTGCTTTAGGGTTTATTTCTAAAATTCTTTTTCTCATAACTTCTATTTTACTTTTCCCTACTGTTTTCAAATTGCTATGTATTTGTCTATTTATATTACTAATTGAGATTTTATCAGGGTCTACTAAGCATAAATTTCCAACACCTGCTCTTGCTAGTGCTTCTACTACATATCCCCCTACTCCACCTATTCCGTAAATTATTACTTTAGCTTTTTCTAACTTTTCTAAAGCTATTTTTCCAATTAGTTTTTCAGTTCTATCTTTCCAATTTTCTTCCATTTAAACTTTTTCCTCAATTTCTATTTTGAATTATTATAGCATAGTTTTACTATTTATGCTATAATAGTTATATATTTTCTAAAAAATAAAGGAGCACAAAATGATTAGAATTAATAATATAAAAGTTTATGAAGATATTGAAGATGAAAATTTAATAGATTTTGTAATTAAAAAATATAAGATAAAAAAAGAAGATATTATCGATTGGTATATAGTTAAAAAATCAATCGATGCAAGAAAAAAACAAGATGTTCATTATAATTACTCTATTAATATAGAACTTAAAAATGAGAAAAACTATAAACATTTTGATAAAGTTATTAAAAAAGAACTTCCTAAAATTAAATTAAATAATATTAATAATAAAAAAGTTATTGTAATAGGAGCAGGACCTTCTGGCTTATTTTGCGCACTTACTTTAGTTCAAAACGGAATTACTCCTATTGTTATAGAACAAGGTTCTAAAGTAGATAAAAGAGAAAAACAAGTTGAAACTTTTAGAAGGACTGGTAAATTAGATTGTTTGTCTAATGTGCAATTTGGTGAAGGTGGTGCTGGTACTTTTTCAGATGGTAAATTAACTACTGGTATTAATAGTACTTTTTGTTTTAAGGTTCTTGAAGAATTTGTAAACTTCGGCGCTCCTAAAGAAATTTTATATTTATCTAAACCTCATATTGGTACAGATAAATTAATTAAAATAATTAAGAATATACGTGAATTTATTATTTCTAAAGGTGGAAAGTTTTTATTTGATACTAAAGTCATAGATTTTAATATAGATAATAATAATATATCTTCTGTTGTTTGCAAAGATAAAAATTCTACTTTTGAAATATCTGGTTCACACATTATTTTAGCAATTGGGCATAGCTCAAGAGATACATTTTTTAAACTTTTTGATAAAGGAATTGTAATGGAAGCAAAGAATTTTTCAGTTGGTGTTCGTATTGAACACTTACAAGAAGATATAAATAAAGCACAATTCGGTAATTCTAAATTACATCTTCCACCCGCTGATTATAAACTTTCTTACCATTTACCTAATGGTCGTTCTTGTTATACTTTTTGTATGTGTCCAGGTGGATCTGTTATTGCATCATCAAGTGAAGAGAATACTATTGTAACAAATGGTATGAGCAATTACTTAAGAAATAACACAAATGCTAATTCTGCTATTTTAGTTAATGTTACACCTTCTGATTTTGGAAATAATTCTCCTCTTTCTGGAATTTATTTTCAAAAAGATTTAGAAGAAAAGGCTTTTATTTTAGGTGGTAAAAATTATTACGCACCTATCCAAAGAGTAGAAGATTTCTTAAATAATAGGAAATCAGAGTTTATTGGTAAAGTAAAACCTAGTTATTTGCCTGGTATCACATTATCTAATTTACACGAAATCTTGCCTTCATTTGTTAGTGATACTTTAGTTAACAGTATTCCTTATTTTGATACTAAACTAAAAGGTTTTGCAGAACCTGACGCCATTTTAACAGGTGTTGAGACTAGAAGTTCTTCTCCTGTTAAAATTCCTAGAAATGAAAATTTAGTTTGCAATATAACAAATTTATACCCTTGTGGCGAAGGTGCAGGTTATGCAGGAGGTATTATGTCTGCTTCTGTTGATGGAATAAGATGTGCTATATCAGTATTAGAGAGCTAAATATTTAGCTCTCTAATTTTAAACAACTGTTATTTCTATTTCTTTTCCATTACATACAAATACCATTTTTGTTACATTTGTAAAACCTCTTTCTTTAAGCTCTTGTTCATATCTTTTATCTTTTATTTGTTCTTTTGCTTCTTTTATCTTTGCTTTTACTTCCTTTTCTTCCATACTTTCTACTACTTTAAATTCCATTATAAAACTGCTTTTATCTTTTTCTTTTGGTTCTAACATTATATCATATCTTCCATATCCTGATTCTCTATTTGATTTTACATAGTAACTGTCTTTTAAACCAACTAGCATTCCTAATATAAATGCATGGTAGAAACTTTCTGCTGTATTTTCTCCTACATCAAAATAACTAAACATTTCTATCACTAATTTCTTTAACTTTCTTTCAAAATCTTCTAATTTTAGATTAACTAAATCATTTAATATACTTCTTAAATCTTCTCCTTCTACTTGATGGCTAAACCATTCTCTTACCATTCCTCTAAATAAATCTTTTATTTCATTATTAGGTAGAGCTACTTTATATAATCTTTCTTCTAAATTTACTGTTTCTATTACTTTTAAATATCCTGTTTGTAACATTAATCCCCAGATATTTTCTTCTCTATTTTCTATCCCTACTATTATTGTTTCTAAATCTATTGTTACTTCTACTGGTTCACCATTTAATAAACTTATCATTTTTTCTTTTACTGCATTTGATTTCTTAAATGTCATTTTTATTAAATCATTTGAACTTGTATTTACCCAGTATGGTCTAAGTTCTCTTTTATTTAAATAATTTAGTATACTCCATGGATTATATATTCCTTCTACATTTCCTATTTTATATCCATCATACCATTTTTTTATTTCTTCTCTATCTTCTTCTATGTTAAAATCAGCTATTACTTTTTCCATTTCTTTACTTGTTATTCCAAAATCATCTGCAAATTCATTATCCATTATAGTAAACACATCGAAATTATTCATTCCACTAAATATACTTTCTTTTGCAATTCTCGATACTCCTGTAAGTATTGCTTTTTCTAAGCAAATATTATCTTTAAAAGATGTATTGTAAAAACTTTTTAAAAATTCTACTGCTTTACCATAATATCCTTTCACATATGCTGCTTGTAACGGTACATCATATTCATCTAATAATAATATTACTGGTTTTCCATAATATCTATTCAAATATATACTTAAATCTTTTAATGCATTTTGTAATGTCGTTTCATTTCCTTTTTGAAATAGTATTTTTCTTATATTTTCTTTTTCTTCTTCATATATCTTATTACTTTCTAATAAATATCTATGTTCTATATATATATTAGATATTGCTTTTTGTAAATCAGTTATCATTTTTTCATATGAATAAGATTCTACATCTTTTAATGACACATATACTACTGGATAATATCCCATTTTAGATGTATAATATTCGTCTTCGTTCATTATTTTTAAGCCTTCAAATATTTCTTTTGAGTTTTCTTCTCTTACATCAAAATAATATCTTAGCATACTCATATTTAAAGTTTTTCCAAATCTACGCGGTCTTGTTACTAATATTACTTTACTTCCATTATCTATTATATCTTTTATATATAAAGACTTATCTATGAAATAATTATTATTTAATCTTAATGTTTTAAAATCAATTTCTCCAATTCCTATACTTTGCATTTTCTCACTTCCTTACCAAGATTAACTACATTTCTATTTTACAATAAGTTGCTTTAAAAATCAAGCATTACGTTACATTCAAAATAAGAGAACTACTTAAGTTCTCTTATACTTTCTATAATACTTTCTACTAAATAATCTATATCCTCTTTTGTGTTTTCTTCACCTAATGTTACTCTAATTGCACTTTTTGCTTCTTCATCAGATAAACCTATTGCTTTCAAGACATGTGAAGGTTTACCATTTCCTTCTGAACACGCAGAACCACTAGATACACAAATACCTTTTTCATCTAATTTTAAAAGTAAACTTTGGCTATCTATTCCTTTAAAAGAAAAATTACTATTTCCTGAAACTCTTAATTTCCTACTACCATTAAACATGGCTATCTCTATTTTTTCTTCTACTAATTTTATAAAATAATCTCTTAAATTTCTTAAATATTCTATATTCTTTCCCATATCTCTTTTAGCTATCTCACAGGCTTTTCCCAATGCTACTATTCCTGCTACATTTTCTGTTCCTGCTCTTTTATCTTTTTCTTGATGCCCACCGGTCAATTAATTTTTCTGTATTTATTCCTTCCTTTATATATAAAGCTCCTACTCCTTTTGGTGCATATATTTTATGCCCTGATAATGATAACATATCTATTCCCATATCTTTTACATCTATTGGAATATGCCCTACTCCTTGTACGCTGTCTGTATGAAATATTATATTATACATTTTTGCAATTTTAGATATTTCATATATTGGCTGAATTGTTCCTATTTCATTATTTACACTCATTATACTAATTAAAATTGTATCATTTCTAATTGCTCTTTTTAATTCTTCTAAATCTACTATTCCGTCTTTATTTACATTTAAGTATGTTACTCTAAAGCCTTGTTTTTCTAACACTTTGCACGTATGTAATACTGCTGGATGTTCTATTTTTGATGTTATTATATGTTTTCCCCTATATCTATTAGAATATGCAATTCCCTTAATTGCCATATTATCACTTTCAGACCCGCCAGCTGTAAAATAAATTTCACTAGGTTTACAATTAATTAATTCTGCTATTTTCTTTCTTGCTTCTTCTATTCCCCTTTTTGCCTCTCTTCCTAGTGTATATAATGATGAAGCATTTCCATACTTTTCTTTCAAATATGGTAACATTTCTTCTAACACTTCTTGTTTTATAGGTGTTGTTGCCGCATGATCAAAATACCTAACTTTCATATTAACCTCCTTAGGTCGTTTTGGTGACGGAGCAAAAAAACGACTATAAAAAATACAATAATACATTTATTACTTATTATATTCATTTACTTTCTAAAACTTGTTTAATTTTCCCAAGATTTTTAATAACTGCCATGTATCCATATTCAAAACAACTATCTAATTTTTCTATATCAAATAAGCCTGTTTTATCTGTTTCTACAGTTATTACTAAATCACAATTATTTAAACTTTTTTCTGATATTTTATTTCCCATTATATCTAATGTTCTCATTCCTAAATCCATTATATTACTTGAATTTTCTATATCATCAGCTTTAAAATTTACTGCAATTACCTTATTTGCACCTTGTTTTCTTACTTCTAAAACTGGTACATTATCTAATATTCCTCCATCATAAAAACTATGCCCTTCAAATTCACAAGGACAAAATATCCCTGGAAAACTGCTACTTGCTCTTACTGCTTTTCCAATACCTATATTTGTTATATATTTATCAGCATTTTCCACATTCGGTACACTATTTGTGAATATATATTCTTTTCCATCTCTAATATCTACTGATGTTATTACAACTGGTATTTCTAAAATTTCTTCTACATTTTTATATCCTTTTCTTAAGGCCATCCTTTCAAATACTTTTTCTAAACTTTTTCCACTTTTTAAACCTTTTATTCCCGCTTCATTACCTAATATTTTTCCTCTTACTCCTGAAAACATTAAACCTCCATTTAAACCTACTATTTCTTTAGAATACAATTTAAATGCTTCATAAATATAGTCTGGAGTATATCCCATTGCATATAATACTCCCACTAATGCTCCAGCACTTGTTCCTCCTATTATATCTACACTTATTCCATTATCCAATAATGCTTTTAAAACTCCTGCATGAGCTATTCCTCTTATTCCTCCACCTGATAATGCTAAACCAAGCAAAATATCACCTACTTTCTATTTTCCAGTTATTCTCTATTATATTATTTACTTATTTTTATTTTTTAAACAGAAAAAAAGTTACTAAATTAAGTAACTTTTATTCCCAACATAATTTCTATATTAATTTAAATAATATTTTATCATTTTAGTATATTGGTCTTGTGCATTTAAGCAAGTATCGACTAAATAACCTTTTTCCCTTTTATATTCTTTTAATCCTCTATAATAGAATAATTTATCTTTATCTAATATAATAAATGGAATAATATTATTTTTTAAACATTCTTTAAATATGATAATTCTACCTACACTTGCAAAAACTTTACCACCAAGAGTAGACATGTATATTAATAACTAATCTTATTAAGTTATATCTTAATAAGATTATAACATTATAAATTTTTTAAGTCAAACTAAAATTAATATTTTTTAGTTTTATTTTAGCATATTAAAAAGTAAGGCATTACCTTACTTTATTTTAATTATAATATATTACTCATTTACTCCTGCATTTGTAACATTTTCATCAATATCTTCATTTGTTACCTCTGTATTTTCAGTCTCTGGCTCATTATTTAAATTAGTATAATAATATTCTCCAAAACCATATCTTACTCTATAATAAGTTCCTATAAAAAATGGTTCTTGTTCTTCATTTAAAATATAAGTTGGCTCTAAAATTTCTTCACCTTTAGAATTTACAACACCCCATTTATTGTCTAATTTTACTCCTGCAAAACCATATTCATTAAATTCTGTAACTTTATCATACTTAGCATCTACTACTGTATTTCCACTTTTATCTACAAATCCCCATTTATCATTTACTTTATTTGCGAATAAAGTATTATTTGTAAATACATCAGTATTTTTTAACGCTTTACCATCTTTATCAAAATACAATGTATCAGTAGCATTAGAAATTTTTATATAACTATTTTTGTTTTCCACATTAGCATTTTCTAAACTACATATCTCTCTTAAATCTTTAGAGAACAATTTAGTTATATTTTCGCTTGTTATACTTGCTTGTATAACATTTGTTTCTGTGATTTTTTGAAGTCCATCATAATTAATATCTATTTCTATTTCATCATTATCGTTTATAACACCAAGTTTTGAATTAGTGTCACTTACAATAAAATAATCATCAAATAAATATTCAATATAATTATATTTTTCATCTATAACTTGTTCGCCATTTTCATTTATAACACCATACTTTGTACCATCTTTGTTATCTATCCTTATTCTATACTTTTCGTTAGAAGTATTTAAAATAGCAACATTAGTATCAATATTTGCTTGTGTTCCTGATGCATTATAAACTGTTACACCTTGGTCATTTTTAGCATATAAATATATTCCAGTTATGTCAATTTGACTATATTCTGTTGGAATAATTACATTTCCATCTAAATTTGCAATTCCGAATTTTTTACTTTTTTCAAGAGTAAATAATTTATTATTTTCATCATATTCAATAGACTGATATTCATTAGTTATTAAGTCTTCATCATTTTTCATAATACCATATTGTCCATTTTTTGCACATAATATATATGCATTTTCATTATCTAAAATATCAATTACTCTTGATAACTCATTATACTCTGGCTCTAACAATAATTTTCCATCATAATTAATATATCCATATCTATAACCTTCATTAGTTGTATTAGATATTATATAACCTGCATATTTATAATTATTTTCAGATGTATAATATCCATCTACTGAAATTTTATCATACTCAATATCTATTAATTTTTTACCCCTAATATTAATTACTCCATATTTCCCATCTTGTTTAACTAAAAGCTCTCCTTCTTTATAAGGCAAACCTGTTATTTCTTCATATATTGGTTTTGTAATTTGTTTTCCATTAAAATCAATTAAACCATATTTTCCATCTTGCTCATATGTCAAAACTGATTTTTCATACATTAAATCACTTGTAATATTTTGTAATCTAATAGGATTAACATTTTGGTAATTAGTAAACAATACTTCTTGTTTATCATTAAGAGTTTTAGGAGTTTCTCCTTCATAACAAATATATAAAGCTTTTTCCGGGTTAGGTATTACTACATTATCATATTTTGCTTCTATCACAGTATTCCCGCTTCTATCAATTACTCCCAATAGTTCATCTTTTTCTAATACAAAATAATTATAGCTATTTACTTTTTCTACCTCATATTTTCTTGCATTTTTTCCTACTAAATACAAAGTAATTCCTGTAATAATTGCAATAACAATTATTACAATTATGATATTTCGTATAATAAAATTTCTCTTCATTTAAAAAATCCTTTCTATTCTTCGTTATCTTCTTTATCTTCTTCGATTTCTTCCTCATTATTTTTACAAGCTTTAACTTTAATTATTCTTTTATCTTCATATTCTTCTATTTTATATGTTACTTTATCTGTTTCAATTATAGGATTTTCTTCATCTTTTGGAATTCTACCCATTTCTTCTTGTAAATATCCTGATAATGTATCATAATCTCCTTCTGGTATTTCAGCATTTAATAATTTATTTACATCATAAATAGGTAAACTTCCTGATAAAAGATATGTGTTATCATCTATTTTTTCATATTCTTTTTCCACTTTATCATATTCATCATAAATGTCTCCTACAAGTTCTTCTAATATATCTTCCATCGTAATTAAACCTGCTGTTCCACCATACTCATCTACTATTATTGCAATTTGTGTTTTATTTTTTTGTAATTCTTTAAAAACTTCATTTATTAATCTATTTTGTGATACAAAATAAGCCTCTTTTACAACATTTTTTACTCTAAACGTTTTCTTATTTATATTTTTTAAAACATCTTTTACATATAAAATACCTTTAACTTCATCTATTGTTTCATCATATACAGGTATTCTACTATAACGAAATTCTTCTTTTGTTAATTCTTCCATTAATTCTTCATTGCTGATATTTATATCTACTGCAAAAATATCTTTTCTATGTCTCATTATTTCTGATACTGTTATATCATTAAATTCAAAAACATTATTAATTAATTCTTTTTCTTCTTCTTTGATATTTCCACTTTCTTCACCTTGGTCTACCATCATTTTAATTTCTTCTTCTGTTACTTGTTCCTCATCAGTTTCAGAAACACCGAATATCTTAGAAATTCCATTAGTAACAAATGTGAGTAATTTTACAAATGGTGATGTTAATATAAATATAGTACGAATTATACCTATTGTACCAAAAGATATTTTTTCATAATATTTCATAGCAAGTCTTTTTGGAACTAATTCTCCAAAAACCAATGTAAAGAATGATAATATTATTGTAATTACTACAATTGAAATATTATTCCATACTGTTAAACTAAAAAATGGCATTAAATTATAAAGTGCTGGTGCTAACATCTCTGCAAATGCATCAGATGCAAACGCACTTGATAAAAATCCTGCTAAAGTAATTCCTATTTGTATTGTTGCTAAAAACTTACTTGGTGATTTTAACATCCCTTCAATTTGTTTTGCTTTCTTGTTTCCTTCTTTTGCTTGTTTTTCAATTTTTGCATCATTTAGTGAAATGAAAGCAATTTCACTTGCTGCAAAAAAAGCATTAATTAAAATTAATATAATTAGTATTACTAGTTGTGATAACATTAAAAAATCTACTCTCCTTTTTCTTTAAAATTTTTACATTTATATTGTAACAAAAATATGGTATAAATTCAATACGAAAATATTAAGAAAAATAAAATTATAACTTATTACTACTTATATGCTAATTTTTTTATAATTTATTTTAGAGCATTTCTATTTTCTCGAGAAATGCTCTTTATATGCTAAAATAAAGGGGTATTAGAAATTGTTTTTTACATACCAGTTACTGGTAGTTTTTTTACTTTTTCATTTGTTAGTTCTACACTATTGACTTCTTTACTAGTATTTTCTTTTGTTTCTATTGTAGGTACATCTTCTTTTGTATTATTTACAGTAACAGTAATTTCTTGATTTAATTTAAAATCAACTCTAATTAGTTGTTCATACAAATCATAACCTTCAACAGTTTTTGTTTCTTTTAAATAATATGTTCCTGGTAATAAATTTTCTATCTCTATTTTACCTTTTTCATCTGTTTTTAAATCAGAATATACTACATTTTTATTTTCATCTAAAAGTTCAAATTCAACTCCTTGTAGTACATCACCAGTTTCTTGATCTTTTTTTACAATTATTAGCTTAGTTTCATTTTTAAAATATGTATCACTTATATTTCCTGTTCCATCTTCATATGAAGCAACAGTAACTGCATAATCTTGGTAACTGCTATCTGGTGCTGTTCCATATAATACCGGTTTTGTATAAACTTGTGTTTCCACTGATAAATTAAACTCTCCGTTTTCTTTTAAATTTTTAATAGGAATTAAAACTTTAAATTTTTCATTAGGCATAAATTCTTCTTTTTCTTGGTTATTTTCATCAGTTATTTTAACTCCTGTTAAATCTGCACCATTTTTTGCTTCTATTTTTATTTTATAATTAGAAATATTTGCACCTGCTGTTACACTATATAATTTTGATACATAATTTTCATCTAAATTATCTACAGTCCATTCATTATTTTCCTTATTAATTGTAACAGTACTTGATATTTTTGTTTCTGTAGAATTGTTAGCATCATTTATTATTTTATTAAATGCATTTAATGTTCTTTGTCCTGCTTCTCCTATCGCTCCATAATCTGCTGGATTATGATTATATAAATAACAATAAACTGCTTGTTTAGTTGCTGTAAATGCTTCTTCTTTATTTGCAACGCCTAAATCTTCTATTGATTTATAAGGGTATCCATTAATAATTCTCCTCCATAAGCCAACATCATTTATACTGCTAGTTATTGAAACAGTATATTCTTGTGTTTCTGCTCCTGGTTTTGCTGCATCTAAACAATATGCAGGATAATGTACTCCTCCTTCTGTATATTCTACATAACTTACTTTTATAGGATTTCCTTTGTATGTCATTAAACTCCCACAGTCTCCTACTAAGTAAATATGTGCTGATGTAATATCTGCAGCATATGCAATATTACTAAATCCTAAAAAGCTTAATAATAATGAAGTAATTATTATAAATGCTTTTTTTATTCTATTTTTTATATTTGTTTTTCTCTTAAATTTAATTATATTATTTTGTTCCAAATTATCCTTCCTTTCTCACTTTTTTATTTCTTCTCCTTGAATACATCTTCTGTATTCTGGCTCATTTTCTACACATGTAATTAATGTTATTGTATTTTGTTCTGTTCCTTCTAAATAACTCCAATCTGTATCTTTTATAATTACATGTTTTGTAACTTTATATTCTTTTATTTTTCCTTTATAGTTATAAAAAATAATATCCCCTTCTTGTAACTTCTTCAAATCTTGGAAATAATTATTTTTATAACCTCTATTATGTGCTGCTAAGCCCACATTTCCATTTTCTTTTGTTGTTTCTTCAAAATGGCCTATATAGTCATCCATAACTTCTTTTGTTGTTCCTTCTTTTATATCTGCTCTTAAGTTTATTTTTGGTATTTCTAAATACCAATTATTATTTTTTTCTTCTGTTTCTACTTTTTGTTCATTTTGTTTTTCCTCCTTTTCTCTATTTTCTGTTTCGTTAGAAAATGTCTCCGAAACAGTATTTTGGACCTGGAATCCTGCTTTTAATGAACTTTTCTTAGAAAAAGTATCATAATTTGAAAAAAATAATTGAATGACAATAAAAATAATTAAAGATATAAAAAGGCTAAGTGCATTAATATATATAGAACTATATTTAAACATTCTATATATGCCTCCTTATCTAATTATTTTTTATTCTTTATTAAAAATTTGATTTTAAAAATTAAAATTATATAGAAATTTTAATCAATAAAATACTATGAGTTAATTCATTATGTATAATAACATATTTTTTTTAATTTGTAAAGAACTTTTCATCGCAAAATTCGACATGAGACATATAGGGACGGGGAATTTTTGTCTCATTTTTATATTCTCTCACAAAATGAGACAAAAATTCCCCGTCCCTAAAAGTCTCAAATTTTTAATTCTAATTCAAAATAAAATTCTACACCATCTTCTTTATTGACTACACCATATCTATTTCCATAGTTATTCATTATAGCTTTTACAAATGCTAATCCTATTCCTGTTCCACCATCTTTTCTATTACGAGATTCATCCATTTTATAAAATCTATTCCATATCCTGTTTAAATGTTCTTCTGGTATTTGTTTTCCTGTATTAAATACTTTTACTCTTACTTTATTTTTATCTACATCTACAACATTTTCAATTTTAATTAATTTCTTACCATTTACTTCTTCTACATGTTTTATAGCATTTGTCATGTAATTTGTAATTACTTGTTCTATATAAAAATCATCTGCTATTACTTTTATTTCATCTGTTGTATTAAATTCTATTTGCACATTTTTTTCATCTATCATTACTTTAGATTTTCTAATTACTTCCTTTTCTACTTCTACAATATTAAATTCTGTATCATTAAATTCTCTTTTTCCATATTCAAGTTTCATAAGTTCTAACAATTGTTTTACTAATCTATCCATTTTGTTTGTTTCATCTAAAATAACTTCTGCATAGAATTTTCTACTCTCTTCATCTGAATTTACATTTTCTAAAAGTCCTTCACTATATCCTTGTATTAATGCAATTGGTGTTTTTAGTTCATGTGATACATCTGATATAAAGCTTTTTCTCATTTCGTCTAATTTAGATTTTTCTTCTATATCTTTTTCAAGCTCTATATTTGTGTCTCTTAATTGCTTTATTGTTTTTTCTAATTTATCAGACATTAAGTTTATACTTTTACCCAAGTTATTTATTTCATCATCTGTGTCTGTTGTTCTATATTTATGGCTAAAGTCTAAATTAGCCATTTTTCTTGCAATTGAATTTAATTCTAAAATTGGATCTGTAAATTTTCTTGTTACATATGATACTATTACAGCTGCAATTAATATTGCAAAACCTGCCATCAAGTACAAAAAGTTATTTGATATTTTTACACTTTCTTGTATTGAGTTTATTGGTATTCTTATATATAATAAATACCCATTATCAAGTGTTGCTGCAAGAAGTATATATGTAAGTCCATTTTTTGTGTCTTTTATTCTACTTATTACAAAATCTCTATTTTCTTCTATTATTTCTCCATCACCTGTGTTAAACCTACTTGTCATTTCATTCATTTGTCCAAGTGTTGAAAAAAAGTCTTTATTTGATGTATATACATTTACATTTTGGTCATCTCTAATTAGTATATCAAAATTGTTTCTAATTGCTATTTTTTCTAATTCAGTTGCTAAATCTCCGATTTCTCCATTATTATAATAATTATTTACTGTTTCATATACAGATTTCAATGCTGATTGCTTACTATACAAATAAAATTGCCCAAATACAAAATTATTTACTAATATTAAAAACATTATAATTCCTATTATTATAAGTGATAGAGTTAAAAATAATTTAACTCTTACTGATTTAAATGGATTTAATTTTTTGCTCATATTACTCCCTCTTTTATTTAGTTTCGAATTTATATCCTACTCCTCTTATTGTTTTTATGTATTTTCCTCTTTTTCCAAGTTTATGTCTTAATTTTTTTATATGGCTATCTATGGTTCTTGAATCTCCATAATAATCATAATTCCATACATTATTTAGTATTTTATCCCTTGATAGAGCTATGTTTTCATTTTCTACTAAATATACTAGTAATTCATATTCTCTTAAGCTTAGTTCAACAGATTTTCCATCTACTTTTACTGTTCTTCCTTCTTTATCTATTTCTATTCCAGAGTATTCTTTTATTTCCTTAACATCTTTAGTTGCTCTTTTTAGTATTGCTTCTACTCTTGCTACTAATATTTTAGGGCTAAATGGTTTTGATATATATTCATCAACACCAAGTTCAAAACCGAATAATTCGTCTTGTTCTTCTCCTCTTGCTGTTAGCATTATAATTGGTACTTTAGATTCTTGTCTTATTTGCCTTAAAACTGACCAACCATCAAGCTTTGGCATCATAACATCTAATAATATTAGACTTATTTTATTCCTGTTTTCTGAAAATACTTCTAATGCTTTTTCTCCATCCTCTGCTTCTAATATACTAAAGCCTTTTGCAACTAAGAAATCTTTTATTAGTTTTCTCATCCTTTGCTCATCATCTACTATTAATATACAATCATTTGCCATTTTTAACACCTCTTCATTTTTTCACATATATTATATATTATAACTACTATTTATGTCTATAATGTGAACAAAAATTAAAACAATGAAATTTTTTTATAAATCCCATTGTTTTTTTACCTAATCTTCTAAATAAACTGTTGTTGCTTGATTTGCAATCTCTATTTGTGAATTATGTATTATATCCATAATATTTTTGTTTAGTTGATTTTTTAGTTTTAAATATTCTTTATATACTGTTGTTTTTACATATATATCTATCATTAAGTCTAATCCATTATTTGCAATGTTAGTAAATGTAACTGTTGTGTCTTCATTTATTACTTCAGGATTATTTGATAACATTTCTCTTATTTTATCAGACACTTGTGCTATTTGTTCTGATCTTGTGTTTAGTGAAAGCATTAAATTTATTTTATATCTTCTTTTTTCTAATTTGCTCCAATTTATTACTGCTGAATCTGCTATTGTTGAATTAGGTATATTTATAACATAGTTTTCAGCACTTCTTATTCTTGTTGTTCTAAATGTTATATCTTCTACTGCTCCTTCATAATTAGGTGTTTGTATCCAATCTCCTACATTAAATGGTTTATCTATAAATAATACTACACCACCAAAAATATTTTTTGCTGTGTCTTGTGCCGCAAGTGTTACTATAATACCTCCTATTCCTAATCCTGCAACTAATCCACTTAAATTTATTTGCAATATTGCAAGTACTATAAATAGTGCTATTATATATATTATTGCTCTTGCCACTTTTAATGCAAATTCTAACATTGAGTCTTCTACATCATTTTTCCATTTTTTTCTTATACCTCTTATTAATGATGATTGTACTGTGAAACTTGATGCCAATGCTTTTGCAAATGCTAATACACTAATTATCTGAAATACCTTGGTTACAATATTCATTATATTTTCAGGCAAATTTAATGGTGCTTTTAAGAATAATACTGCAAGATATACTCCAAGTATTGTGATAAATACTTTTAGCGGATTATAAAATGCACTTTCTTTTATTGCTCTTTTTCCTTTACTATTAAATTTGAATAATTTTATTATCACATATGCTATACTAGGGCTTAATACTTTAAAAAGTATTATTAAACAAATAGCAACAATTACATCTATAATTTGCAATGCTTTTATACTTTCTATAATATTTATAATTTGCTCCATTTTTTCCTCCGTACAATTTTATTTAATTCATATAGTCTCTTAATTTTTTGCTTCTACTTGGGTGTCTCAATTTTCTTAATGCTTTTGCTTCTATTTGCCTTATTCTTTCTCTTGTTACATCAAATACACGTCCAACTTCTTCTAATGTTCTTGCTTTACCATCTTCTAATCCGAATCTCAATTTCAATACTTTTGCTTCTCTTGGTGTTAATGTTGTCATTACTTCTTCTAATTGTTCTTTAAGCATTGTATATGCTGCTGAGTCTTGTGGTGCTGGACTATCTTCATCTTGTATAAAGTCTCCTAAATGACTATCGTCTTCTTCTCCTATTGGTGTTTCTAATGATACTGGATCTTGTGCTATTTTTTGAATTTCCATTACCTTTTCTACTGATATTTCCATTTCTTTTGCTATTTCTTCAGGCGTTGGCTCTCTTCCTAATTGTTGAAGCAAATGTCTTGATGTTCTTATTAATTTGTTTATCGTTTCTACCATATGAACTGGTATTCTTATTGTTCTTGCCTGGTCTGCTATTGCTCTTGTTATTGCTTGTCTTATCCACCAAGTTGCATAAGTACTAAATTTAAATCCTTTTGTATAGTCAAATTTTTCTACTGCTTTTATTAATCCCATATTTCCTTCTTGTATCAAGTCTAAAAATAACATACCTCTTCCTACATATTTTTTAGCAATACTTACAACTAGCCTTAAGTTTGATTCTGCTAGTTTTTGTTTTGCTTCTTCATCACCTTTTAATATTTTTTTTGCTAAGTCTAATTCTTGCTCAAATGTTAAAAGTGGTATTCTTCCAATTTCTCTTAAATACATTCTAACTGGGTCATCTACACTAACACCTTCATAGCTTGTGTCTGTTATTTCGTCTAATTTTAACTCTTCTACTTCTTTTAAATCCTCTATGTCTGGTTCTTCATCTAAATCATCATTTAGGCTTACTCCCATCTCTTCAAATGCATCAAATACTTCGTCTATTTGATCTGGATTTGCATCATCTAATTCTTTTGCTAAATCTCCATATGTGATTTTTCCTTGTTCTTTTGCTTTTTTTAATATTTTGTCTACTTTTTCATTCTTTATATCTTCAGCATTTTTCTCTTCTTTTTTATCTTCTATTTTTTCTTCTAATTTTTCTTTCTTTGTATTTTCCTTTGTTTCTTCATTTTCTTCTTTTGATTTTTTTTCTGTTTTATTCTTTTTTGCTACATCTTGTTTTTCTTTATCTTTTTCATTTACCTTTTTCTTGCTTTCATCTTTTTGGTTTATTTCTTCTTTTTTAGTTTTATTTTCTTTTTTTACTACTTTTTCTTCACTTTTTGTTTTCTTCTTTGTTTCTTTTTTAGTATCCTTTTCTTTAATTTCTTCTTTTACATCTAACTCATCTTTTTTCTTTGCCATTTTTCTTTTTCACCCCTATTTTAAAATATTTATTGGATATTATTTTTCATAAAACTTTTTGCACTATCTTTCATTTTTGCTAATTTTACAATAATATCACTAAGTTCTTTCCCCAATCTACTTTTTTCTTCTTGCGATAAGTTCAAATTTCTATTTTCTAACGTTCCTAAAATTTCAAATTTTCTATTAGTTAATCTATCTTTTTCATAACTTGTTATAACATCATCTATTGCTTTTTCTACATCATTTATTTCATAGTCATCTGCTAATATTTCTGTTATATGATTTTGTTCTTGTTCGCCTAATTCATCTAAAATCCCATTAATATTACTATTTCCTTTTTCTAATTCTTCATACAATTTTTTAGCAATATTTTTATTTGTTTCATCTTTAAAATCTTCTACTGTTATATTTTCCCTAATTATTTTATATATATTCAAATCACCATTTAATAATATTGCAAGTACTGTATTTTCTCTTCTCTTAACAGTTTCTGATACTTCTATTTTATCTACATTTACATGTCTTATAACTGGTCTTCCTCTATCTAATACTTTTTCTGCTTGTTTACCTTCATATGTTAATTTGTTTACCTCTGCATAAATTGCTTCTTTTGATATTTCATATTCTTTTGATATTTTTTCGATATATACTTCTCTTTCGATGTTATTATCTATTTTTGAAATTAATTTTGCTATCTCATTTAAAAATTTTATTTTATCATTTGTATTGTTTAAATCTAAGTTTTTCTTTAATAATTTTACTTTAAATTCTATTATTGAAATCGCTTTATCAATTACATTCTTAAATCTTGCATTTCCATATTTTACTATAAATTCATCTGGATCTTTTGCACCTTCTATCATTAAAACTCTAATATCACATCCCATATTTTGTAAAATTTCTATTGCTCTTTCTTTTGCTTTTAATCCTGCTTCATCTGAATCAAAGCTAAGTATTATTTGTTCTGTATTTTTTCTAAGTAACCAACCTTGTTGTTGTGTTAGTGCTGTCCCGAAGTGGTGCTACTACATTTTTTATTCCTCTTTGATGTAATGATATTACATCCATATACCCTTCTACTATTAATAATCTCTTTTTTATTTCATCAGATTTTTTAGCTACATTTAGTCCAAATAAATTTCTACCTTTACTAAATACTATATTTTCAGGTGAATTTATATATTTTGGTTTTGAATCGTCTAAAACTCTTCCTCCAAAAGCAATTACTCTTCCCCTTGCATCACATATTGGAAACATTAATCTATTTCTATATCTATCTATATATGTACCATTATCATTTCTATTTACTAATCCTGATTCCAATATTTCTGGATCTTCAAAGCCTTCCTTTTTTAAAGATTGATATAATTCATTAAATTTTCCTGAAAATCCTATCCTAAATGATTTTAATGTATCATTTGTTAATTTTCTTTGCTTAACATATTCTTGTGCTATTTTTGCAGATGGTTTATATAGATTTTCATGATAATACTGTGCTGCATATTCATTAACCTTATATACTTTTGCCTTTAGTTCTTCTTTTGCTTTATCTACATTGTTTTCAAATGTTGGCAATTGTATATTTGCTCTTTCTGCCAAAGTTTGTACTGCTTCTACAAAATTAATTCCTTCTATTCTGCTTAAAAATGTAAAAACATTTCCACCTACTCCACACCCAAAGCAGTGAAATATTTGTTTATCTGGTGAGACAGAAAAAGAAGGTGATTTTTCGTTATGAAATGGACATAGTCCAAAGAAATTTCTTCCACTTCTTTTTAAATGCACATATTGTGAAATCACATCTACTATATCATTGGCTTGTCTTACTTCTTCTATTGTTTCATCACTATATCTTGGCATTTTTACCTCACTTTCTACAAATTATTTTTACACACTTATATTATTCGACGTGTTTTACATAAATCCTTCCCATATCGAAAAAAAATATTATTTTTCACAAAAAAACTACTAACAAAAAGTTAATAGTTTTCTAAATTTTCATGATATGCTACTGATTTAGTATAATTATCTCTTACTTCCTCTTTACTTAATGCATGATTATATAATCTTAATGTGTAAGCATTCATTTTACTGTAATGCCACCAACCATCATATGACATCGAACACCTTCCTATACAAAATGTATTTAAATTTTCTAAATCATTATTTATAAAAGCATCCCATTGTTTTTTATTATATCCAGCCTCATATATTTTTTTACCATTTAAATATACTAATTGTTTATAATATTCTTCTCCATCTTTTTCGTAACTATTTGTTGTATCTAATGTTATTGTAAAATAAATCTTGTCTTTAAAACTATAATCTATTGGATAGGCAATATTGTGTAAATGTGATATTGAAAAATCAGATTTATTATCTGCAAATCCTGCATTCCAAAATAGATCATTTGCATTACCAATTCTTATTCCAAATCTAAAATCTGCCTGTTTATTCTCTTTACCATTCCAATAGCAAAATATTCCTGTATACCCAGTATAACTAACTAATTCTTTATTCTCATCATAAGAATTTCCTTTATCTATTGTCCCATAATACTCAAATGTAAATCCATTTTGTGCTAATTGCTCTTTTTGTTCTTCACTATCATATTTAACAGTTATATAATCATCTACCCCATCAAAATTAAATTCTTTTTTTGTAAGTCCACTATTTTCTGTCCAGTCAAATCCATTTAAGGTAGTATTTTTCCATAAGCTCTCATAATTACCATCTTTTAAATCTTCTATATCTGTAGTATCAATTACAGATGGGTCTAAATTAAATATTAAACCATCTGTTACTCCTATATTATCTCCATGTGTTAATCGTGTATGATTTCCTTCTTCTAATTCTATTATTTCTCCTGTTTCATAATTTACTAAATACTTATTTTTAGTTTTTCCATACCCATCTATATTTGTTCCTTCTTCTACATAATTCCAATTTGTTCCATATGTTATCCCATTTGCTACTATTACATCCCATATTGTACTATTTTCTGCATTTTTATCATAAAGAATTATTCCTAATTTATTTTCTTCTTTTTTATCTATTTGATAATTTGTTACACTTAAAAGTAATCCTTCTTTCTCACTTGCAATTTTTGTTTCTTCTTTTGCCTTTTTAGCCTGTATTAAAATCCCATTTTCACCTGTTAGCATTGCTATTGATACAGATGCTAAAATTAATAAAACAATAATTGTAACTATTAAAGCAATTAATGTAATTCCTTTTTCATTTGTTTTCCTCATTTTTTTCACTCCTTAAATTAATTTATTTTTATTTTACACGTATAACGCGTAAAAGTCAATACGCGTTTAAAGAATATTTTATAATTTTTTAGAGGTGAGTTTCATGAATTTAAGAATACGTGATTTAAGAGAAGATAATGATTTAACTCAAAAAGAATTAGCAAAATTATTAGGTTGCACTCAGCAAACTTATTCAAGATATGAAACAGGAGAAATTACAATAGATATTAATAGCCTTATTAAACTTGCAAAATTTTATAAAACATCTTTAGATTATTTAGTAGGTCTATCAGACAAAAAATAACCACGAGAAAAAACTTGTGATTATTTTAGATTTATACATCAATATTTTTTGTTATATTTATTTAAAATATTTATAAATTTATTTTTGCCTTTTATTAATTCTCATATTTAATTTTACCATAATATTTTTTGTCGTTAGTTCGCTCACCTAGGCAGCTTAGTTGTATACAATAACAACAAGCTGTTAGTTAATAACTTGTTGTTATTACTATTCAACATAAGTTTTTTCTTAAAGTTGCAACAACGAGGAGGTGAGTGAAAAAGTGGAACAGGATAAGAAAAAAAGAAATAGAAGTCTGTTCTTTAAATAGCAATCAAAATCAGACTTCCCTATCTAATGGCCATGAGTAAGGCTTTGCCTTGCTCTTTTTTATTATTATTGATTTCTTCAATAAGTTTTTACAATTAAATTGTAACATTTTTATACTCTATTGTCAACATTTTTTATTAAGTTTCGTTTAATAACATCATTTTTTCATCTAATTTATTAATAACCTTTGCACAACTAACCCACTCTTTTGCTTGTTTTTTAGTTGGTTCGTTACTTTGTGGCTTATATTTCATTTTATGCTCTAAACTTGACCAAAAGTCCATAGCCATTGTCCTTATTTGTATTTCTAGCTTAACATAAATTAGTTGGCTTGATAACATTACAGGAACACCTAAGATTATGTGGTATGCAGAATATCCACTTTCCTTTGGTTTTGTAATATAATCTTTTTCTTTTATAGTTTTTATTCCTGGTACATTTTGTAATAAATTTTTAATAGTATATATATCTTTTTGTAACGGACAGACTATACGTATACCTGCAATATCATTTATGTTTTCTATCATATCTTTATATGTCAATTTACATTCTTTTTTGGTCATTTTTTGTATAATACTTTTAGGAGCTTTAATCCTTGTGTTCACATGGTCAACTAAATCGTAATTATAAAACATTTTAAACTCATCTTTAAAAATTTCTATTTTTGTATTTACTTCTTTAATTGCCATTTTATAGATAAACATTAATTTTTGAAAAGTATCATTGCTTGCTTCGAGTTTTTCATTATAATCTATAAAATTTTTCAGGTCAACTAAATCTGTACTTTCCCTTTTTCCTTTTTTAATTTTCATACACATTCAACTCCTTTTTTATAGCCATAATGCATATTTCTTATTTAGTATATGCTTATTTTAACCATATATTATATCTAAAAGGTATTTTAAATGTGTATTTTTTGTGAATAATTTTTTAATTATTTCTTAAGTTCTTTTACTAAGTCCTCTTTATTTACTGTTATTTTTTCACCTGTTTTATTATTCTCAATTTCTAAAATATTTCCATCTGTTTTATCTCCTACAACTAAGATATTAGGTGTTCCAAGAACTTTACTATCTTTTATTTTAGCACCTATATTTATATTTTCTCTGTCATCTAATATAGTTTGTATTCCTTCCTTATTTAACATATCATAAATTTCTTCTGCTATTTTTACTTTTTCTTCATCATCCATTTTAGGAATTATTTGTAATTTAAATGGTGCAATATTTTCTGGTAAATAAAAACCACAAGGTCGTTCATTTTTATCTTTTAATAAGCATTGTTCATACAAAGCTGCTAGTGTTCTACTTACTCCTATTCCATAACACCCCATATAATATAAAGTGTCTTTTCCTTCTTTATCTGTAAATTTTCCATTCATCATTTCAGAATATCTTGTTCCTAGTTGGAAAATATGCCCTAATTCCATTGTTCTTATTTCTTTGAAACCTTCTATGCTTTCTATTCCATATTCTTCTTTTAAATATTCCATATAGTTTTCTTTTTCTAATATTTCAGTGTTTAGACCAATACCTGTTTCTTCATTGTATAACATTTTGTCTTCTCCTTGGTCTGATATTAGCATAAATTCTTCTGATTTTTTTCCTCCCATTGCTCCATTATCTGCAACTATTGGAATAACATCTAATCCAATTTTTTTAAATATTTCTAAGAATGCATTTCTAACATTTTCGTAAGATTTTTCCATACCTTCTGGATTTATATCAAAACTATATGCATCAAGCATTGGAAAAGCTTTTCCCCTTAACAAATATCCTCTTGTACGTATTTCATTTCTAAATTTTTCTCCTATTTGATAATATGTTACTGGTAAATTTTTGTATGATTTTAGTTTTTCTCTTGCGAATTCTAACATTGCTTCTTCACCTGTTGGTGCTAAGCAAAATGTTCCTTTGTTAGACTCTGTAATTAGCATTGTTCCATCATTTACATATCCATCATATCTTCCAGAATTTTTCCAGATAGTGTCTGGTTGTAATGTTGGAAGTAATACTTCTATACAACCATATTTATTTAAAGTTTCTACTATTATTTGTTCTATTTTTCTTCTTAATAATAATGGTACTGTATTATATCCAAATAAACCTGCTCCATATTGTACTAATTGCCCAGTTTGTAGCAATATACTTTGTCCTGGATACATCTCATCTAAATTATTTAATTTAACAGTTCCCATCCCTGTTCCGTGATAATTTCATATTTAAAAACCTCTTTCCTAATTATTTTCTTGATTTTTTATTTCACTTTCAACACCTTCCCTTTCGGGCATTGGAGCCTCCGCTAATCCTTCTTTTTCTTCTTCATTTTCTAATAAGTCATCTATTACTATTTGTTTATTTTCATCTAATTTATATCTTGGAAGCTCTGGTAATTCTTTTAAAGAAGAATAACCGAAACATTTTTAAAAATTCATTTGTTGTTTTATATGACATTGGTTTTCCTGGTAAATCGATTTTTCCCGCTTCTTCTATTAACCCATATTCTAACAACTTATACACGCAAGCATCTGCTGATACTCCTCTTATTGCTTCTATCTCTGCTCTTGTTATTTTAGGATTATATGCAATAATTGATAATGTCTCTAAAGCTGCTGTTGATAAATTAGGTTTATTTCTTTTATCTAACACAGGATATATATATTCATACATTTCTTTTTTTGTACATAATTGATATGAATTTTCCACTTTTATTAATTCAATTCCTCTATTTTCTTCTTTATAATCATTTTGCATATTAGAAATTATCTCATCTATTTCTTCACTTGATAATTCTAATGCTAATATTAATTCACTTTTGTCAACAGCTCTTCCGGCTGCAAAAAGTATAGCTTCTATTTTTGCTTTCATATTATTTATTTGCATAATTATCCCTTCCTATTTTTAATTCTTTACTATTATGTCACGAATTTAGCCATATGTCAATATTTTTCTAACATCTTGCCTTTTTATTTTTATTATGGTAATATATAGAAAAGTTTTTAGGAGGTATTGTTATGAGTGAAAATAAAAATATAGAAGTTGTTGAAGGTGATGGTTCAAATTTAAATATTTCCCCAGCATATGACCATTTAAATGCAGGTACACCTACTCCTTCAAGTAAAAAACCTAAACATATTGTTATTCCTAAAGAAGTTAAAGAAAAAAAATCTGATAAAAAAGATGAGCAGTAGTAAAATTTGATTTTTTTGTAAAGTTATAGTATAATAATAGTATGGCAATATATTTGAAAGGAGCTGTTATGCTTGCATATGCACCACACAAGAAGATTGTTTATTCTGAAATTTTCAGATCTCCTTGTGTTTTCGACACGAAGAAGGAAGCTCAAAAGGTGTTAGACAATATACGAGAAAGCCACCCAGCCTCTCTTGGTTGGAGAGAACTTGACGGATATGTTGTCAAAGGTTCTAATGGCAAATGGCAGGCTGTTCGCAGTCACGTAAAGTACGCATAACACCTTAAATGGGAAAAGGACTTAAATAAAGCAACTGCTTTTACCAAGTCCTTTTTCCATTATTTTATTTTTTTTAATAAATTTTCTAATTCTTCTTTATTAAAATTATATTTTTTATTACAAAAATGACAAATAAGTTCTGCTTTACCATCTTCTTGTATTATATTTTCTAATTCTTTCTTTCCAATACTTACTAATGCATTTTCCATTTTTTCTTTAGAACAATCACATTTATAAGTAGGTATTTTACAGTCTTCTATTATTTTAATATTTTTATCACCTGTTATCTTTTTTGCAATATCTAAAAGACTTAAATTTTCATCTAACATTTTAGAAATTGCACCTGCTTCAAATATTCCTTTTTCTAAATTAGTTATATCCTCATCTGTAGCATCAGGCATTGGTGTTACTAAATATCCTCCGAGCTTCTCTTACTCCATTTTTATCTACTAATACTCCTAATGCAACTGCTGTTTTTCTTTGTTCTGAATTCACAAAATAATTTGTAAAATCATCTGCAATCTCACCAGACGTTAAATTAGAAACTCCTATATATGGTTCTTTTAAGCCAATATCCTTTATTACATTTATATACCCTTCATTTCCAACTGCTCCTCCTACATCTAATTTACCAAAATCATTTAATGGTAAATCTACATATGGATTTTGAACATAACCTTTAACCTCAGGTACATTGTTTGCAACTGCAAGTATTGTCCCTATCTCCCCATTTCCTTTTATTTGAACTGTTATTTTATCTTCTTTTCCTTTCATTTCATTAGCCATAAGTGCCGTCATTGTAAGCACTCTTCCTAATGCTGCAGTAGCTAACGGACTTAAATCATGTATTTTTCTTGCTTTTTCTACCATTTTTGTTGATTTTATACATGTTACACCAACTCTACCATTATAAGCTAAAAAACTTGTTATTTTATCTTCCATCATCTTCTCCTAATTATTCAAAATTTCTTTCCATCTATTTATTATAGATTCCTTATTATATTGTTTATTTTTTACGTTTTCTTTTAATTTTTCTTTTAATTTAATTATATCATCAACACTTTTTTCATAAGAATGGTTAATATTTTCCATGTCTATTATAATACCATTTTTTTTGTCACTTATCTGATTTTCAACACCAACAAAATTAGTTGAAATAACAGGAACTCCTAACATCAGTGCCTCTGTAATTACTAATCCCCACGACTCACGGTCTGTTAATAAAGCTAAATAATCCATTTGTTTAATATATGGATATACATTATCCTTATATCCTAAAAAATGTACATTTTTATTTTCTTTAAAAATTCCTTGTATTTCATTTAATGTTTTTGTATCAAATGCTGTTCCTAAAACATACCAATCATACTTAATTTCTTTCTTATCTAATATATCACATAATATTTTCATTCTCCCAAAACCGTTTGCTTGGATGTAATCTTGAAACACTAATTAAATTTAGTTTATTATGATTAATTTCTATTTCTGTACTTTCTTTTGATTTTTCTAAAATTTCCTCATAGTCTAAATAGTTTTCTATAATTTCACATTTATTTTCTATATCAGGATATTTTTTTATAATATCTTTTTTTACTATATTACTTACACATATAAATTTTTCAATATTATCTCTAAATTCTTGTGTAAATTCAATATTAGGATATGTTTCAAATAATAAAATATGACACCAGAACATATAGTGTTTTGCCATTACCTTTTTTGAAAATTCTCCAAAACTTCCTATACTTGAATATGAACACCAGATGCAAGTATCAACACTAATTTTATCAATCTCATTTAAATCAATAATTTTAGAATATTGTGAAATTTCTTTTAAAACAATATCTACACTTCCTTCTTCATCATATGCAACATAAATATCAAAATCTTTATATAATTTTTTTATTAATTTTAATATACTATGTTCAGTTCCTCCTGCAAAAAATAATTTATAATAAAATAATATTTTCTTTTTACTCATTTTATATTCCTTTCATTTATATATTTTTATACTTTTAATTTTGGTCTTTTTATGTTATAATTGTGTTGTAATCATTTATAGGAGGTATAATAATGGTATTATATGTAGTACGTCATGGTCAAACAGATTGGAACGTTGAAAATAGATTTCAAGGACATACTAACACACACTTAACTAAATTAGGCAAACAGCAGGCTGAAAAATTAGCTCTTTCTTTAAGGGATACTCATTTAGATGCAATCTTGTCATCTCCTTTACAAAGAGCAATAGATACTGCTTCTATAATTAATCAATACAAACATTTACCCATTACTATTGAACCTCGTCTAATAGAAAGAAGTTTTGGTGATTTCGAAGGCTTAGATGACATTTCTCAATTTGGTTGTAGTATTCACACTCTTTTAAATTATAATCTAAACTATGATCTTCATAATGTAGAACCAATACAAGATTTATTTAAAAGAGTTGATAGTCTTTTAATAGATTTAGAAAAAAATTTTTCTAATAAACAAATTCTTCTTTCAACTCATGGTGGAATTGTACAAGTAATTGAATCTATTTTGAAAAAATTACCTAAATCTACTGATTTACAATCATTAAGTTTTTCTAATTGTGAATATAGAGTATATGATACCCATACCCACAATTTAGATTATGATTTAGAAAGATAATTTTACTATATTATATATTATAAACTGTTTTCTTTTAAGAAATCAGTTTATTTCTTTTTATAATTGCTCTCATTACTTCTTTGCACATTGTTTGTAACAATCTCCAGTCTTTTGATACATTTTTAATTTTTCCTATGAATACTTCTTCTATTCTTAAATTCATATTTGTTACATCTAATAATAAACCAATATCTACTCCATAATCTTTTTCTAAAGTTAGTTTTTCAAATACATCTTTTCTTCCAGCTATCATTCCACTTAACGGTTGTCCATATTTTTTCATGTTAGGAAATAATATTTCAAGTAAAGGCTGTGCAACTAAAAATGTAACTCTTCCATGTTCTCTATCAAAATCTGCTTTTACAAAATCCGCTCTATTTTCTAATATTGGCTGAGCTAGTATATCTACTACATTATCTACGTAATCATTTATATCTCCATCTAAAAATACTATACAATTATTTTTAGAATGTTTAATGCCTTCTTCCATTGCATAGCCCTTCCCTTGTTTATTACAAAAAATAACTTTTGCACCTTCTTTCTTAGCTATTTCTTCTGTTTTGTCTGTACATAAGTTATTTACTACTATTATTTCATCTACACATTCATTCTTTTTGCACATATTAATTACATTTGCTATATTTCTTCCTCATTATAAGCTGGTATTATTACTGTAACCATCGCAATTACCTCTCTTTCATTAACATAACTATTATATCAGTTTTAAAAAGAAAAAGCAATAAATTTTTTCTTAAATTCAAACAAAAAAAGACACCAATATTTTTATATCGATGCCTTTAATTATTAATCTTCTTTCTTTTGGAACATGTCTTTTCCAACACCACATATTGGACAAGTCCAATCATCTGGTATATCTTCAAATGCTGTTCCTGGAGCTATTCCACTATCTGGATCTCCCTTTTCTGGATCATAAATATATCCACAAGCTAAACATATATACACTTATTTCACCTCCTAAATGTTTATTGATGTATTTGAAACATGTCTTTACCTTCACCACATACTGGACATACCCAATCGTCTGGTAATTCCTCAAAAGGTGTTCCTGGTTTTATTCCTGCTTTTTCATTTCCGAATTTTGGATTATAAATATATTTACAATCTACACATTCATACATTTGAGTATCAGAATGTTCTGCTTGGAAATTTTTGTATCCTAAACCTATTGCTACAATTACCATTAATAAAAATGATAAAGCTTTCCATATTCCACTATCTAATAGTATAACCGCAAATATTCCAAAAGTTGCACTAATACCATATAAAATTAGAACAGCTTGTTTTTGGCTAAATCCTTTAGCTACAATCTTATGATGTAAATGTCCTTTATCTGCCTTAAAAATTGCTTTTATTGATTTTCCTTTTATTAATCTCCTAATTATTGCCCAAAGTGTATCAAATATAGGAAGTCCAAGTACAATTAAAGGTAATATTATAACTGCTAAAGTATAAGTTTTTGCAACCCCTAAAATTGCAATTATAGATATTGTAAATCCTAAAAAGTTAGAACCTGTATCACCAATAAATGTTTTAGCTGGTGCAAAGTTAAATGGTAAAAATCCAACTAGTGCTCCTGCTAAGGCTGTAATTAATATTATTGCAATCATTGGCGAACCATTTAATACAAATATTACCAATAATGATACTGCTGATATAACAGATATTCCAGCTGCTAGTCCATCTAATCCATCTATTAAATTAATCGCATTTGTTACTCCTACTATCCAAAGTATTGTAACAAGTATAGAAACAGCTTCACCTAATTCTGCTGTATTAATAAATCCGAATTCTATACTTTCTATTCTAACTCCAAAAGATACTGCAACTATTGCTGCAAGAACTTGTCCTGCTAATTTTACAAGCGGCTTTATTGTAAATATATCGTCAAATACACATGTTATACTAATTACGAGTATCCCCAAAAACATTCCGGAGCAATTCCATCCCATAATTATCTGGTCCTGTTAAATTTAGTGTCCCTTCCATTGTCATGACCACTAATAAATAACCTACTGATACTAAAAAGCCGAAGTATTACTGCTGGCCCACCGAATTTAGGCATAGCCTTTTTATGCATTCTTCTCTGATCTTTTGGAACATCCACTGCGCCTATCTTTTGTGCAATTTTTATGGTATACGGTGTTGCCATAAATGCTACAATAAATGCTAGCAAAAAGGCAATGGCTACATCTCCCCACATAATCTTGCCTCCTATTTATTTTATTTCATGTTTCTATTCTCTATTTGTTCTATTAATTTTAACCTTTCTTCATGTCTTCCACCTTCGAATGAAGTTGCAAACCACATTCTTAATATGCATATAGCTTCATTTACAGTTATATCATCTGCTCCCATAGCTAAAATGTTACTATCGTTATGTAGTCTTGCATATTTTGCAGTATATTCATTGTGACAAATAGCACATCTTATTTCTTTAAATTTATTTGCTACGATTGACATCCCTATTCCTGAACGGCATATTAATATTCCTTGTTCACATTCTTTACTTTGTACTGCTTTTGAAACTCCAGATGCTATATCTGGATAATCTACACTTTCCTCACTTTCACATCCAAAGTCTTTATATTCAATATTTTTTTCTTCTAAATATTTTTCTACTTCCTTTTTTAATCTATATCCTCCGTGATCACATCCAATTGCTATCATATGTATCCCTCCATTTCTAATAAACCATATAAATCATAACACAAAACTATATCTTTTACAAGAATTTCTTGAAAATTGCTTGATTTTTCCTAATATTTATGGTAAAATATTATACGTTAATATAGTAATACAAACTAAAGGAGGTGCTTTAAGAAATGCCAAATATTAAATCAGCTAAAAAAAGAGTTAAAATTATTGAAAAGAAAACTTTAAGAAATAATATGATAAAATCAGGATATAAAACTGCTGTTAAAAAATTCGAAGAAGCTGTTAAAGCTGGAAATATTGATGAAGCAAAAATATTATTTTCTGAAGCTACTAAGAAAATTGACCAAGCATGCAGCAAAGGTGTTCTTGTTAAAAATACAGCAGCTAGAAAAAAATCTAATTTATCAAAAAAATTAAATGCAGCTATGGCTTAAAACAAAATAAAGATTATGCATAGTTTTTATTAAACGTTATTTTGATTTTTCAAAAATAACGTTTTTTATTTATTATAATTACTAAAATTATTATAATATTTTGTTATTTTATATAATAAATTTAAAAAGAAACCTATTCAAGCAATTTCATACTACTTATTGTTAACTCTTTTATTTCTTTCTAATCACTTATTTTCTTGGTTTTAATTTCCATTGATTTTACTATTTTAAACTGTTAAGATAGTAATAGATATAATATTATTTATTTATATATTTTCTATTTTTGTGAGGTTTAAAATGATAAATAAAATAATTACATATTATAAAAAATTAGATAAAACTACATATAAAATATTATATAACGGACTTGAATTTTGCTTATTGTTAGCATTAATTTCTGCTTCCATTTTGCTTAGTTACATTCTGCTTTTCCATTTTCCGTTAATATACTATGTAGGAATAAGCTTATTTAGACTAAGTTTAATATTTAGTGTAGAATTTATTATATGTGCTTTTGTTATAGATAAAATTCTTTGAGATTTTAAGGGACGGAGAATTTTTGTCTCATTTTATATAATAATGAAAAAATGAGACAAAAATTCTCCGTCCCTTTTTTTCTCATTTTGTCTCATTTTATTTTAATTCTTCTTTAAACATTTGATTTAACATTTGTGGATTTGCTTTACCTCTTGTTTCTTTCATTGCTTGTCCAACTAAAAATCCTAATGCTTTTTCTTTTCCTGCTTTATAATCTTCTACTGATTTAGGGTTGTTTTCTAAAACTTTTAAAACAACCTCTTTAATTGCACCTTCATCAGAAATTTGAACCCAACCTTTTTCATCTATAATATCTTCTGGATCTCTTGGGTGTTCAAACATCTCTACTAAAACTTTTTTAGCAATAGAAGAACTAATAGTTCCTTTATCTATTAATTGTACTAATTTTGCAAGCTGTTTATTGTCAAATGGAATTTCCACTGGATCCATTTCTGTTTCATTTAATATTCTTGATATATCTGAAATTATCCAGTTATTTACTGCTTTTGGGTTATTACATATCTTACTTGCACCTTCAAATAAATCTGATAAATATTTTGATGATGTTATAATATTTGCATCTTTTTCTGAAAGTTTATATTCTGTTAAATATCTTTGTTTTCTACTTTCAGGAAGCTCTGGAAGTGTATTTTTAATGTTTTCTATATATTCTCTTGATAGTTTTATTGCAACTAAATCTGGATCTGGGAAATATCTATAATCTTGTGCATCTTCTTTATCTCTCATTGAAAATGTTTTTCCTGATACTTCATCCCATCTTAAAGTTTCTTGTTCTATTTTTCCACCATTATCTATTACATCTACTTGTCTATCAATTTCATATTCAATAGCTCTTGTAATACTTCTAAAAGAGTTCATATTTTTCATTTCAGTACGTGTTCCAAATTCTTTTGCACCCTTTTTTCTAATAGATACGTTAACATCTGCTCTTAAAGAACCTTCTTGCATTTTACAGTCTGATACTTCTATATATTCTAATATTGATTTTAATTTTCTTAAATATAAATCAACTTCTTCTGAACTTCTTAAATCTGGTTCTGATACTATTTCTATTAATGGAACTCCTGCTCTATTTAAGTCTACTAAACTTCCTCTACCGAAGTCATCGTGATTTAACTTTCCTGCATCTTCTTCTATATGTATTCTTGTAATTCCAATAGCTTTTCTTCCAGTGGATGGTTCTATTTCTATTTTTCCGTGTTCACAAAGAGGTTTATCATATTGTGATATTTGATATGCTTTTGGTAAATCTGGATAGAAATAATTTTTTCTATCATTTTTGCTATCTTGTGATATTGTACACTCTGTAGCCAAGCCTGCTCTTACTGCATATTCAACAACTTTTTCATTTAGAACAGGAAGTGTTCCTGGCATTGCCATACAAATAGGACATACGTGTGTATTAGGGTTTGCTCCAAAACTTGTTGGACATGAACAAAATATCTTTGTTTTTGTTGATAATTCTGCGTGTACTTCTAACCCAATTACTATTTCATAATCTTCTCTTGCCATTATTCTTCCCCCTTTCTAAATGTTGGTTTATAATTTTCTCTAAATTTTATTTTTTGTTCAAATGTATATGCTACATTTAATATTGTTTCTTCTTGGAATTTATTTCCTATTAATTGCATACCAATTGGCATGTTTTCTTTATCTACACCACAAGGTATTGATATTCCTGGTAATCCTGCTATATTTACTGATACAGTACATATATCTGCTAAATACATCTCTAAAGGATTGTTTGATTTTGAACCTATATCAAATGCTACTGTTGGTGATGTAGGTGTAAGTATTACATCATATTTTTCAAATGCTTTATCAAATTTGTTCATAACAAGTGTACGTACTTGTTGTGCTTTTTTGTAATAAGCATCATAATATCCTGATGATAATACATAAGTTCCAAGTATTATTCTTCTTTTTACCTCTGGTCCAAAACCTTCACTTCTTGATTTTCTATATAAATCTTTTAAATCTTTAAATTCTTTTGCTCTATATCCATATCTAATTCCGTCAAATCTTCCTAAATTTGAACTTGCTTCTGCACAAGCAATTATATAATATGTTGCTAATGAATATTTTGCAATGTCAAGTGAAAATTCTTCTACTTCTGCTCCTAAGTCTTTATAAACTTTAATTGCTTCTTCTAATTTTTCTTTTACTTCTTCATTTATACCTTCACCAAATAACTCTTTTGGAACTCCTATTTTTATACCTTTTACATCATTTTTTAATGCTTTTGTATAATCTTTTTTCTCTACTTTTCTTGATGTTGTATCTTTCTCATCATGTCCTGCTATTATATTTAATAACATTGCACTATCTGTTACATCTTTTGTAATTGGTCCAATTTGGTCTAATGATGATGCAAATGCTACTAGCCCATATCTTGAAACTAGCCCATATGTTGGTTTTAAGCCTACTACACCACAAAAACTCGCTGGCTGACGAATTGAACCTCCTGTGTCTGAACCTAAAGCCCAAGGTACCATATTAGAAGCAACTGCTGCTGCTGATCCTCCAGATGATCCTCCTGGTACTTTATTTAAGTTCCAAGGATTTCTTGTTTTCTTAAAATATGAATATTCTGTTGAACCTCCCATTGCAAATTCATCCATATTTAATTTTCCTAAATTAATCATTTTTTCATTATCAATTTTTTCTACTACTGTTGCATCATAAGGTGATACAAAGTTTTCAAGCATTTTTGAACTACAAGTTGTTTTAACACCTTTAGTACAAATGTTATCTTTTATTCCTATTGGTATCCCTGTAAAACTTCCATCTTCTTCTCCGTTTTTTATTTCTTCATCAATCTTACTTGCTTTTTCTAAAGCTTCTTTTTCCAAAGTTGTAACAAATGCTTGTACAGCTTTTTCTTTTTCTTCTATTTTATCTACATATGCTTTTGTTATTTCATATGATGTTAATTCTTTATTTTTTAACTTTTCTTGTAATTCGTGTACTGTAAGTTCTGTAATATCCATTAAAAACTCTCCTTTCTAATTTTACTCAATTACCTTTGGTATTCTAAACATATTTTGATCTTTATCTGGTGCATTTTGTAATAAACTTTCATTATCTGTAAATATTTTGACTTCATCTTTTCTAAATACATTTTTTGCTTCATTTGCACCTATTGTTATGTTTAACCCATCTACTGGTGCATTATTTACTACATTTGCAAAATTTAAAATATCTTCTAAATTTGCTAAATAGTTATTGATCTCATTTTCATTAATTTCTAAGTCTGCTAATTTTGCTATATGTAAAAGTTCTTCTTTACTTACTTGCATCTTATCATCTCCTTAATTTAATCTGGTTAATATTATATACTTTTTTTCACAAAAAAACAAGCCCTAATTGGCTTGTTTTCTATATTTTTAAAACTTTTAATTAGAATTATTTTAATTCAACTGTAGCTCCAACTTCTGTGAATTTAGCTTTTAAGTCTTCTGCTTCTTCTTTGCTAGCTCCTTCTTTAACTGTTTTTGGTGCTCCGTCAACTAATTCTTTAGCTTCTTTTAATCCTAATCCTGTAGCATCTCTAACTACTTTGATAACTTTGATCTTTTGATCTCCTGCTTCTGTTAATACTACATCATAAGATGATTTTTCTGCAGCTGCTTCTCCTCCAGCTGCTCCACCAGCTACTGGTGCTGCAGCAGCTACTGCTGATACTCCATATTTTTCTTCGATTGCTTTAACTAAATCATTTAATTCAACAACTGTTAAGCTATCGATTTCTTCGATTAATTTTTCTATTTTTTCCATTTTAAAATCCTCCTAAATTTTTATTTTTTAACTTTTTAAAGCATTTCGCTTTTTTATTTAATTTATTAAAATTATTCTGCTGTTCCTTCTGTTGTTTCTGCTGGTGTTTCAGCTTCAGCTACAGGTGTAGCTTCTTCCTTTACTTCTTCAGCAGGAACTGATACAGTAACTTTTTCTCCAGCTTCTTCTTTTTGTTTTCTTACTTCATTTAATGCTACTGCTACTTTTGATATATTTGCAAGTAATGCACCAGCAAGCATAGATAGTAAGTCTTCTCTTGAAGGTAATTTTGCAAGAGTGATTATTTCGTCTGCTGTCATTACTTTTCCATCTACTACTCCTGCCTTGATTTTATAAAAATCATGTGTTTTTGTAAAATTATATATTTCTTTTGATGCAGCTAAATAATCATCATTTGCCATAATTACTGCTGTTGGACCTTCTAATGTTTCATCAGCTAGTCCTTCTATTCCTATTTCTTTTAAAGCTCTTCTTGTTATATTGTTTTTTATAACATTACATTTAGCATTTATATTTCTTAAGTTTCTTCTTAAATCTGTATCGTCTACAACATTAATTCCTCTGTAATCTGTTAGAAGTATTAATTTTGCTTCTTTCATTTTTTCTGCTAATTTTTTTACTTCTTCTTTCTTTTGATTTAATGCTTTTTCACTTGCCATTTATTTTTTCACCTCCCGAATGTATATAATAAAAATAAATAACACTTTTTTCTTAAGTTCTACCATAGGCTACTTAAAACAAAAAGTGTTATCTCTTCTCATTTTATTTGCTAACCTCGGTAGGACTTAACTTTTTGCCTACTGTCTTTGGCTTATATTTAATTATTATTGATTAATAAATATACTTGGTCCCATTGATGTTGCAATTGCTACGCTTCTTATATATTGTCCTTTTGCTGCTGCTGGTTTTGCTTTTATTATAGCATTCATTATAACATCATAATTTTCTGCTAATTTTTCTGCTCCAAATGAAACTTTTCCGAATCCTAAGTGAATTATATTATTTTTATCTAATCTATATTCAACTTTACCAGATTTAATTTCATTTATTGCTTTTGTTACATCCATTGTAACTGTTCCTGATTTAGGGTTTGGCATTAATCCTTTTGGACCTAACACTTTACCTAATCTACCTACAACACCCATCATATCTGGTGTTGCAACTACTACATCGTAGTCAAACCATCCATCATTTTGGATTTTTGGAATTAATTCTTCTGCTCCAACAAAATCTGCTCCTGCTTTTTGTGCTTCATCTGCTTTTGGTCCTTTTGCAAATACTAAAACTCTTTGAGTTTTTCCTGTACCATTTGGAAGTACTACTGTACCTCTTACTTGTTGGTCTGCATGTTTTGAATCTACACCTAATTTAACATGTAATTCTACTGTTTCATCAAATTTTGTTTTTGGCATTTTTTCAATTAATTCTAATGCTTCTTTAATTTCATAATTTTTTGTTTTGTCAATTAGCTTTACACTTTCTGCATATCTTTTTGATAATTTCATTTTATTTCCTCCTTTGGTTCTAACGAGCTTTTGCTCTCCCATAATTTAAAATTTATAAATATATTTTAATATTTATCTAATTAATCAACTACAACTATTCCCATTGATCTAGCTGTTCCTTCTACCATTGTCATTGCTGTTTCAATAGAAGCTGCATTTAAGTCAGGCATTTTTTGCTCTGCTATTTCTTTTACTTGTGCTTTTGTTATTTTTCCAACTTTTTCTCTATTTGGTTTTCCTGAACCTTTATTTAATTTTATTGCCTTTTTTATTAAAACTGCAACTGGTGGAACTTTTGTTATAAAGTCAAAAGATTTATCTTTATATACTGTTATAACAACTGGTATTATCATTCCTGGTTGATTTGCTGTTCTATCATTAAATTCTTTTACAAATTGCATGATATTTACACCACTTGAACCTAAAGCTGGACCTACTGGTGGAGCTGGTGATGCTTTTCCTGCTTCTATTTGTAATTTTATAACATTTGTAATTTCTTTTTCTGCCATTTTTATGGCACCTCCTTAATTATTTTGTTATTTTACTTTTTGTACTTGTGAAAATTCTAACTCTACTGGTGTTTCTCTTCCAAACATAGACACTAAAACTTTTACTTTATGTTTTTCTTTATTTATTTCTTGAACAGTACCTACAAATCCTCCAAAAGGTCCATTCATAACTTGTACTTGTTCATTTACACTATAATCTACATTTATAGGAACATCTTCAAATCCCATATTTCTGATTTCTTCATCAGTTAATGGTATTGGATCTGTTCCTGAGCCTACAAACCCAGTAACTCCTCTTGTATTTCTAACTATGTACCAAGTTTCCTCTGTTACTATCATTTTTATTAAAACATAACCTGGAAAAACTTTTTTTAAGTTAGTTTTTCTTTTTCCATCTTTTATTTCTATTTGTTCCTCCATTGGAACTACAATATCAAAAAAGTATTCTTCTAACTCTCTATTTTTTATTGTCTTTTCTAAGTCTGTTTTTACTTTATTTTCATACCCTGAATAAGTATGTACTACATACCATCTAGGTACATTATCATAATCTTTTTGAGACATCTTACTTTTAGCCTCCCTTATGGATTTTTATTGTGCTGTGTTTTCAGTAGCATTTGTAGTATTTTCTGTACTAGTTTCATTTGCTGCACTATTATCACTACTTGTATTTTTTTCACTATTTGAGCTACTATCAGTATTTGTATTTTCAGTAGTATTTGTGTCTTCTTCTATTTGAGTAATTGCTTCTTTTACTTTATCAACTCCATGTTTATTTAAAGTTTCAAATGTTAAATCTAATACAAAAACTATTGCCGCTGTAATTAATACAATAGTTATTACTGCTACTGTATTGTTTACTAATTGTTTTGGTGTTGGCCAAACAACTTTCTTTAATTCTGCTTTAAAATCTTTAAAAAAACTTTTTTTATTTTTACTATTTTCTTTCTTATTGTTTTTAACTTCTTTTTTTGGCATTTTACATCCTCCTTAAAATTGCCACTTTTCTATTTAGTCTCTTTATGTGTTGTACGTTTTTTACAATACTTACAATATTTAACTATTTCTAATCTATCTGTATTGTTTCTCTTGTTTTTTGTTGTTGTGTAATTTCTTCTTTTACACTCTGTACATTCTAATGTTATATTTTCTCTTGGTCCTTTTGCTGCCATTTAATAACACCTCCGTATTTATTACCTTACTTTTTTGAAACGATGTGAGCATATGTCCGTAATAACATATGCTCATCTATTTTATCACTATTTTCCTTGTATGTCAATGGTTTTTGCAAATAAAATTTCAAAAAAATTCCCTAAAAATACAATATTTAAAAGTTTCTTGTTTTTTATCTTCCTGTTGGTATCATACTTGCTATTCTTCCTGCAAAATCTGTAAAGTTTTGTGATTGTATAATAACCTTTCCAGGTCCCACTAATTTTGTTAAAAACAATCCTTCTCCACCTAAAAATATATTTCCAAGTCCCTTTATTGTTTCTATTTCATATGATACGGAAGGTTCAAATCCTACTACATTTCCAGTATCAACTTTTAAAACTTCACCTGGTGCTAATTCTTTTATCATTGGATCTCCATCAATTTCTAAAAACATCATTCCGTTTCCTTTTGCTTCTTGCAGAATTATTCCTTCTCCACCAAATAAAGCAGCAGAAACTTTTTTAGCAAATTTCACACTTAAATTAACATCATCTTCAGCACAAAGAAATGCTCTTTTTTGTAATATCATTCCTTGTGGCATATTTCTTAAATCTATTGGCATAATATCTCCTGGTACTGTTGTTGCAAATGCAATTTTAGCTCCGTCTACTTCTGCTGTATAAGAACTCATAAATATACTTTCTCCTGTAAATATTCTTCCTAAACTTTTCATTACTCCTCCACGAGCATTTGTAGACATTTTAATTCCGTCTGTTTGCCAAGACATGCCTCCACTTTGTGTAAACATTGTCTCTCCTTTATTTAATGTCACTTCGACTACTGGTACTGTTTTTCCTAATATTTCATATTGCATTTTTTTACCCCCTTCTTATTTTCTATATTTATATAATATATAATTTAATTTATCTTTGTCAATAGCGAAATTTGATTTGTTATATTTTTTATGTTATAATATATTTATGTCTACAAGGGCAAGCGTTGAAAGGAGATTTATGTTTAAGACTATTGCCATCACAGACATTCCTGATTGCACCGTTCCAAGAAAGGATCACATCAAGCGTACGGATTTTCAAAATGAGGCTTCAGATAAGTTTCTTCAATCTGTTCAGGAACTTTGCGGTAACTACTCAATCTTCAATGATATAGAGTGTGGAGCCGAACTTCCTGACACTGTTCCTTTTGCATCCAATCCTAAGTGGAAGGACATTCCATTTGGAGCTGCAAACACTTGTGGAAACGCATCTTGTGGTGCACTTCAATCCGCTGTTGTTATAAATTACTTTAACAGTATTGCAACTAGCGATGCCAAGCTACTTTTCAATCTTACACCTTCTGTTTTGTCAATTATTGACACTCTCGTAAAAAAGGGATACAGAAGCTGGAAACTTGAAAATAAGCCTGGAGCAATGAGTGCACCTGTTGCTACTTTCGATGCTATTCAAGAGCGTTTTCCTGATGATAAGGAGGTTCATTCTTGCACAAGTCTTGAGGAAGTCTTCGAAAGGTTCGGAAACCCATCTGGAGTTGGTACTAACTTTTTCTGGTTGGATAATGTTATCAAGTGCTTTAGTCTTGATGATGGAATCGAAATCGGAAAAGACACTAGGATTAGCTCTGTTGGCAAGATTATCCAAAACCTTTCTAACGGTTACGTAGTTCCCATCAGGGTAGAAAACTCTGTTTATCTTGGTGATTCAAATCACAAAGGTGGGCACTATGTTACTTGGTTTGCTGTTAAGGATGGAAATGCAGTAATCGTAGACACTGCTATGGAATCAAGTTGTGGCATCTACACTATCCCTGTCTCTCAGGTTCTTGATGCTATAACTGCTGGACCTGGTATGGCAGTTGTTTGGGATGTCGAACCTGCAGCTTCTAAACTTTCCAAGCTTACCATTAGCGAGTTTTTCTCGTAAGTCTTCAAAAGGGGAGCATCAAGTGATGTTCCCCTTTATATTTTTAATATTTTCTTTTTGTTTTTCTATTATTTTGGTTTTGCTTTTTCTTTTTTTTAACTGAAAATCCGAATTTTCCTAACTTTTTTCCAAGTTTATAATAATTACCATTTGAATAAGCAATTAAATCACATTTAGAAATGTCAAAAGATCCCTTTTCATCAATATATTGTTTGTCTGCATTTATAGCTAAAACTTCTCCAAAAAACATATTGTGTGACCCTAATTCTTTTATTTCCTTTACTCTACATTCAATAGATGCAGGACTTTCTTTAATTAACGGACATTCAACAAAATTTGCTTTTTCTTTATGTAAGTTCATTTCCTTAAATTTATCTACTTTTGCTCCTGTTTTCACTCCGACACCAATCAGTCGCATATACTAATTTTTCATTTGTAAGATTTATTACAAATTCTCCTTGTTCTTTTATCAAATTATATGAATATCTTGTTGGTCTAACAGATATATATACTGTTGCAGGATTAGTATTTAATATTCCAGTCCATGCTACTGTTATTATGTTTGATTTTTCCATTGTACCACAACTTACCATTACTGCTGGCAATGGGTATATAAAAGTTCCTGGTTTCCATACTGTTTTACTCATACTATACCTCCACTACAAAAGAAATCACAAAATAAAATAATTCTTATTCTATTTTCTAATTTCTTAGTAAAATAAAAAAAACTAGCAACAACCTATCTTCCCAGCAGGGTAACCCACAAGTATTTTCGGCACATTTAGGCTTGACTTCTGTGTTCGGGATGGGAACAGGTATTTCCCTAAATGTCATCGTCACTAGAAAATTATGTAGCTATTAAAGCATATACTTTAACGCACTCAAAAATACATAGATGAATAATAAATTTTAGATAAATCCGTTAATACTGTGGTTAAGCCCTCGATTTATTAGT
>CALXFB010000010.1 GCA_944387475.1 uncultured Clostridia bacterium
AACAATATCAACATTTATTAAAGGAAAAAGGAATTAGACAAAGTATGTCAAGAAAAGGAAATTGTTTAGATAATTCATTAGCAGAAAATTTCTTTGGTTTACTAAAATCAGAATTATTCTATATGAAGGAATATAAAACAATAGAAGAGTTAGAGAAAGATATAATAGAATACATAGATTATTATAATAATAAAAGGATAAAAGGCAAATTAAAAGGAATGAGCCCTGTACAATACAGAGTTCATTCCCAAGCAGCCTAATACCTAACCAAAAAAATGTCCAATTTTTTGGGTTCAGTACAAACCCTTCTTAAATTATTTTTTTTCGTATAAATCAGAAATTGGAACATTTCTTTCTTCAAAATTATCAACAAAACCAATTTTAGCAAAGTTGCTATTAACCCCTTGTATCCATACAACTCTTTCGTTATAGAAAACATCACATTTTTCATCATGTGATAAAATATCATTTATTCTATCAATATTCATAAAAACCTCCCAAAAATAATATGTATTAATTTAATTATATCCATAAAAAATAAAAAATATTCTTTAAGATAAGATATTAATAAATTAATCATTATTTAAAGTGGCAATAGTAGCTAAAGTATCACCTAATTGTGTGAAAAAAGTGGAAAGAATAGCTAATTCTTCAGAAGATTTATTTTTCGAAATATCACAAGCAAGAATAGAAATAAAATTAACAAAATAACAAGAATTCACAAAAATCACTCCTTAAAATATTATATTAAAAATAGAATTAAAACGGAATTAAAATTAATAAAAATAAGAAAAAAGCGAAATACTACATTTTAAGGAGAATTTATGGATGGAAAAAGAAGAAATAATAAAAAAGTGGAAACAAGGCTTGAGCAAAGAAATGTTAGCTAAAATATATAAAAGCAAATACAATCAAAGAATAAAAATAATAAGATCAAGTTTAGAAAATAGACATAAAGGAAAATTTATAACAAATTATGAAGCATTAGAATATATAGAGAAAATAATATATATGTATGTAAAAGGTGAAAAATAAAATCATCTTTTTTTGCTTAATAAAATCTTCATAATTACTTAAGAAAAAATAAATTGTAAATAGAAAACATAGATGCTAAAATAAATTTACAAAATTATATAAGGAGGATGAAAATGGAAGAGCCAATTTTAAAATGTGAAAACTTGTGTAAAAATTTCGGTAAAAAAGAAATATTAAAAAACGTATCTTTCGAAATATATGGAGGAGACATATTAGGATTTATCGGACCTAATGGAGCAGGAAAAACAACAACAATAAAATTAATATTAGGCTTACAAAATCTAAATAAAGGAAAAGTTACAATAAATGGTTTTGATATAAAAGCAAACTTTGAAAAAGCAATAGAAAAAGTAGGAGCAATAGTAGAAAATCCAGATTTATATATGTATTTAACAGGGTATGAAAACTTAAAAATAATATCAAATTTGTATAAAAACGTAGATGAAAAAAGAATAAAAGAAGTAATAAAATTAGTAAAATTAGAAAATAGAATACATGATAAAATATCAAAATACTCATTAGGAATGAGGCAAAGACTTCGGAATAGCACAAGCAATACTACACAAACCATCATTATTAATATTAGATGAACCAACAAATGGATTAGACCCAGAAGGAATAAAAGAAATGAGAGAACTACTATTAGACTTAGCACAAAAAGAAAAAATGGCAATACTAATATCAAGCCACAATTTAGCAGAATTAGACAATTTAATAAACAAAGTATGTATAATAAAAAATGGAGAAATAATTGAAACAACTGGAATATCAGAAATAAAGAAAGAAAAACAAGCAAATTATAAAGTATTTGAAATAAATGATACATCAAAAATAAAAGAAATACTTCCAGGAGCAATAATAATAAACCAAAACATATTTAAAATAGATGCAGTAAAAGAAGAAGTACCTGAAATAGTAGAGCTATTAGTAAGTAAAAATATTTTCATTTATGAAGTGAGAAAAGAAGAAAAATCATTAGAAGAAGCATTTTTTGAAAAGACAGGGGGTAATGTAATTGAATAATTTAATTAAAAATGAACTTACAAAAATATTTAAGAAAAAATCAATCTATATAATATTATTTGTAACATTAGCATTTGTAATATTATCAAACTGTATGTATAAATATTTTTATAATAATGGGAGTTATTCATATTATAGTGAAGGATATATAGAATTTGCACAAAAAGGATTAAAAGAATTAGACCCAGATAAACCAAGTGACACAAAAATGTATATAGAATATAAAACAGTATTAGATGTAAATGATATGATGAAACAATATGACAAAGATGCTTGGCAAATACAAATAATAACATCAAGAATAGAACCATATGTAACTGAAAGAAACACATATTTATATGGAGCAGAAAAAAATGAGGCTCAAGCAAACAAAATAAATGAACAAATAAATGAATTATTAGAAAAACTAAAAAATGATGATTGGAAATACTTTGCAAATGAAGAATTAAAATTAGCAGAAGAAAAAGTCAAAACATTAGAAGAAACAATAAAAAACACCGTAGATAAGCAAGAAATAGAAAATTTAAAAATAGAATTAGCAAATGCAGAAATAGATTTAGACGTTGCAAAATATAGAATAGAAGAAGATATAAAATATGGTTATGATTATATGAATGTAGCTATTTCAAATTACCAACAATATGGTTACAATATCATTCAAATGGATAATTCAAATATAGAATTAACACATCAAGAGAAAAAAGATTATAATAAGGCTGTAGAAAATAAAGAAATAAGCAAATATATAATAGAAAATCATGTAGATGTAGAAAAAACAGATGATTTAAGAGGAATATTATCAAGATTTTTTAATGAATTCGGTCTATTTATTATAGTAATTGTTGTAATGATAGCAGGAACAATAGTAAGTGAAGAATTTAGTAAAGGAACAATAAAACTATTATTAGTAAAACCATATAATAGAAATAAAATATTATTTTCTAAATTTATAACAGTATTAATAATGATAGCATTTTCATTTGTAATATTAATAGGAATGGAACTAATTGTAGGTGGACTTATCTTTGGATTTGATAGTTTACAAATCCCAGTAGTAGTTTATAATTTTAACACAAACATGATACAAGAAATAAATGTATTTGCATATTTAGGAACACAAATAATTATGGTACTTCCAAGTGTAATATTAATTGCAACATTAGCATTTTCACTAAGCACAATATTTACAAATTCACCAGTTGCAATAGCATTACCATTACTTGGTTATATGGGAGCAGCTGTTATAAATCAACTTGCAATGCAATATAATGTAGGATTTTTAAAATATTTTGTGACATTAAATTGGGACTTTACACAGTATTTATATGGGAATGTACCACTAATGGAAGGACTAACATCAGAATTTTCAATAGTTATATGCTTATTATATTTATTAATAATGATGATACCAACATTTATGGTATTCAAAAGAAAAAATATATAAGGGACGTTTCCTTTAGGGACATAAATGTCGCATTTGGGACACATCTTATAAAAAGATGTGTTCCTATTTTAAAATTAAATAAAACTAAATATTCTTATTGAAAAAATTAGTGAAAAATGATAAAGTAAAAGCATAATATGAAAATGAGGTGAGAATAATGAAAGTTATTTTAGTAAATGGAAGTCCACACCAAGATGGATGTACAAATAGAGCTTTAGAGGAAGTTCAAAAAAGTTTAAACAAAAATGGAGTCGATACGGAAATTTTTTGGATTGGGAATAAGCCAATTTCAGGATGTTTAGGTTGTGGAGTGTGCGTAAAGGAAGGTAAATGTGTAATAGATGACAAAGTAAATGAATTTTTAGAAAAAGCAAAAAAAGCAGATGGATTTGTTTTTGGAAGTCCAGTACATTTTGCAGCTATGTCAGGAGCACTTTCATCATTTATGGATAGAGTTTTTTATGGAAGAGGAAATTTATTTGCGAACAAACTAGCTGCAGGAGTTGTTAGTTGTAGAAGAGGTGGAGCAACAGCAGCATTTGATGAAGTAAATAAATATTTTCTAATGAGTAATATGATAGTTGTAGGCTCTAGCTATTGGAATATGGTTCATGGAAGTAATAAAGAGCAAGTAGAAAAAGATGAAGAAGGTCTTCAAACTATGAGACACCTTGGAAATAATATGTCTTGGCTTTTAAAATCAATAGAAGCAGGAAGAAAATCAGGAGTAGAATTACCAGAAAAAGAAAAACCTATAAAAACTAATTTTATTAGATAAAAAAATAAGGAGAAACAGCAAAAGATGCAAGAAAAAGCAAATAGTTGTATTGGAATATTTGATTCTGGAATAGGTGGAGTTACTGTTTTAAAAGAAATTATAAAAATATTACCATATGAAAATTACATATATATTAGTGACTCAAAAAATAATCCTTATGGAGATATGAAAAAAGAAAAAATAATAAAAAGATGTGAAGAAATTACAAAATATTTAATAGAAAATAAATCTAAAGTAATTGTAATTGCCTGCAATACAGCAAGTGCAATTGCATCAGAATTTTTAAGAAAGAAATATAAAAATATTCCAATAATTGCAATAGAGCCAGCGTATAAAATGGTATATGATCATAATTATGATAAAGAAACACTAGTAATGGCAACTAAAGGAACAATAGAAAGCGAAAAATTCAACTTACTTTATAAAAAATATAATAATCATAAAACACAACTTTTGGAATGTGTAGGATTAGCAGAAATAATCGAAGAAGGAAATAAAGAAAAAATAGTAAAATATTTAGATGAAAATATAGGAAAATACAAAGGAAAAATAGAAAATGTAGTATTAGGATGTACTCATTATCCATTAATAGAAAAGGAAATCAAAAATATTTTAGGAAGAAATGTTAGAATTTTTAATGGAGCAAAAAACGTAGCTATTCATTTAAAAGATGTATTAGAAAAAGATGGATTAATAAATAATATAGAAAAAAAAGGAAAAATAGAGTTTTTAGACACATCTTTAGAAATAGAAAAAAGAAAGAATAAAAAGAAAAGATTTTTTGAACTTATAGGGGGATAATAAAATGAAGATAGATATTTTTAAAAGTATAAGAAAATTAGTTGTAATATTAATAGTAGTTTTTTCTATATTTTGTATACTATTTTTAAATAATGTAAATGCAGTGAATTTCGAAGAAGAATCAAACAGTATTGAAAATATACCAAGTTTAAATATAGAAAATATAGATAATATTTCAAATGAAGACATATTAAACATATATGATGAAATAACATCTAAATATACGAATGAAGAAATTGCAGATATGATATTAGATAATAAAGAGCAAATTTCAAGTCAAGCAGGAGTAAGCCAAGGAGTAATAGAAGCAGGTGCAGAATTTGTAAGAAATACTAGCAAAGAAGCTATAAGAGATATTATTTCAGATGAGAAAAATATAGATAAAATAAAAGAAAGTTTAAAACAAGGAGCAAGTGCAGGTGATGCAGTAGCAAGTATAGTAGAAGATACAACATTAATGGAGAAAATAGAATTATTAATTAAAATTCTACTTGCAAATAATATAATAAATACTATTTTCTGGGTTCTAATAATACTTTTTATATATTGTACAATTACAAGATGTGTAATATATAAAAAAGCAGGGAAGAATTGGCTAGCAGGAATAATTCCATTTTATAGACAAATTACAATGTATAAAATTTGTGGTTTATCACCATTTTTAATGCTATTGTGGTTAATTCCAATACTTGGATGGATTGTAATGTTTATAATAGGAATAATGAAAAGAATATTACTTGCTGAAAACTTTGGAAGAGGAGGACTATTCGGATTAGGAATATTAATACTTCCACCACTATTTTATACAATACTTGCTTTTAATCCTAATATAGAATACGAAAAAGAGTAGAGAAAGGAAATAAAAAACAACAATGAAAATATTAAGAAATATATTAAAAAATAAATTAAATATAAGAACTCAAAAAAATTATCCGATAGAAGGCGTGGAATTTATTGATATTATGCCTTTGATTATAGATAAAAATACATTAAAAGAAATAATAGAGCTATTTGTAGAAAAAATGGAAAATATTGAAATAGATTATATAATAGCACCTGAAGCAAGAGGTTTTTTATTAGGTAGTGCAATAGCAGATAGATTAAATGTAGGATGTATTCCAGTAAGAAAACAAGGAAAATTACCACCAAGTACAGTCGAGGCAAAGATAGAATATGAAAAAGAATATGGAAAAGATGTTTTAGAACTTCCTAAACTTATAAACAACGATACATATAAGAATAAAAATTTTTATATAGTAGATGATATATATGCAACAGGAAATACGATGAGGAGAATAAAAGAAACAATTGCAAATTTAGGAGGCAATGTTGTAGGTGAAGGCGTGATATTAAATATTGTAGAATTAAATGATAATAAAGATGTATATTCTTTAATAGATGTAAATGAGGAATAAGAAAAAAGAAACTGTTTTTTGGGACGGGGACAAAAAACAGTTTCTTAAAAATTTATAAATATTTTTTTAATTGTTCTACAGTATTTTCTTGGAATTTTATAAATTTATTTAATACATTTTTTACTTCATCATCTGCATCTGGATTTTGGTTTAAAAGTTTAACACCTTCTATAATTCCCATATTAGTTCCTTGGATCATGAGTTCTGCTATTTTAGAATTACTTTTATCCATCATTGTATTCATTTCAACACCCATCCAGCTCATAGCTTTTTGCATGGGGGTTATTTCTTTTGGAAAATCATCGTAATTTGTTAATTCGTCATTTACTTCATTTAAAATTTTATTATATTCATCATATTGATATTTTAAGTCTTGTTTAAATCTATCATCTTGAACTTTTTCAGAAACCGTGGAAATAGAATCCATTCCCATTTTAATTCCTTTATTTAATTCATTTAAGATATAACGGTTGTTATCCATAAATAAAGCCTCCTTAAAATATTTATAATATTATTATTTACAAAAATAATTAAAATATTAATTAAATGATTTGAATAAAATTAGTTGTTTTAGGAAAAATTAATAAAAATATAAAAAGAAGAAAGGAAAATGTAAAATGGAAAATTTAGTTAAAAATTTAAACTATTTATTATCAGATTTAAATGTATTTTATAGGAAGCTTCAAAATTATCATTGGAATATTAAAGGAAAAGATTTTTTTGAAATGCATGTTAGATTAGAAGAATATTATGATGAGATAAATGATGAAATTGATGAATTAGCAGAACATATTTTAATGCTTAATTTTGAACCATTAGGAACAATGAAAGATTATTTAGAAAATACTTGTATAAAAGAAGCTAAAAATGAAAAAATTGATACTTGTCAAGTTGTAAATAATGTAATTACAGATTATAATACTTTACTTAAAAAAGTAAAAGAAATAAAAGAAGAAGCGGATAATAATAGTGAATATAAAACATCTTCTTTAATGGATAATTATATTAGTAGTTATATGAAACATCTATGGATGTTAAATCAAATGAATATGAAATAATATATAAAAAAGCAAACCTAAAATATGTAAAAAAGGCTTGCTTTTAAAAAATGTAGAAAAATGAGTTGATTATTTAAAATTTTCTAAGTATATGAAGAAAAATAGTAATTACCCCAATAGTTACACCAATAATTACTCAAATATACCCCAAAATATACACACCAATATACACCAAAATCAACATTCAAATATCAAAGTTAATGAAATAGAAAAATGAACAACAAGCAAAGGAACAATATTTCTATTGTAAAATAAAAAATAAACTTAAAGTATGAAACTTTAGGTTTATTTTTTTAAGAAAAAGTTTATCAAATTCAAAACAGCTTCTTTATCTCTTTTACTTAATTTTTTAAAATCTTCTTCATAAATTGAAACATAATTTTTAACATCTTCATTTAATAAATCATATAAAACAATATCTGGTGTTATTTTATAAGCATTACAGAGTTTTAGTAAAGTATCAATACTTCCTTTAGAAAAACCTCTTTCTATTTGACTAATATGTCTTGGTTCTAAGCCAGTCATTTCTGCCACTTGGTTTTGTGTTAAACTATTTTTTTGTCTATATTCTTGGAATACTTTTCCAATATGTTCATTTATTTCTAATTTTTCCATAAACTCACCACTTTCTATATAAATAATATAAACTTTTATAATGTTTTTGGGAATGACTTTAGATATGATAAAACTCTAAAATAATTTGATAAAAATCGCAAAAAATATTTACAAATAAATTTTACTAATGTATAATTCAATATGATAAAAAACAAATATAATTATACAAGCAAAGGAGGAAAATAATGAGAAAACAAGAAAATAAAGGGATTACATTAATTGCACTTGTGATTACAATAATTACACTTTTAATATTGGCAGGAGTTTCAATTGTTATGTTAATAGGAGAGAACGGAATACTGACACAAGCACAAAATGCAAAAGTATTGACTGAAATTTCAGCTTTAAAAGAAGAAATAGATTTGTATAAAGTTGGAGAAGAATTAAAAGATATAAAAGGAATTGATAAATATCCAATAGTAAAAGAAGAAACGATGGAGAGTTTAGACAAAAATTTATTAAGCATAGAATTAAAACAAAAAATGTCTAAATGGGCAAATAAAGCTAAGGAAGGTGAAATAGCTACAATAGAGACAATAGATTACAGTAAGTTTTATAAAATAGATAAAGAAAAAATACAATCAGCTAAAAAATTTGAAGGTGATTTATATTTAGTAGAAGTAAATGGAGAATATAAAGTAATTAGCATTGAAGGAGTAATATATCAAAAAGATGAAATAAATATAATAATTCCATTAAATGATATATCAGAACCAGAATATATAACTGTAGGAAATAATACTTTTAAATGGTATGGAAATGGAGACTTATCAGTAATAGGGGAATTGAATTCAAATTCTGGAATAACAAGTGAAGAAAATAGTCAAATAAATGGAGTACAAGAACTAAAAATAAGGAAAATATCAAATGAAAGTGGAATTGTTTTTGATGATAATGTTGAAACACAACAAAATATAGCAAAAATAAATGGAGTAAAAAAGATTTATTTTAATACAGGAACTATATATATTATAGATGCAAATGATGATTTATGGGCATGGGGAGCAAATGACTACAATAAATTGGGACAAGGAAATTCATATTTAATAACAGAGCCAACGAAAATATTAGAAAAAAGAACAGAAGGAGTAGACGGAGTAAAAGCCAAAAATGTATGGGCAGGACCAACTAATACATTTGTCTTGGATACGGAAAATAGGTTGTGGGCATGTGGAGCAAATTCAAATGGAGTGTTGGGACAAGGAAATAATAATGTGTATCAAAATTTTGTAGAAATAAAAATAGATGGACTGGATTTAAATACTACAAAAATAGAAGATATTAGTTTAACATATACTAATAAACAATACACATCAGTAATAATAAAATGTAATGATGGAAAAGTATATGGAGCAGGAAGAAATAATTATGGTGGTTTTGGAATAGGAACTAATCAATATTATAATAAATTTATAGAATTAAGTGCATATAACAAAATCTGGAAAAGAGTAAATAAAATAGTTAATGAAGGAATTAGCACATATATAATTACAAATGAAGGAGAATTATATTCTTCTGGATATAATGCACATGGGAGATTATGTTTAGGACATACAAACAATGTAAATACATTAACAAAAGTAACAGATAATGTAAAAGATATGATATATTCTACAAGTGAACAAAATATTATATTTTTAAAAAATGATGGATATTTATATACAAATAATTCAAGTGGAAATATGATAAAAATAGATGGAATACAAGACAGTAATGTAAAGTTTTTAGGAGGAAATTTAGTATTATCAGAAGGAAAAGTATATAGAATAAATAACACAAATAAAATAAATGAAGCATTTATAAATTATGAAAAAATAGGTGATGAAATATATTTTGGATATATGGAGCGGAATCATTTCAGATAACAAAATATATTTAAATGGTTATCCTGATATAACAAAGCCAAAAGAAAAATCAGTATATAGTTTAAAAAAAGTGTTTACAGGAGCACAATTTATACAAAGTGGGGGGAATAATTTAAATATTGTAGATAATGATGGTAATATATATGAAGGAATAAACAGTAAAATATTAGAAATAAATAATATAAAACAATTAGTATCATCTAATAAAGCCCAATATGCATTAAGTAACGATGGTAAGTTATATGTAAAAGGTGCAGGATATATATGGGGAAATGACATATCAAAAAATAATTATACAATAGTTACAAAAGATGGAGTAGAAGAATTTAATAATATAAATAAAATTTTTGCAATAAATAATGGTTTTGGATGTATATTTATAACAGAAGAAAATGAAATATATTGGGCAGGCTTAAGTACATATGTTGCAATACCAGGAATAAAAGGACAAGTTCAAACAGTAGGAGGAGGAAATCGAACAACTTATCCTGAAAAAGTAGAAAATAAAGTTATAAATAGTATAATTGATAAAATACAAGATATAAAATTTAATTATATAAATGCTGGAGGCATAACAGGAGGAAATACTTTAATATTAACAAATGATGGAAAATTATATACGTATTCTCTTAATAGAAATATGACAGGAATAGGAGAAACAAATGATTTTACAGAAATAAAATTTAACGGAGCAACAGTAAAGCAAATAGAAACATTGGGAGGATTAAGTTTAGTATTACTAAGTAATGGAGAAGTTTATGGCTGGGGATATAATACCTATGGAATATTAGGAGAAGGATATGAATTAGGAGAAATATATGAAAATCCAGTAAAATTAAATTTGAATAATGTAAGAACAATGACTTTAGGTGATGGTTTTGCAATATTCGGAACATATGCAGGAGAAGTATATGGAATAGGGAAAAATGATTATGGACAATTAGGAACAGGGGATAATATAGGAGCAAGCGCATTTGTTAGATGTGAAGAATTAGAAAAATAGAAAAAGCAGGTAGAATTACTTGCTTTTTATAGATGTGTCCCAAATGCGACATTTATGTGTGCAAAGGAAACGTCCCCTTCACAAAAAATTCACAAAGTTTTTTAGCAGAAAGTATTGACAAGTGCTAAAAATGGGTATAATATATAACAAGGTTAGCAAACGAACTAAAAGAGTGCTAAAACTAACAATTAAAGAAGAGGTGAAAAAAATTGTTAGATGAAAGAAAAAAGAAAGTACTACAAGCAATAGTAGAAGAATATATAAATACAGCAGAACCAGTTAGTTCAAATGCTTTAACTAAAAATCATGGATTAGATTGTAGTAGTGCAACAATAAGAAATGAAATGGCAGAACTTGAAAAAAATGGTTACTTAGATAAAACACATACATCAAGTGGAAGAATACCTTCAGAAAAAGGGTACAGATATTATGTAGATGAACTTGTGAATGATAAAGATATAAGTTTAGAAGAAATAAAATACATAAGTGAAAAATTAGAAACAAAAGTAAATGAAATAGAAGATCTAACAAAGATAACAGCAAATACAATATCTGAAGTAACACATTATACAACAATATCAATAGGTCCAAAAACAAATGAACAGTCAATAGAAGAAATAAAATTTGTACTACTTCGGCTCAAGAATGATGATGGCAGTAATACTTACAGACACAGGAATGGTAAAAGAAACAATAATAAAATTTGATGAAGATATAACATCAAAACAAGTAGAAACGATAAACTATATGTTTAATAAAAAATTAAAAGGTGAGCTACTTTCAACAATAGATAGACCATTAGAAGAATACTTGTATGATGAAATGACATATAGTGTAAATGTTGTAAAACCAATAATAGAGCAAATAAAAAAAGTTTTAGCACAAGAAGATAAAATATATTTAGAAGGAGCAAATAAAGCCTTTGAATTACCAGAATTTAATAGTTTAGAAGTTGCAAAAAACTTTGTAAATATATTAGACGAAAAAGAAGTAGTTGCAGATATGTTAAACAGTGGTTTTGCAGAAGATATAAAAGTCTATATAGGTGATGAAAATGAAAAAGAACAATTAAAAGATTTTAGTGTAGTAACTTTTAAACATAAAGTAAATGGAAAAGACTTAGGAACAATAGGAATTATTGGTCCAAAAAGGATGGACTATTCAAAAGTTATTTCAGTTATGAAATATATAAATAAAAAGCTAAATGGAAATGAAGAAAAATAAAAGAAAGAAGGGATATAATGAAAGAAGAAAATAAAGAAGACGAAAAAATAGAAAAAAATAATAAAGAAGAAAATAAAGTAGAGCAAAAAGAAAAATTAAATGAAACAAAAGAAATGGTGCCAAAAGAAGATTATGATGCGTTAGATGACCATTTTAAAAGAATTTTAGCAGAATTTGAAAATTTTAAAAAGAGAAGTAAAAAAGAAAGAGAAACATTATATAATTCAATATTATCAGATGTAGTAGAAGTAATACTTCCAGTACTTGATAATTTAGAAAATGCTGTAAAAGTTGAAACAAAAGATGAAGAATATAAAAAGGGAATAGAGCTTGTATTAAAACAATTTAATGATGTATTGAAGTCAAAAGGAGTAGAAGAAATAGAAGCTTTAGGAGAAACTTTTGATCCAGAATTACATGAAGCAGTAAGAAGTGTGCAAGATGCGGAAAAAGGTGAAAAAGAAGTTGTAGAAGTTTATAGAAAAGGTTACAAAATAGGTAGCAAAGTAATAAGACATTCAATGGTAGCAGTAGCAAATTAAAAGGGGAATGAAAAGTGGTAGGAATACTGTTAGATATATTGGTAAATGTAGTAATATTTTATATTATATATTCTGCTATAAATAGAGATGTTGACTATTTTAAAAATGTACTTATTTACGCAATAGGAATGGAAATAGAATTATTTATAGTAATGCTATTTTTGGGATTTATATCAATATTGATGTTAATTATGGTCTTTGGTGCATATTTTATACTTGGATTGATAGTAGTATTTATAGTAGATAAATTAAATAAACGTTATCTTTTTGAAAAAATACCTTTTATAATAATTGCTGTAGTAATAAATATAGCGGTTACACGTATTGCAATTATGCTATTTCGGAGGGCTACTTTCAATAGGAGTATTATTATAAAATAAATTTAAGTTATTAATTTTTTTATATAGATGATGTTTTTTGGGACGGGGTAAAAAAACAGCTCCTTCTCATAAAACATATAAAACTTCTAATGACGGGAAAAGAAGTAAATAAAATAAAATAACTGTTTTTTGACCCCGTCCCAAAAAACAGTAAAGAAAGGATGAACAAAAATGGGAAAAATTATAGGAATTGACTTAGGAACAACAAATTCATGTGTAGCAGTTATGGAAGGAGGAGAACCAGTAGTTATACCTAATGCGGAAGGAAATAGAACAACTCCATCAGTTGTTGCATTTTCAAAAAATGGTGAAAGACTAGTTGGACAAATTGCAAAACGTCAAGCAGTAACAAATCCAGAAAATACTGTTATATCAATTAAAAGAAAAATGGGAACAAATGAAAAAGTAGATATAGAAGGAGATAAATTTTCTCCACAAGAAATATCAGCAATGATATTACAAAAATTAAAACAAGATGCAGAAAATTATCTTGGACAAAAAGTAACTCAAGCAGTTATCACAGTACCAGCATATTTTAGTGATAGCCAAAGACAAGCAACAAAAGATGCTGGAAAAATTGCAGGACTTGAAGTATTAAGAATTATAAATGAACCAACAGCAGCAGCTTTAGCATACGGCATGGATAAAGAACAAGATCAAAAAATAATGATATATGATTTAGGTGGAGGAACATTTGATGTATCAATCTTAGACATCGGAGATGGGGTATTTGAAGTATTAGCTACAAATGGAAATACACATCTTGGTGGAGATGATTTTGACGAAGCAATTATTAAATATTTAGTATCAGAATTTAAAAAATCAAATGGAATTGATTTAAGTGCAGATAAAATGGCAATGCAAAGATTAAAAGAAGCAGCAGAAAAAGCAAAAATAGAATTATCAGGAGTACAACAAACACAAATCAATTTACCATTTATTACAGCAGACGCAACAGGACCAAAACATTTAGATGTAACTTTAACAAGAGCTAAATTTGAAGAATTAATTCGTGATTTAGTAGAAGCAACATCAGGACCTGTAAATCAAGCTTTAAAAGATGCGGGATTAACACCTAATGATATTCATAAAGTATTATTAGTAGGTGGTTCTACAAGAGTACCAGCAGTTCAAGAAGCGGTAAAAAGAATAACAGGAAAAGATGCAGATAAAGGCATTAACCCAGATGAATGCGTTGCAATTGGTGCAGCAATTCAAGGTGGTGTTTTATCAGGAGATGTAAAAGATTTAGTACTACTTGATGTAACACCTCTATCACTTGGTATTGAAACATATGGTGGAGTATTTACAAAATTAATTGAAAGAAATACAACAATACCTACTAAAAAATCACAAATATTCTCAACAGCAGCAGATGGTCAAACATCAGTTGAAATTCACGTATTACAAGGTGAACGTGAAATGGCTGCATACAATAAAACTTTAGGAAGATTCCAATTAACAGGAATACCAGCAGCACCAAGAGGAGTACCACAAATAGAAGTTACATTTGATATAGATGCAAATGGTATAGTTCATGTATCAGCTAAAGATATGGCAACAGGAAATGAGCAAAATGTAGCAATAACAGCATCAACAAATCTTACAGATGAAGATATTGATAAAGCTGTTAAAGATGCAGAAGCACATGCTGAAGAAGATAAAAAGAGAAAAGAAGAAATTGAAGTTAAAAATAATGCAGAAAGTTTAGTATATAATAGTGAAAAAACTCTAAAAGATTTAGGAGATAAAATCTCAGGAGAAGAAAAAGCTAAAGTTGAAACAGAAATTGATAATACTAAAAAAGCATTAGAAACAAATGACACAGCAAAAATTAAAGAAGCTACAGAAAAACTAACAAAAGTATTTTATGATATGTCAGAACAATTGTACAAAAATGCAAATCCTAATGCTGGAGCAGAGGCAAATGCTAATACAGAAGGACCAAAAACAGATGAAAATGGAAATGTTTATGATGCAGATTATAAAGTTGAAGATGATAATAAAGATGACAATAAATAAAAGATAAAAGAGGATTAGAGGAATTTCCTCTAATCTTCTAACTTTTAAGGAGGAAGAAATGGCAGCTAAAAGAGATTATTATGAAGTTTTAGGTGTAAATAAAAATGCAACAGATGATGAAATAAAAAAAGCTTATCGTAAACTTGCAAAAAAATATCATCCTGATGCAAATCCTAATAATAAAGAAGAAGCAGAAGCTAAATTTAAAGAAGTAAATGAAGCATATGAAAATTTATCAGATCCTCAAAAAAGAAAGATGTATGATCAATTCGGAGCTAACGGACCACAAGGAGGTTTTGGACAGGGTGGACCTTTCGGCCAAGGTGGATATTATTCATATAGTAGTTCCGGATTCGATGGTTTTTCAGATTTTGGTGATTTAGGAGATATATTCTCATCAATTTTTGGAGGAGGTTTTGGAGGAGCAAGAAGAGCAAATGCAAGAAGAAGTGGTCCTTCAAAAGGAGCTGACTTAAATGTAAGAATGGATATTACATTTGAAGAATCATTTTTAGGAGTAGAAAAAGAGATTGTAATAACAAGAGATGAAGAATGTAGTCATTGCCATGGAACAGGAGCTAAACCTGGAACATCTCCTATAAAATGTCCAACATGTCATGGAACAGGCCAAGTAACACAAGTGCAAAATACAATATTGGGACAAATGCAAACAACAAGAACTTGTTCAGCATGCCATGGAACAGGCGAGATTATAAATGAACCTTGTGAAATCTGCCATGGAAAAGGTACTGTAAGAAAACAGCCAAAAATAAAAGTAAAAATACCAGCAGGAATAGATGATAATCAAACAGTAGTATTAAGAGAAGAAGGTGAACCTGGTAAAAAAGGAGGGGCAAAAGGAGATTTATATATTACAGTAAAAGTAAAAAGAAATAATATATATACAAGAAAAGGTAATAATGTATTATGTGAAATACCAATAACAATAACGCAAGCAGCTTTAGGAGCTGAACTTGAAATTCCAATGGTAGATGGAAGTAAGGAAAAATATAAAATTCCAGAAGGTACACAAACAGGAACAAAGTTTAATATTAGAAATAAAGGATTTAGAGCAATCAATTCTAATAGTGTAGGAGACTTTATATTTACAGTAACAGTTCAAACACCAAAAAGACTTTCAAAAGAACAAAGAGAATTATTGGTAGAACTTGCAAAAACAATGAAAGAACAGCCACCTGTAAAAAAACGTGGACTATTCGGATAAAGGATGTAAAGATGCATCCTTTTTAAAACTTTTAAAAATTTGTTGCAACTTATGTAAAATTGTGCTAAAATAATAAAGCTACTGTAAGTAGGCTAAGCCTTTAATAAATATTAAGACTTGGTCTTTAAGGAGGAAGGTTCATATTAATGGGAACAATAGAAATTGTCACTAATGTATTATTCATAATAGCAGTAATGGGAGTAGCATCTAATGTGGCATATGTATCTTGGATGAAAAAATCCAAGAAAACAAATGTAATAGCAATTTTAGTAGTAGGTACTACTATATGTTTATTAATTAGCTATATGTATTGGAGTGTAATTGATATGTAAAATCTTTCTAGTTAAAGGCATGCATTTTAAATAATATTTAGATGCATAAAATGTAGTAAAGTAATAGCGGGGGTTTTCTTTTAGGTTAATTCTCGCTATTATTTGACTAATAATTATATATAAGGTAAAATAAAAAAGTAAAGTATAAATACAAGGAGGAAAAAATGAAGGTACAATATAAAGAAAAGAAAATAGAAGTACAAAAAGGAAAAACAATAGAAGAAGTATTTAGTAAAGAAATAGAAAATAGCAAATACCCTATAATAGGAGCAATATATAATAATGAATATTTTTGTTTAGATAAAAAAATAGATGAAGAAGGAACAATAGAATTATTAGATATATCAACAAAAGAAGGATTAAGAGCATATAGAAGAACATTAATATTTATATTTGCAAAAGCATTAAGGAAAATATTTCCAGACAATAGAGCAACAGTAAATTATCAAATGGCAAATGCAATATATTGTGATATAGGAGATATAGAAGTAACAGAAGAAATAGTAAAAGAAATAAATGAAAAAATGAGAGAAATAGTAGAAAAAGACTTACCAATAAGAATGGTAACAATGAATAGGGAAGAAGCAGAAAAATTCTTCGAAGATAAGAACACAAAAAGAGGAATATTACAAATAGAATTAAAATCAAACAAAAAAATATATATGAACTTTTGTGAAGACTATTTCAATTATTGTTATGGAATAATGGCAAATAGAACAGGGCTAATAAAAACATTTGATGTAGTAAAATATGATAAAGGACTAATAATAAGGTATCCAAGCATAGAAGAGCCGGAAAAATTACCAAGTATAATGCAAAATAAGAAATTAAAATGGGCATTTAATGAATATAATGAAATCCATAAAATTTTGGGAATGAATGCAGTATATATGTTAAATGAAGCAGTAAAACAAAAAACAATAAAAGATGTAATAATGGTAGATGAGGCTCTACACGAAAAGAAAATAGCAAATATAGCAGATGAAATAGCAAAAGACAGAAATATAAAAATGATATTAATAGCAGGACCGTCATCATCAGGAAAAACAACATTTGCACAAAGATTAGGAATACAACTTAGAATTAATAAAATAAAGCCGGTAACAATATCAGTAGATAATTATTTTGTAGAAAGAAAAGACACACCAAAAGACGAAAATGGAAATTATAATTTCGAAACAATCGACGCAATAGATTTAAAATTATTTAATGACCATTTAAGTAAATTGCTTGCAGGAGAAGAAGTAGAAATACCACAATTTGATTTTATAGAAGGAACAAAAAAATACAAAGGAAACAAATTAAGATTAAAAGAAGATGAAGTATTAGTAATAGAAGGAATACATTGTCTAAACGATAAATTAACAAGTAGTATACCAAAAGAACAAAAATTTAAAGTATATATTAGTGCATTAACAGTTTTAAATATGGACAGATATACAAAAGTTTCATCTTCAGATGTGAGATTAATTAGAAGAATAGTAAGAGACTATCAATTTAGAGGTTATACAGCAAAACATACAATACAAGGATGGCAAAGTGTAACAAGAGGAGAAGTAGAATATATATTCCCATTCCAAGAAGATGCAGATATTATATTTAATACATCACTTATATATGAATTAGGAGTGTTAAAAGGATTAGCAACACCAATGCTTAAAGAAATAACAAAAGACGAAAAAGAATATGCAGAAGCATCAAGGTTATTAGGAATATTAAAATATATAAGGTCAATACCGGCAAGTGAAGTACCAACAAACTCACTATTAAAAGAATTTGTTGGAGGAGGAGATTTCAAATACTAAACTGTTTTTGGGGACGGGGGTAAAAAACAGCTTTAAGTTGAAAGTCCACTAATTTGAAAAAGGGAGAATTTTATGTTAAAATGGAAAATAGAAATTTTGTAAAAAATGATGAGGAGTTTATTTGCGATAACTGTGGAAAAAAAGTTCAAAAGTTAGGATATTCTTCAAGAAATCATTGTCCATATTGTTTACATTCAAAACATGTAGATATAAAACCTGGAGATAGGGCAGAAACATGCCATGGGGATTTAGAGCCAATTGGATTAGAAATAGATAGTAAAAAAGGAAATGTAATAATATTTAAATGTAAAAAATGTGGAGCAATTAGAAGAAATAAAGCAGCAAAAGATGACAATATGGACTTAATTATAAAATTAAGTAACTGTATTTGGAAATAAGATAAAAAAGAGTAAATATAAAGATTGGGAATAAATATATTATAGGGGTTAAATTTATTAGAGAAAGGATGATTAATATTTCAAGAGAAGCAAGAAAAATAAATAAGGCTCCTTTTTTGCATGCAATAGTGCAAGGAATAAATAAAGAAAATATATTCAAAGAGGAGAGATATAAAAATCAATATTTAAAATTATTAAAAGAAGAATGTGAAAAATATAATATAAAAATTGTAGCATATTGTATAATGGATAATCATGCACATTTTTTGTTATACGTTACCCAATTTGAAGATTTATCAAAAGCAATGCATGGAGTAAATACTGTATATGCTAAATATTATAACTATATGAATGATGGGAGAAAAGGGTATGTATTTAGGGACAGATATGTAAGTGAGCCAATTGACAGTAAAAAATATTTAATAAATTGTATCAAATATATACATATGAATCCAGTAAAAGCAGGAATTGTAAAACATTGTAGAGAATATAAATTTTCATCATATAATCTTTATAATAAAAAGCTTTTAAATAAGGAATTAAGTGAAGATGAGATTTTTTCTAAAAGTGATTATAAAGATATAATCGAAAATATTAATACAGTTTATGTTTTTAAAGATACAGAAGAAAATTTAGAAAGTAAAATAAAACAAAGCATTTCAGAATTTATTGAAAAAGAACAAATAAATTTATTTAAAGTTCTTTCAAATAGAGACATTTTAATAAAATTAATAAGATTTCTAAAAAATGTAAAAAAAATAAAATATGTACAAATAAGAGAAAATTTAGGAATAACAAGAGGAACAATGGAGGCTTTAACTAAAATTATAAGAGAAAATAAATAAAGCTGTTTTTTGACCCCGTCCCAAAAAACAGCTACTTATTAAATTTCTCTATTTAGATTACCTGTTGTAAATTCATTTCCATGGAATTTTTTACCTTGCTTTACAGTTTGAATTATTTTGTTTATTTCAGGAATAGTTTCGTGTAAAATATCTATTCTTGCATAATCAATCTGAAACTCTTCTGGAGAAATAGACAGTGTTTTACTATTATATAATGTAGTAACAGTTTGTATATTATCAGGCATAACCTCGAATTTCATATTTAATCTATCTTTTAAATAATAAGTATTAGTATTTTGACATCTTGTTTTACAAGTAGGATAACATTTATTGGCTTCTCCCAAGACACAGTAGTTCATATGTATCAAAGGTGTTTTTCCATAAACGATTAGTTCTTTTTGTAAATAATTATAATTACAAAGATTTTGTATAGTTTTTTTATCAAGCTCTGGTGATAATGTGAATTTACTAATACCTAATTTCTTTAATTCTAATACAGTGTGACTATTAAAAACGTTAAAAGTGTAGTTAGATATTATTTTAAAATATGTATTTAAATCTTTGAAAAGATTGTTTAATAATTTAACAGTACATATATTAGAAATTACAAAACCTTGAATATTATATTTTTTAACAGCTGATTCTGCATTTGCTAAAAATAAATTTTTATAATTTCCTTTAACGATTGTAGGCATATAAATATATGTATCAAATTTTTTACTAATTATTTTCAGTGAAGGTTCATATTTTTTACTAGTAAAATATTTTAACGGTATATAGACATCATCAACAAAATCTAATTTATTATAGTCAAAATCTTCATTAATAATATTTAAAAGTAAAGCTATTTTAGGATGATTATTATTGGCTTTCGTCTTCTTTACAACTGATCTCATATTTTTTAAAATAGTGTCTTCTTCTTTATTTATTTTATTTAAAGTACTTTTAGGTATATTTCTAATAATTCTTGATTGAGCTATACTTCCAACATTTGATAATGCAATTCTTCTTAGTTCATTTAATAAACTTAATTTAGGTAAAAATACATTTTTGTCCATATCTATTTTTATATTTTTAAAATAATATGGAGAATTATTAGTTTTAGAAATTTGATTTATTACAGTATCTTTTTGCAAAGGTTTTGTTTTTGCATCTGTTGGTGAAAAGTCTAAATTAGATGTAACAGATAAATTCTTATATAAATTTAGATTACTACAAGAAGTTACATATATTGAAAGAGGTTGGTTTTTCTTTATAGTAACTAAAGCATTTAGAGCAACTTTTCTATTTTCATTTTGATAACTTTCTTTAGCTTTTTTAGCTAATTTTTTTGACGTTAATCTGTATATTTTATATCCTTGTTGAACATCTGTATTAACTCTACCAATTGTAACTAATTGACCAATAGAAGTTTCTTTTATATTTTTACCATTTTCCATGATTTCTGATATTCTGTAACTACCTGTACGATTTTCAATAGCTATTGTGTCTCCAATTTCTATATTATCCTCTAGTTCAAGAGTTACATAACCTTTACTCTTATTATATTTTTGAACAGAACCTATATATAATCCCATATTATTGGGTTTTTCTTTGTAAACTAATTTTTTATTTACACTATTATCTAAATGCCCTGATGAAGTCATTCCACGGTTAAACACTTGCATCAATGTTTTTTTATCTTTAGGTGCTACTTTATATTCATCTTTAGAATTAGCTAGGTCTAAATATTTTCTATAAATTTTAGTAACAGTTGCAACATATTCAGGAGATTTCATCCTGCCTTCTATTTTTAAGCACTTAACACCACTATCTACAAAATCAGGCAAATAATCTAAACCGCATAAATCTCTTGTGCTTAGTAAGTAACCATTATCAATACTTTTATCGTTTTCAAGTAATTCATATGGAAGCCTACAAGGGCCAGCACATTTCCCACGATTTCCTGAACGACCTCCCAACATACTTGAAAATAGACATTGTCCAGAATAAGAAATGCATAATGCACCATGCACAAAACATTCAATTTCAAGTTTAGTATTTTTACAAATATATTTAATTTCGTCTAAAGAAAGTTCACGCGCTAAAACTACTCTCTTAAAGCCTAAATTTTGTAATTCTAAAGCACCATTTAAATTATGAACAGTCATTTGAGTGCTTCCATGAATAGGTAAATCAGGGAAAAGTTCTATTAATTTTTTGGCTAAGCCTAAATCTTGAACAATAATTGCATCAATACCATATTCATATGCTTTAGAAGCAAGTAAAAGAGCACTTTTAAATTCTTCATCTTTTATTAATGTGTTTAGGGTTAAATTTGTTTTAACACCACGAATTTTAGCATATTCAATTGCTTTTTTTAATGTTTCATCATCAAAATTATGCGCAAAAGCTCTTGCACTAAAAAGGTCAGAACCTAAATAAACACTATCTGCACCATTTTGAACAGCAGCTTTTAAACATTCAAAATCTCCTGCTGGAGCAAGTAATTCTATCATTTAAGTATCCTCCTTAAAAGTTTTTTATTAATTATACCACTAACAAAAATAAATACAAATTTTTTGGTAAAAATTTATCGATAAAAAAAGAAATGTAAATTAAAAAAGAAAAAGGTCTAATTGACGTTAAATGTTATAAATGTTATAATCCAAGTGGAAATGAAAAATGTTATAGGGAGGGAATGAAATAATGGATAAATATTTAAATATGATAGAAAAAGAGAATTTAACAAAAAAAGAATTTATGCCAGTATGGGAAGAATTTAAAAAAGACTTAAATTCAGGAAAAATAAGAGTTGCAGAAAAAATAGATGAAAATTGGATTATAAATAAATGGGTAAAACAATTTATATTACTAGGATTTAAATATGGAGAGATAATAGAATTCCAAGATGGAACAATAGATAAAGACACAATGGGAGAAAGAGTGATTAAATTAGGAGAAAGTATAAGAAAAGTATCACCTACTGTATCAGTAAGAGATGGAGTATTTATAGGAAAAGGTGTTACATTTATGCCACCATGTTATACAAATATAGGAGCATATATTGATGAAGGTTCTATGGTAGATTCTTTAGCATTAGTAGGTTCTTGTGCACAAATAGGAAAAAATGTACATTTAGGAGCAGGAGTAATAATAGGAGGAGTATTAGAACCAGTAGGAGCGTATCCGGTAATTATAGAAGATAATGTATTTGTAGGAGCTGGTTCACAAATAACAGAAGGAACAATAGTAAAAAGTAAAGCTGTAATAGGAGCAGGAGTTACAATAACAGGAAGTACACCAGTTTATGATAATGTAAATGGAAATATTATATTACCTAATGAAAATGGACAAATAGTAATACCAGAAAATGCAGTGGTAATACCAGGAACAAGAGATGTAAAATCAAATATAGAAGGAGTTACATTATCAAAAAGAGTACCAATTATAATAAAATATGGAAGTAAAGTACAATTAGAAGATTTATTGAGACCATAGGGACGTTTCCTTTACACACATAAATGTCGCATCTGGGACACATCTATATGAAGGTCTGTCCCAAAAGTAATATATGTCGCCAAAAGAAACATCCCTGAAAGGAGAAAAAGATGGCAAGTGTAAATGAGGATTTTTTGAATTTAGAAAATGATTATTTGTTTTCTATTATAACCAATAAGAAAAATGAATTTGAAAAAAATAATCCTGATAAAAAAGTTATAAGTTTAGGTATAGGTGATGTGTCTTTACCGTTAGTTCCAGTAGTTATAGATGCAATGAAAAAAGCTACAGATGAAATGGCTAAAAAAGAGACTTTTAGAGGTTATGGTGTAGTTCAAGGTTATGAGTTTTTGATAGAAAAGATATTAGAGGTAGAATATAAAAAAAGAGGAGTAGAGCTTAATAAAGATGAAGTTTTTATTGCAAGTGGAAGTAAGGGAGATTTAGCAGGAGTTGCAGAGATTTTTTCTAAAAGTAATAGAGTAGCTTTAATGGACCCTGTATATCCAGCATACAGAGATGTAAATATTATGCTTGGAAGAAATGATATTGTTTATTTAAAGGGAACAGAGGAAAATGGATTTATTCCAGAAATACCAAAAGAACATGTTGATATAATTTATTTATGTTCTCCTAATAATCCAACAGGAACTGTTTTAACTAAAGAACAGTTAGAGTTTTGGGTTAAATATGCAAAAGAAAATAATGCTGTTATATTTTTTGATTCAGTTTATGAGGTTTTTATTGATGATGAAAATATTCCACATAGTATTTATGAAATAGAAGGAGCAAAAGAAGTTGCTGTTGAGTTTAGATCTTTTTCAAAACTTGCAGGATTTACTGGTGTTAGATGTTCTTTTGTTGTAATTCCTAAAGAGTTAAAATTATATACAAAATCTGGTGAAAAAGTTGAGTTAAATAGCTTATTTAAAAGAAGACAAAGTGTAAAATACGGAGCTGCTCCATATATTACACAAAGAGCTGCTGAAGCGGTTTATTCTGATGAAGGGCAAAAAGAGATTAGAGAAAATATAAAATATTATAAAGAAAATGCAAAATTTATAAAACAAGAGTTAGAAAAATTAGGTTTTATAGTGTATGGAGGAGAGCATTCGCCATATATATGGCTAAAAACTAAGAATAATATGAAATCTTGGGACTTTTTTGATAAATTATTGAATGAAGCAGGAGTAGTAGGAACACCAGGTGTAGGTTTTGGAAGTGCTGGTGAGGGATTTTTTAGATTAACAGCATTTTCTAGTAAAGAAGACACGAAAGAAGCTATTAATAGAATTAGAAATATTTTTAAAAAATAGAAATATTATAAGAGATAAAAACATAAAAGTATAATTTAGGAAGGAAATTTTTATGGATATAGAAAAATGTGTTTTAGATTTAAAAGAACAGATGAAAATTGATAAAGAGTTTTTTTGGAACAATCCTGAAAAAGGGAAGTGCGAGTTTAAAACAGCTAACTATATAAAAAATAGATTGCAAGAAATGGGATATAAAGACATAAATAACAATATATATGAAACCGGAATTGTAGTGACTCTAAAAGGCGGAAAACAAAGCAAAGGAGAAGGTCCTTGTATTTTATTTAGAAGTGATATGGATGCAGTTGTTATGGATGACACAGGAAGAACAAAACACGCATGTGGTCATGATGCCCATATGACCATTTTACTTTCACTTGCTAAAATTTTAATTGATAATAAAGACAAGATAAAAGGAACTGTAAAACTTGTATTTCAGCCAGATGAAGAAGGTGATGCAGGTGCTAAGTTTATGGTAGAAAATGGGGTTTTAGAAAATCCAAAAGTTGATAAAGCATTTGCAATACACGTGTGGAGTGAATTTAAAGAAGATGAAATTGCTATTAAAGAAGGAACAGTAATGGCATCTTCAGATCCGTATGATATTATAGTATATGGTAAAGGTGGACATGCAGCAATGCCTGAAAAGTGCATTGATACAATTTTTATTGCGAATAAAATTGGAATTGCTTTAAAAGAAATGGCAAAAATAGATGTAGATATTGATGAAAAGATAATAACAGGAATAACTGCAATATCAGGTGGGAAAACTAATAATGTAATTCCAGATATTGTTCACATGAAAGGTATTTGTAGAACTAATAATAATGAGATAAGAAAAGAGACTAAAACAAAAATAGTAGAGATAGTAGAAAAAATTACAAAAGATATGGGTGGCAGAGCTGAAGTTAAATTTTTAGTAGAATATCCTGTTGTTGTAAATTCAAAAGAAGAAACTAAAATTGTACAAAATTTAGCTAAAAATGTTGTAAATAAAGTTATAACCAATTATCAAACAACAACATCAGAAGATTTTTCATATTATTTAGAAAAAGTACCAGGCTGTATGATTTTTGTAGGTTGTACTAAAGATGAATTTTATCCACAACACAGTAAAAATTTTAAAGTCGGAGAAAATCCTATTTTAATAGGAACTCAAATGTTTTTAGAAATTGCTAAAAAATATTTGATGTAAAATTCGTATAAGAAGAGAAGTAAAAAAGTTTTAATTAAAAGTTATAAAATAATTTTCGATATTAGTTTTTTAATATCGATTTTTTCTTAATTCTTTTTTATTTTTCTTTGTTTTATAAAAAAATTATGTTATAATAAAAAAGATTTTTAAGGAGGAGAATATGGAAAAATTTGTATTAATAGATGGAAATAGTATAATGAATAGAGCATTTTATGGAATAATGGGAAGTAAAATGCTAACAACAAAAGACGGAAAATATACAAATGCAGTATATGGATTTTTGGCAATAATGTTTAAATTATTAGAAGATGTAAAACCAAAATATATGGCAGTATCATTTGATTTAAAAGCACCAACAGCAAGACATAAAATGTATGAAGGATATAAAGCAAATAGAAAAGGAATGCCTGATGAACTAGCAGAACAAATGCCTATAATAAAAGAAATATTAAGAGCAATGAATATAGATATAGTAGAAATGGAAGGATATGAAGCAGATGATGTACTAGGAACACTATCACGTTATGGAGAAAAACAAGGCTTAGAAGTAATAATATTATCAGGAGATAGAGACACATTTCAGCTTGCAACAAATAAAATAACAATAAGAATACCACATACAAAAGGCGGAAAATCAGAAACAGATGAATATGATGAAAAAAAGATAGAAGAAAAATATGGACTAAAACCAAAACAATTAATAGAAGTAAAAGGATTGCAAGGAGATGCATCAGACAATATCCCAGGCGTACCAGGAATAGGAGAAAAAACAGCACTAAAATTAATACAAGAATATGGTTCAATAGATAATTTGTATAAAAAAATAGAAGAGGAAAAAGACGATTTAAAAGGAAAACAAAGAGAAAAAATAATAGAAAATAAAGAATTAGCTATTCTTTCAAGAACATTAGGAACAATAAATGTAGAAGTACCAATAAAAGATGACTTAAATGACTTTAAAGTAGAAGAATGGGATAAAGAAAAAGTATTAGAAATATTTAAAGAACTAAACTTTAATCGTTATATAGAAAGATTTAATTTAAGAGGAGAAAATAGTAGTAATAAAGAAACAGAAGAAATAAAAGAAGCAAAAGATTTATATAAAAAGCAAGAAAAAAGTATAGAAGAAATAACAGAATTTGTAATAAAAGAAAAAGAAATAATATTCTATTTATGGAAAGAAAAAGTAGAAGATGAAGAAAAAATAATAAAAGAAGAAATAAGCGGAATATCAATACATAATAGGAATGAAAATATAGTATACTATACAAAAATAGAAAATAAAGAAGAATTAGAAAAATTAAAAACAATATTTGAAAGTTCCAAAATAAAAAAAATAGGAATAGATTTAAGCAAAACATACATTTTACTAAAACAATCAGGAATAAATTTAAAAGGAATAGATTATGATATAGCAATAGCAGCATATATATTAAATCCAACAGATAATAAACTAAAAATAGAAGATTTAATGATGAAGTATTTAGAAATAGATGCTGACGAATTATTAGGAGAAGAAGAAAAAGAAGAAAAACAAGAACAAATAAATTTATTTGAAACAGAAGAAAATAAAAAGAACAAAGAAGTATCAGAAAGAGAAATAGAAAAAAACTGTTTATATACATATGTGATAGGAAAAATAAAAGAAATAACAAAGGAAAAATTAGAAGAAATAAACTGTTTAGAACTATTTAATAAAATAGATATGCCAACAGTAGAAGTATTATCAAATATGCAATGGAATGGTATGTATGTAGATAAAGAAGAATTAGAAAATTTCGGAAAAGAATTAACATCAAAATTAGAAGCATTAACAAAAATAATATATGAAATGGCAGGAGAAGAATTTAATATAAACTCACCAAAACAATTAGGAGAAATCTTATTTGAAAAAATGAAATTACCAGTTATTAAAAAAACAAAAAAAGGATATTCAACAGATGTAGAAGTATTAGAAAAATTAAAAAAAGAAGATCCAATAATAGAACAATTATTAGAATATAGACAATTAATGAAATTAAACTCAACATATGTAGAAGGTTTAAAACCATATATAAATCCAAAAACAAAAAGAATACACTCATTTTTCCATCAAACAATAACAGCAACAGGAAGAATAAGTTCAACAGAACCGAACCTACAAAACATACCAACAAGATTTGAACTAGGAAAAAGACTAAGAAAAGTATTTAAACCAGAAGAAGGATATTTATATGTAGATGCAGACTATTCACAAATAGAACTAAGAGTATTAGCATCAATATCAGAAGATAAACATATGGTAGAAGCATTTAAAAAAGGAGAAGATATACATAAACAAGCAGCATCGAAAGTATTTAAAACACCAATAGAAGAAGTAACAAAAGAACAAAGAACAAATGCAAAAGCAGTAAATTTTGGAATAGTATATGGAATAAGTGACTTTGGATTAGGAGAACAATTAGGAATAGGAAGAAAACAAGCAAAAGTGTATATAGATGAATATTTAAATGAATATTCTGGAATAAAGAAATATATGGATAATGTAATAGAAGAAGCAAAAGAAAAAGGATATGTAGAAACATTATTTAATAGAAGAAGATATATACCAGAATTAAAATCAAATAATTATTTAGTAAGGCAATTCGGACAAAGAGCAGCAATGAATACACCAATACAAGGAACAGCAGCAGATATAATGAAAATTGCAATGATAAAAGTATTTAAAGAAATAGAAAAAAGGGGATTAAAATCAAAAATAGTATTACAAGTACATGATGAAATGATGATAGAAGCACCAGTTAGTGAAGTACAAGAGGTGAAAGATATTATTAAGGAGTGTATGGAAACAGCAACAAAACTAAATGTACCACTAGTTGCAGAACTTTCAGAAGCAGACAATTGGTACGAATGTAAATAGGGACGTTTCCTTTGCACACATAAATGTCGCATCTGGGACACATCTATTTAAGGATCTGTCCCTAAACCGACATTTATGTGGCTAAAGGAAACGTCCCCAAAGGAGAGATTTGTGTGAAAAGTAAAAAGATGATTATTGTTATTGCAGTGATTTTAATTGCTATTACAGTTATTTTTCTTTTAAAAGATAAAATACTAAAAATAATATATCCTAAAGAATACAAAGAAATTGTAAATATATATGCAGGAGAATATGGTGTTGATGAAAATTTAGTATTTGCAGTAATAAAAGCAGAAAGCAATTTTGATGAAAATGCTGTATCACATAAAAATGCAATTGGTTTAATGCAAATAATGCAAGAAACAGCAGAAGATATTATTACAAGATATGGAATAGATATAGATAAAGATAATCTTATAGAAGAAATAAAAAAAGTACAAAATAATATAAACATAGGAACAAAATATTTATCAACACTACTTGAAACATATGGGAATAAAGAAGTGGCAGTTGCAGCATATAATGCAGGAATAGGAACTGTTAATAATTGGATTGAAAAAGGTATAATAAAAAAAGATGGGACAGATATTGAAAATATACCTTATAAAGAAACTAATAATTATGTAAGAAAAATATTAAGAAATTATGAAATTTACCAAAGAATATATAAATAGCTAGACAAATGACGAAAAATGAAATAAAATAGAGATATGAAAATTAAAAGGAGAAATAAAAATGCTATTAGAACAATTATTGTTTATATTTGTTTCATTTGCAATATTTGTATATATGTTTTTTAGAATGATAAGAAGAAATGATACTACTTATGTAACAATTTTAGTATTAGAAGCAATGGGAATAGCACTTAATTTTTTAGAAGTTTTATTTGATATAAAATTAAATGTTTTATTTATGATATTAAAATATGTACTTGCAGTATTAATACCAATAATAGTTATTGTTTTAGAAAGACAAAAAATATATTTATTTGAAGCAACTAATTTTATAAAAGCGAAAATATATCTTATGTTAGGAAACAATAAAAAAGCAAAAGAAGCTCTACTTAACATACTTGATAAAAATAAAGAAAGTTATAAAGCACATAAAACGTTAGCTGAGATTTATGAAAAAGAAGGTGGAATGAGAAAAGCTATTGATGAATATGTACAAGCAATAGATTTAGATAAGCAAGATTATAATTCTTATTATAAAGTAGCTAAGCTTTTAGATGGATTAGATAAAAAAGATGAAGCAAGTCAGATGTTATTTAATTTATTAAATAAAAAACCAGATAATTATGAAGCATCTATTTTGCTTCGGTGATATTTTAATTGATATGGAAATGTATAAAGAAGCTGTAAATGTATATCAAGATGCTCTAAAATATAATCCTTATAGTTATGATTTAAATTACAATTTAGGAATAGCATATACGATGCTAAATGATTTTCAAAGTGCAAAAATTGCATATGAAAAGGCAGCAGATATTAATAATTTAGCATATGCTTTAAAATATGATTTAGCTGAAATTGCTCTTATTTATAAGGAAATAGAAGAAGCTGAAAAGAAGTTTTTAGAAGCTATAAATGAGGAAGAGTTATCAGCAGACAGCTATTATGAATTATCTAAAATTGCTTTAATTAAAAATGATAAAGACACAGCTATAAAATATGTAAATACAGCAATTGATATTGATAGTAAAAAAATTGTAGCAAAAGTGAAAAAAGATCCTATTTTTATTCCAATTATGGCTAAGATTTCAATACCATTTAATTTAGAAAATAGAGAAGATATTGAAGGAAAAAAAGAAAAGGTTTTAAGTAAAAAGGAAATTAAAGTAAAAGAACATTTAGAGGAAATGGCTGAGATTACAAGACATTTGAGCTATAATGATATTAATTTATTAAGAAAAAATAGAGCTAATAAAAAAGAAAAAGATGAGAAAATTGATACAAGGGATGATTTAATTCAAAAAGAAAGACAAGATTAAAAAAATACTCATAAAATTCGAAAAAAACAATATAATAAGCATAAGGAGGGATTTTATGAGTACAAATTTTGCTATAATTGGTGGGGATTTAAGAATAATTAAACTTGCTAAAATGTTAGCTGATGACGGAAATAAAATATTTACATTTGGGTTAGAAAAAGCAGAAGAGCTAAAAGAAAATGAAAATATTATATTTTCAGAAAAATTAAGTAAGGCAATACCAGAAGATGTAGAGGTTGTAATTGGACCAATACCTTTTTCGAGTAATGGAGTAAATATAAATTCACCATTTAGTGATAAAGAAATATCTGTAAGAGAATTAATACATTATTTAAATGCTAAAATATTAATTGCAGGAAGTATTATGCCGGATGTATACAATTTAGCAAATGATGAATATGTAGAAATTATAGATATTATGAAAAGAGAAGAATTAGCAGTATTAAATACTGTAGCAACAGCAGAAGGAACGATTGAAATTGCAATAGCTAACACTAATAAAATAATACATGGAAGCAAAGTTTTAATATTAGGTTTTGGAAGAATAGGAAAAGTTTTAGCAAGAAAATTAGCAGGACTTTCTGCAAGAGTTACTTGTGCTGCAAGAAAAGAAGAGGATTTAGCTTGGATTAGAGCATATGGACATAATGATACAAATATTAATGTGCTAGGGGAAAATTTAGGAGATTTTGATATTATAATAAATACAGTGCCACATTTGATTTTAAATAGAGAAAGAATGCAATATATAAAAGAAGAATGTTTGCTTATTGATTTAGCTTCAAATCCTGGAGGAATAGATAAAAAGGAAGCAAAAGAAAGAGGATTAAAATTAATATGGGCATTAGCATTACCGCGGAAAAGTAGCACCTGTTACAACGGCAGAATTTATAAAGGATACTATTTATAATATTTTAAAAGAAATATATAAGAAATAAAAATTGAAAAAAGAAAGGAAAAAATAAAATGTTTTTAGATATTTTAAAATCAGTAATTTTTGGAATTATAGAAGGAATTACAGAATGGCTACCTATTAGTAGTACAGGGCATTTGATACTTGCAGAAGAGTTTATAAAGTTTAATAATGTTTCTGAAGGCTTTTGGAGCATGTTTCAGGTAGTCATTCAATTCGGTGCAATACTTGCGGTTGTAATATTATATTTTAAAAAAATATGGCCGTTTACAAAAAACAAAGAAAAAGCAATTAAGAAGGAAGGTTTTTTATCTTTTTTTGATAAAGAAAAAATGAATTTGTGGGGAAAAATAATAGTTGGTTGTATTCCAGCTGCAATTATAGGTCTTTTATTTGATGAAGTATTTGAAAAATGGTTTTACAACCCACCATGTATTGCTATTGCATTAATTGTTTTTGGTATTGCATTTATTGTTATAGAAAATTGGAACAAGAAAAGAAAAGGAAAATTAAAAGAAACAAATTCAGAAATTACATATAAAGATTCTATATTAATTGGAATATTCCAATTACTTGCTGCAATATTTCCTGGAACATCACGTTCAGGTGCAACTATTATTGGAGGATTACTAATAGGGTTATCAAGACCTAATGCGGCAGAATTTACATTTTATTTAGCAATTCCAACAATGCTTGGAGCAAGTTTACTAAAATTAGTTAAATTCGGATTAGAATTTACACCGGTGGAAATAGCTGTATTATTAGTGGGAATGCTTGTTTCATTCTTGGTTTCTGTTGCAATTATTAAATTCTTAATGAATTATATTAAAAAACATGACTTTAAAGTTTTTGGAGTTTACAGAATAGTACTTGGAATAATAGTACTTGCATATTTCTTTCTAAGATAAAGAATGAGCCTAAATTTAGGCTCATTTTAACATTATGCTTTTTGTTCGAAATCTATCTTTGGGAAGAAGTGCTTATCAAGCTTCTTTTCTTCTTCGATGATTGCATTTATTGTATCAGTACCAGCAGAGTAATATAGGTATTGAATAAGTTCTTCAAAAGATATATTGTCGAAATTTTCAGAATCGTATTTTTCACTTTCTTTGCTACATGTTTCTGCTATTGCTGATGTGATATTTGTCATATTAACTTTATGTAGAAAATATCCATCTTTAACTCCATAAGAGTCTGTAATTATACAAATAATAACAATAAATAATGCAAGCAGAAGAGGCGGCACAATTACTTTTACAAGCCATGGAAAATCACCAAGCCATATAAACTCAAAAATACAAAGTAAAGCAATACCAATTATTATAGAAACTAGCATAATGTTTTTCAAAGTTTTTGACATTTTAGTCAAACCTCCCTATATTAGGGTTATAATACAAAATTATTATAATACGTTTTACATAAGAAATCAAGAAGACTAGTCAGGTCTTCTAATATTTTTATTATCTTGGTTACACATTTTCTCAAATTCTTTACATTTAATTTTATAATCCATTTGCATACATAAATACCTATAATAATAAAAAGCCTGCTCATATTGCATGATAGGGTTAAACATAGGGTCTTTATATAAATCGTTCATATCCATATTAATATTTTGATTATAATCCATAAAGTTAGGATTAAATCCATTATTAAAATCTCTTTCCAATTTAATCACTCCTAAATATCAAAATTAAAAAATGGTATTATATTAATTAAAATATATGTATAAAAAGAAGCAAATATTCCTTGAAGAAGTTTTCCGTAAATATATGGTTTAATTGATAAATCTGTTTTTGATGTAATGCTTAGTACTTGCAAAAGTACTGAAATCCCACCAAAACCAAGAAGAAATGCTGTAAAAATTAAGTTAATAGAAAGTTTTTTACAAGGAATTCCAGAAATAACATTTATTCCATTTGTAATTTCTAAAAAACCGCTAACAATTGGAGAAATAAAACTTGTATCAATATTTAAAATGTTAAATAAAGGTGATAAACAAGTAGAAAGCATATGTAATATACCACTTGCTTTTAAAATAGAAATTACACATGAAAATACAACAACAAAACCACCTATTAGAAGAATTGTAGAAATACTACTTGTTATACTATTTGCTAAAATTTCTCCAAGATTTGAAAAAGAAACATTTTTAGTTTCATTATAGAAATTGGAATTTTTACAAATATTATTCGAATTATTTTTCCAAAATCTAAATATTATTCCAACACTAATACAAGCTAAAATATGTGTGATAAAAAGTAAAATACCAATAGTGGTGCTTCCGTACATTAAAATTCCAACAGAGCCTATTATAAAAAGAGGACCTGAGTTATTTGTAAAACTAAGTAATCTTTCACATTCTTCTTTAGAGCAAATATTATTTTTTCTAAAATTACTTGCAATTTTGGCACCTATCGGATACCCACTAATTATTCCCATAATAAAAGCAAAAGAACCTTCACCACTTACGTTGAATAATGGTCTCATAATTTTATTTAAGAATTTCCCAAAAAGATATACAACTTTTGTATGCATTAGCATTTCTGTTGCAACAAAGAATGGAAAAAGTGATGGAACAACAGATGTTGCCCATAATGTTAAAGAAGATTTTACAGCAGGAAGATTGCTATTAGAAAATACAACTAAACACATTGTAAATATTAAAAATATTAGTGGTAATATATTTTTCTTTATTTTTATAACATAAAAACTAGCTTTCATATCAATTCCTCCTTTTTAAATGTATTCAAAAAAGAAAATAGTATGAGTATTTAAAATAGTGAAAAAATTGAGGAAGAAAAAGCCCAAAAAAGTTATTGACAACTAAGGGAAATTATGTTAAAATAAATAACTGTAATCCGCTTAGTCAAGGTACCAAAATATTAACATTTGTTAATTGCCTGAAATAAGGATTAGCGAGTATACAAATAAGGGAGGTGCACTTTAAGATGTACGCAATAATTGAAAGCTGTGGAAAACAATACAAAGTTGCAGAAGGAGATGTAGTATTTTTCGAAAAATTAGATGCAGAAGAAGGAAAAAAAGTAACATTTGATAATGTAATCTTAGTATCAGATGAAGGAAAAGTACAAGTAGGAAATCCTTATGTAAAAGGTGTAAAAGTAGAAGGAAAAGTAGTTTCTCATGGTAAAGCTAAAAAAATAATTGTTTTCAAAATGAAAGCAAAAGCTAATTATAGAAGAAAATATGGTCATAGACAACCATATACAAAAGTAGAAATTACAGCTATAAAAGCAGGTGCAGAAAAGAAAGCATCAACAGCTAAAAAAGAAACAGAAAAAGCTACTGAAAAAGTAGAAGCTAAATAGAAATAAAAGTCGAAAGGAGTTGAGAAAGCATGGCTCATAAAAAAGGTCAAAGTAGTAGCCGTAACGGTAGAGATAGTGAATCAAAAAGACTTGGTGTTAAAAGAGCTGATGGACAATTTGTACTAGCTGGAAATATATTAGTTAGACAAAGAGGAACAAAAGTACATCCTGGAACAAATGTGGGAAAGGGTAGTGATGACACATTATTTGCTTTAATCGACGGAAATGTAAAATTTGAAAGAAAAGGTAGAGATAAAAAACAAGTAAGTGTTTATCCAGTAGCACAATCTTAATTTGATAAAGGTAAGGTAAGAATGAATTCTTATCTTATTTTTTTCTATATGTTGAAATATTATGTAAAATGTGCTAAAATAACAAGGAGCTTTTAGAAAAAAGCTGGTTTAATTAGTGGATTTGCTAAAAGAGAAGGGAACTATTATGCAAATTTATCGTAAAAAAGGCGGAGAGTGCAGCAAGCTAAAGCAACATTACAGTATTTTGATACCTAAAGGAATAACTTTGTCTATTCCAGAAGAAGCAACAGGCTGTGAAGAGCAAGTGTTTTGTAGTTCAACACTTAATCGGAAATTGAAATTTCAGTGTGAAGAAGTAGAAATCGATGAAGAAGCTGAAAAGGTAAGGCTTTGGTATACAACACCTGGAAATAGAACATTTTTTAAGGTAAGTGTTAGGCTTGAAGGTTCTTATATTCATCATCTTGACGAGGTGACAAGAAAGATATGTAGTAAGTTCTTAGGTAAGCCAGAAAATATGGTAAGGGGAACGCAACTATCAGATCTTCCTCAAAAGATTACAGTAAACAAGCATTGGGGAATGAATGACTTTTTGCTGAATAAAAATGTCTCAGAAGAAATTGCCCAGTTGCAAGAGTACAGCTATAAGTATGATCCCAATAGGCCAAGAAAACAAGATGTTTTCGATTACTGGGCTATCGATGATGAGCTGCTAAAACAAGGAGTAATAGCAACTGTAGGAAACGAGGATGGAGTTGAATTTGTTAGGTATCAAGACCTTGGAAATATTCCTAAGCGTGACAAAATCATGACAGCATATATAAAGCCATGGTTTTGTGAGGAATATGATATAGGTAGATAAGCTTCCTATAAACTCTTTTATTTAGCCATTCACAAAAGGAAGACTCCTATATAGGGTCTTCTTTTTAAATAAAAAAATAAAAAATAAACTCTAATAAGTGGAAAAAATTAGAAATGTGTGATACAATACTATAAAATTAATGTAGAATATTTATTTAAGGAGGTTATTATGGAAGGAAAGATGGATGCAGTTGCTGTATTATTTGGAGATTTTCAAATAACTAATAAAAATATACAAAATGAAATGGTAAATATAATTAACATTTTAAAAGATTATGAAGTTTTTGGAAATATAAAACAAAACTTTATGATAAATGAATCAGTAATTAAGCCTGTAATAGAAATTTTTTCAAAAAAGAAGGGCATTAATATAAGAATAAGTGATAAAAAAATAGACATTATAAATCCAATTCAAATTGACGAACAAGGAAATAGAGTAGAATATAATGAATTAGATTTTATAAAAATGGTAAAAGATATACAAAAAAAATTATTAAATTATTATAATATTAATGGTAATAGAATATCTTATGTTGTGAATTTTTGTAAATCAAATGAGCAAAAAATAGAAGAAATAAAAAATAAAGTAATAAGCAAGTATTTTTATAAAGCAGACAAAACTTTTGAATGGAGCGTAAAGTCTGCTGTTAAAGAAGAGTTCTTTATAAATAATAATAAAGAAGAAATAAATGTTATAACAAACTTAAACTATAATCCTAGAAAAATTAAAATTGCGATAGGAAAAAATGCTATAGAAATATATGGTTTAATGTATAAGATTGATATAAATACTAGTCCAAGTAATAAGCAAACTAGGATAGATGATAAATTTATAGACGAGTTTTATGAACAAGCGGTTAATTTATTAAAAAATATAGAGGAGGAATATTAGATTGGAATTAGATACATATACGGTTTTAATAGAAGATAATAATATAACTGAAACAGATTTTGAAAATACAGTAGACAGTGCTTATAAAGAATTAAAAGATAGATATTATCAATTGTTTTTAAATGTTATAAAAAATGAAGAATTAGAAGAAGAGTATATTTCTAAATCAGAAATATTATATAGAAAAATAGCAGAAGAATATGGTTATGTTTTAGCATCTAATTTTATTAATGATATTTATATATACGGAATACAAAATAATAATATAAAGGTTTTATTAACAGTATTAAAAATAATATCAAATGTGTCCAACGAAAATGAAATTAATACATTTTCAATAATTGCTATTTCTTTATTTACTTATAACAATGTTGAGATAATAGATGAAGCAATAAGCTGTTTTGAAAAATGGGGAAGAAAAAGTGATGCAGAATTATTAAAAAATTTTAAAGAACCTAAAGAGAAGTGGCTTGCAGATTATTTTAACGAAACAATATTATATTTAGAGGGATTAGAATGAGTTATTATGTAAGAAAAATAAATAGAGCAAAATGGAATGTAGCAGAAAAATTAAAAGATGAAGAAGATATAAATAAATTAAATGCGGATTATCTTTCAACTTGTTTAAAAACACAACAAGGGGAAATTTCTTTATGGAAAATAGAAGAAAAAAATGAGTTAGATGATGTTGTGGTTGCTATTACATCTGTGGGAGAACATGTAAGTAAGGTAGACCTTGTTTTATTAGATGAAAATGATTTAGATAAAATTAGTATTAAACCAATAAAACAGCCAGAAGGGAATTCAAAAATAAAAGATAAACACCATAAAGTAGAAAATCTTAATTACGAAAAGATTGGAAAAATTGCTAAAATTATTTTGCATACAATAAAAAATAAAAATGATAATGTTAAAAGAATATCAGTACCTAATGTAAAAAGGATTTTATTAAATGCAATAGAAAAAGGCGAATTAAAATTACCCAAAGAATCCAATTTATTAAAGGAATTAGGAATTAGTGCATAATTAATTAAAACGTAGTAAACTATTAACTGTTTACTACGTTTTGTGGTAAAAAATAAATAAAAAGTGAATATATAGATTAATAAATGTAATAATTTGTTAAATTGCAAAATAAAACAGCTTTTTACTTGATAATCTAAGGAATAAATGATAAAATCAGAAAGAATTGATAAGAAATGAAAGGTAGAAATAAAAATGGCAAAAATAATTAGTTTTGATATATGGGATACAATAATAAAAAGAAAATGTCATCCAGAAGAAATAAAACTTGCAACAGCAAGATATATAGTTTTAAAATATGAAAACAAATTAAAAGAAAAATATAAAAACATATATGAAATATTAAAGAAAAGAGACGAAATAGAAGCAAAAGAGTGTAAAGAAAATAAAGAAAATGGCTTTGATGAAGAATGTAGAATATTAGATGTATTTAAAATATTAGAAAAAGAAATCTTTGAAGAAGAAATAAATATAGAAGAAGAACTATTAAAAGAAGAAATAGAACAAGAAAAGAAAGTAATATATATAAACCCAGAAATATTACCTATATTTGAAAAATATAAAGATTTAAAAATGTATTGTATTTCAGACTTCTATATGAGTGCTGATAATTTAAAAGAATTATTAGACTATTTAAAATTACCTGTAAAAATAGAAAAAATATATAGTTCAGCAGACTATTTATTAAATAAAAGAACAGGCAATTTATATAAAAAAGCAGAAGAAGAATTAGGAATAAAACCAGAAGATCATATACATGTAGGAGATAATCAATATTCAGATATAGAAATGGCAAATAGCTTAGGGATTGAAACAATAAAAATGACAAAACAAAAATTTAACTTTGTACCAGAAAAAGGAAGAAAATTTGAATTTGATTTATCAAAAGTAAAAAGAGAAGGAAAAATAAAGGAAGAAAAATTATTTAATACAGGTGTAGACTTGGCACCATTATTATATTTCTTCGGATATTCTATTGTTGAATATGCAATTAAAAATAAAATAGACAAAGTATATTATGCAACAAGAGAAGGAGAAACATTTATAAAAATACATGAAATAATAAAGGAGAATAATCCTTTTGGTCTAAGTGTACCTGAAAGCGATATTATAGAAGTAAGTAGAATGGGAACATTTTCTGCATCATTAAAAGAAATGTCAATTATGGAATTGCTAAGATTATGGTCTCAATATAGAGAGCAAAGCATAAAAGCATTATTTAGAACATTAGCAATAGATATTAAGCCATATCAAAAATATATGGATAAATATAATATTGATATTGAAAAAAAGATAGATTCTCCTTGGTTTGATATAAAAGTGCAAGAATTATTCCAAGATAAAGAATTTGTAGAAAGTGTAAATAAAGAATTAAAAGTAAAAAAAGAAGAATTACTAGAATATTTTGAAAAATCTAAAAATATAATAAATGATGAAAAAGAAATGTTTATGGTAGATATTGGATGGAGAGGAACTATTCAAGATAATTTAGCACATATCTTTACAAATAAAAAAATAGGTGGTTATTATTTAACATTATATGATTATTATAATTTACAGCCAAAAAACACATATAAAATAAGTTATCTAAGCGATAAAAATATTAGAGACAATGAAGTTGCAAGTATGATTACACTTTTAGAGTGGATATATAACCCAGGAACAGGAAGTGTAGTAGGTTATAAAGAAGGAAAAGCAATAAGAAAAGCAAAGACTGAAGAAACAGATATAGTGGAAAAATATATAAAACCTATGCAAGAAGGAATGATAGAAGGTGCAAAAATAATTAATGAATATATGAAATACCATCCATATGAAGCAGAAGAAACAAAAGGTTTTGTATATAACTTAATTAGAAAAATAAAAGTGAATCCAACTAAAGAACTAATAGAAGCATATTATAGCATGGTATTTAATGATACCTTTGGAACTGCTGAATATGTAGAAAAAGATGATAAATTAAATACTCTTCAGAAATTAAATATCCTTAAATGTAGAAACATGTTAAGGGACGAAACTTGGAAAGAAGCATTTATTGTATATAATAATTTAGGATATATGAATATAATCTTAAACTTTAAATCATTTGTAAGAAAGTTGCTTGGAAAAGGAAAATAGAAAGGAAAATATTTTTAATGGAAAAATATATTTTACTATATGGAGATAAAAAGAAAGAAGATAATATATGTATTACAAATATGTTTGAAAAAACAAGAGAAATTAATTTAGGCTGGACTGACTTTGACTATAAAAACAATATAAAAGTGATAGATGAAGAAATTAAAAATGGAACAAAGCAAATTATATTTAGCGGCTTAGAAATTGGTTGGGACAAGCTAGTTGAATATTTATATGAAAAAAATATAAAAGTAAAAGTGATTTGTAATACACAAGATAGTCTTTTATATTATGAATATGAAAGAAACAACTTTTTTAGATTGTTGGAATTATCAAAAGAAGGAAAAATTGAAAATATTGCTTTTTTAAGAAAAGGACAATATGAAGTTTATAAAAATTTAGGATATAAATGTTCATATTTAATGGAAAATTATATTTTAAAGGGAGAAAAAAGAAAAAGCATACAAAACAATGAAAAAGAAAATGAGCAAAAAGGAAATAAATTAATAAATATAGGAATATATCCTTTAAAGTACACTTGGGATAAAAATATATTTAACCAATTGTGTATTGGTAAAATGATTGACAATTCAAATATTAATTATAATGAATTAGATGAAAGAATGACAGATTTTTTAAATACAATGGAAATTAAAAGTACAATTGATAAAATAGAAAATATTAATGAAGATGAATTAATTAATAAAGTTACAAAAAATGATATTAATATTTCTTTATCTTTTACAGAATATTTCCATCCTGTATTTTTTATCAGTATGGAGCAAGGTATTCCATGTATAATTGGTAATACATCAGATTTATTTGATGATAATGAAATATTAAATAAATATCTTGTAACAAAAGCAGAAGATAACCCAATAGAAAATAGTAAGATGGTATGTGAGTGTTTAAAAAACAAAGAAATTGTTATAGAAGAATATAAAAAGTGGAAAGAAGAATACAACAAAAAAGCTAAAGAAAATATAGAACAATTTTTAGAAATATAGGAAGGTATTATTTTATGCAAAAACTTAAAAATTTTGTTAAAAGATTTATAAAAAAAGATGGTTTTATTTATAAAGTAGTTAGAAAAGTTTACCATATATTAAGTTCTATAAAATACAGAATTGTTAATGGTAAAAATGTTAGAAAGCAAAATAAACATTATTCTGAGCAAGTAGAATTAGCTACTCAAAAAATAAATAATGAGTATAAAGATAAAGATTATATTGTTTTTTATAATCCTACTTGGCTTGGTGTTGCAAATTCTACTAAAGGACTTTTTAAAAATATTGTTCCTTTAGAGCAAGTATTCGGAAAAAAGAAAATAAAAAAGGTAGCAGAAGCGGTTGTAAATAACAATATTAAATCAGTGATATTTAGTCAAATAGTTGACGGCTGGGTAGATGTTTTAAAGAAAATAAAAGAATTAAATAGCAATATAATTGTAAAAGTAATATGGCATGGAAATTGTTATGAATTTTTCTCAGACTATACTTGGAATTTAAATAAAGATGTTATGAATTTGTACAAGCAAGGTAAAATAGATAGTTTTGCATTTGTTAGAAGCACAATGTATGAATTTTATAAAAAAGCTGGATTTAAAAGTTTTTACCTTCAAAACAATGTACATTTAGATAATATTAAAAGAATAGAAAAAGAAAAAAGCAAAAAAATAAAAGTAGGTATTTATAATGCAGATACAAGAGAATTAAAAAATATATATACAGCTTTAAGTAGTATGAAACTTGTTTCTAATTGTGTTGCAGATGTTGTACCTATAAATGAAGGAGCTAAGAAATTTACAGAAATATTAGGTTTAGAGACAAGTTATGTAGAAGATTATATACCAACAGAAGAGTTATTAAAAAGAATACAACAAAATGAAGTAAATATATATCCAACATTTACTGAAAATGCTCCAATGTTTCCACTAGAAAGCTTTGAGATGGGAGTTCCTTGCTTACTTGGAAATAATAACGATTATTTTGTAGGGACAAAACTTAGTGAATTTGTAATTTTAACTAAAGAAGATGACCCTAAATACATAAAAGAAAAAATCATTAATTGTATAGAACATAAAGATGAAATTATGAAACTATACAGAGAATGGAAAAAAGATTTTGATATTAAATGTGAAAAATTAGTAGATGAATTCATAAAATATAAGATAGTTGGGGGATGCAATAAATGAAACCCAAAATTGCGTTAATAACAGACACAGATAATGGGGCTTTTTATAATAGAGCAGTTATGATATATCAGAAAAAAATTAAAAGATTATTATAATTTTAAGATAATACCAGCATATTGTATTTAAAGGTATAGATGAAGAAACTTTAGAAAAAGTTGCAAGTCTATATGAATTAGTATTAGAAAATGGAGTATATAAGGCAAAATCTATAAAAATTGTAGAGGCAACAAGGGTAATAGAAAATAGTCAAAGAGATTAAAAGAAATGAAAGATTAGGAGAAATATAATGAGTGTTATAAAAAAACATAAAAACTTATTGATAATAGCAATATCATTAATTACAACTTGGTGTATAAGTATTACAAATGTAAATAATGATTTTATATTTGATGGAAACAATTTTAAGTGGATAATAGTATTAGGGCTAATATATTTATTGATAAAAAATGCTTTAGTAAAGACTAATAAAAGACTATTAATTTGCTCTGGTATATTTGGATTAATAATTTCTGTATTTGCTATTTTAGGATATACAGCAGACAACTTTTTTAACAATAATATAGATATAAGTAAAAAAGATTTATTTGTGATTTTATGTAAATTAGAAGCGTGCTTTGTAACAATAACTGGTATTACAATGATAATAATGAGAAAATTACCTGAAATTATTGAGAAAATGAAAAATAAAAAAGAATATAAATTTTTTACTGCAAATAAAAAATCAATATTAGTAGTAACAATAATTTTATTTGTAACATATTTACCATATTTATTATATTATTATCCAGGAAATGTTTTGATAGATTCTACTATACAAATAATGCAAGGAATGGGCGATTTAAAATTAACAAATCATCATCCAGCAATTCATACGGGTATTATTACATTATGCCTTAAATTCGGACATTTATTAACTAATAATTATAATTTTGGAGTATTTTTATATACATTTTTACAGACAATAGCAACTTGTTTGATATTTTCATTTACGATTTATTATATGGCAAGAAAAAAAGTACCAACAACAATTAGGACTATAAGTTTATTATTCTATGCGCTATGTCCAACAATAGCATTTTTTACAATGACAATGTATAAAGATATACCATTTGCGTTATTTATGTTATTACTTACAATATGCATGGTAGAAATAATGACAAATAGAGAAAATTTTGTAAAATCTAAATTAAGATTGATATTTACAGCAATTATTGTTTTTGGGGCATGTATATTTAGAAATAATGGATTATATGCAGTTATATTGACATTTCTAGTATTATTAGTAATATTAAAAAAATATAAATTAAAAGTATGTTTAGTATTTTTTACGGGAATTGTTGCATGTTTAATAGTTTCAGGGCCAGTATATAAAATTTTGGGAATAGAACAAGGTTCACCAAAAGAAGCTTTATCAATAGTGTTTCAACAATTTGCAAGACTTAGTAAATATGAAGAAAATAATTTAAGCAATGAAGAAAAAGAAGTGATTTATAGATATATACCTGTAAATAATTTAAGAGAATTATATAATCCTGTTTTTGCAGATCCAGTAAAAAGTAATGTTTCTGAAGAAGAAATAAGCAAAGACAAAGTAACACTTATAAAAATGTATTTAAGTTTAGCATTGAAATATCCAAAACATACAATAGCATCATTGATATGCGGTTCATATGGATATTATTATCCAAATACATTAGGCTGGGGCGTGTATACCGGCATAAATGAAGAAGGATTTATAGGTGAATCTAAAAATTATGGAATAAAAGAACAACCATTAGTACAGTTTACTTTTTTAGATAAAGTAAATAATTTTGTAAATACAAGAGATATACCAATTGTTAGTATGTTTTTAAATATAGGATTCCTATTTTGGATATTTACATTTGGAATAATTTATTGTATTTATAGAAAAAATTATAAATTGATATTGATTTATTTACCAGTTTTGTGTATGTGGCTTACAACATTATTATCACCAGTATTCGGAGAAGCAAGATATGTATATAGTTTATTTACATGTTTACCTTTGTTATTAGCAATTACTTTTAATAAAGAAAAAGGAGAAAAAAATGCCTAAAATTAGTGTAATAATACCTGTTTATAATACAGAAAAATATGTAGAAAAATGCTTGGAAAGTCTTGCGAAGCAAGAAATGAAAGATTTTGAAGTAATTATTGTAAATGACGGCTCTACAGATAATTCAGAAAATGTTATAAAAAATTATATGCAAAGTAGTAAATTAAATATAAAATATTTAGAAAAAGAAAATGGAGGCTTAGCATCTGCAAGAAATTATGGTGTCGAAAAAGCCTCTGGAAAATATATTTCTTTTTTAGATAGTGATGATTATTTAGACAAAAACTTATTTTCAGAATTAGAAAAATATATAGATAAAGATATAGATTTAATAAAATTTAAAATGAAAAAAGTAGATGAAAAAGGAAGATTAATAGAAAAATTAGATGGACCAGTATTTGATATATGTTCTGGAAAACAGGCTTATGAAAAGCTATGTACATCTGATAAGTATATGGATCCGGCTTGTATTTATTTATATAAAAGAGAATTTTTTGTAGAAAATAATTTTAAATATAAATTAAGATACCATGAAGATTTTGGATTAACATCATTAATAATAGTACAAGCAAAGACGGTTGTTTCAACTGATATTTGTGGATATAATTATTTACAAACAGAAGAGAGTTTAACAAGAAGCAAAGATGATAGTAAAAATATAGATAGAGCAAAAGATATGCTAATTCATTATGATAATATGCTAGCTGTAATAGATGCAAATTATGATTTAAGTGAAAAAACAAAAGAGTTAGTAAAAAGATATTATACAAATTCAGTTGTATTAAAAGCAGGAAGTTTAAAAGGAAAAGAAAAGAGAAATTATATAAAAGAAATAAAATATAGAATGATGTACAAAAATATAAAACCAGAGAATTTAAAACAAAAAATAAAAAGAATATTATTAAAATATAATATAAGTTTATATTTAAAAATGAGGTAGAAAAAGTTGAAAAGTGTAAGTGTAATAGTTCCTTTTTATAATGTCGAGGGGTATATCGGAAGATGTTTAGATACATTAGTAAAACAAACATTAGGTGACATAGAAATAATACTTGTAAATGATGGCTCAAAAGATAGAAGTAAAATTGTTGTAGATAAATATTTAAAAGAATATCCAGAAAAAATTGTATATTTAGAAAAAGAAAATGGAGGGTTATCAGATGCAAGAAATTATGCAATTCCTTATGCTAAAGGAGAATATATAGCATTTTTGGATTCTGATGATTATGTGGAATATACAATGTATAAAGATATGTATGAATTAGCAAAAAAAGAAAATAGCGATATGGTAGAATGTGATTTTTATTGGGAATATCCATATAAAAATAAAACAAAAGAAGATAAAGGACTAATTTATAATGGCAAAAAAGAAATGATAGAAAAAGTAAGAGTAGTTGCTTGGAATAAATTAATAAAAAAAGATATTTTAGAAAAATCAAAAATAATTTTTCCAAAAGGATATAGATATGAAGATGTAGAATTTACATATAAACTTGTACCATATTTAAATAAAGTATCATTTTTAAAAAAGCCATGTGTACATTATATACAAAGAGAAGGGTCAATTTCTAATAACCAAAATGAAAGAAATAAAGAAATTTTTGATGTGTTGGGACATGTAATAGATTTTTATAAAGAAAATGATTTATATGAAGAATATAAAGATGAATTAGAATATATTTATATTCGCTATGCATTTTGTAGTTCTTTACTTAGAATTGTAAAAATAAAAGACCAAAATATTCAGCAAGAATTATTAGATTTAACATGGGAAAAAGTAAATACTAATTTTCCGGAATGGAAGAAAAACCCTATATTAAAATCTAAAAAGGATTTAAAAAGTATTTATTTAAAAACAATAAATAAATTTACATATGAAATGTATACTACAATACTTTCACTTTTTCAAAAATAGAAACTAAAAAAGAGAAAAATAAAAGAACAAAGAGAAAAGAAAAAAGTAAAAGAAAGAAGATAAAAAAGAAGAAGAGAAAGAAAAAACAAAAAATAGAAAAGAAGAGAAAAAAGGAAAAAATTATGAAGAAAATATTATTCGGAATAACAGGTTTAACAATTGGAGGAGCAGAAAGAGTTTTAGTTGATTTAGTAAATAAGTTATGTAATGATTATGATATAACAATATTTACTATATATCCTAAAGGAGAATTAGAAAAAGAGTTAAACCAAAATATTAAATTAAAAAGTTTATATAATAAACCATATAAAGAATTATCAAAAATAGGGCAAAAAATATTTGCTCCTTTAAAAGTATTGTTATTTAAAAATAGGATTTATAAAAAATATATAAAAGAAAATTATGATGTAGAAATAGCGTTTTTAGAAGGACCAATTACAAGATTATTTAGTGTCAAAAATAAAGATGCTAAAAAAATAGTATGGATACATAACGATATTTCTAAAGTTTTTGGAAATGGTATAAAAGCTAAATTAAAGAAAAATTTAGATGGAAAAACATATAGTAAATATGATGAATTAGTTTTTGTAAGTAAAGACAATTTAGATAAATTTAATAAGGTTTATAGTAATTTAGATAATGAAAATATAAATAAGAAAGTTATTTATAATTATATAGATAAAGAAAGAATTTTACAAAAATCTTGTGAAAATGTAGATGTTTCATTTAATGATAATAATATTAATTTTGTAAGTGTAGCAAGGTTAGTAGAACAAAAGGGAATAGACAGATTAATAAAAGTCCACAAAAGGTTGATAGAAAGTGGATATATGCACAATTTTTATGTAATAGGTGATGGACCTGAAAAAGAAAAGTTGGAAAAATTAATTAAAGAAAATGATGTGGAAAAAACATTTTATTTATTAGGGCAAAAAGAAAATCCATATCCATATATTAAAAATTCTACCTATTTTTGTTTACTTTCAAGATTTGAAGGTTATGGTATGGTTTTAGAAGAGGCTAAAATTTTAAATAAGCCAATTATTATTACAAATACAGCAGCAAGAGAAGCGGTTGAAAATTATAATAATAAATTGATTTTAGAAAATACAGAAGATGGAATTTATAATGGCTTAAAAGATATTATAGCAAAGGAAACAGAAGATAAAAAAGAAAAAAACAAAAATGATGGAGAGCAAAATGAGAAAGGCAAAAAAAGTGAAGAAATAGAAAAAAATAATTATGATAATTTAGATATTATAAGAAAAGTAAAAGAATTAATAGGAGAATAAGATGAAAGTTTCAGTACTTACAGCAACATATAATAGAGCCAGTTTTTTAGATAAATTGTATAATAGTTTATTAAAAAATAGTAATTATGGAATTTCTATAGAATGGCTAATTATGGATGATGGATCTGTTGATGATACTAAAAATATAGTAGACAGATTTAAGGAAAATATTAAAGAAAAAGAAATAAAAAATTTAGAAATTAAATATTTTTACCAAGAAAATCAAGGAAAAATGGTTGCTATTAATAATTTAGTAGAAAAGTCAAGTGGAGATTTAATAGTAGATTGTGATTCTGATGACTATTTTACACATGATGCTTTTAAAATAATAAAAGAAGAATATGAAAAATATATGAAAATTAAAGAAAATGAAAAAGGAAAATATAATAATTTTTATGGATTTTGTTATTTGAAATATGATCAAAATGGAAACAATATGGGAAATAATTTTAATAATAAAGAGACAACTATGTTTGATTTGTATTTTAAAGAAGGAGAAACAGGAGAAAAAACAATTGTGTTTTTTTCTGATGTTAGAAAAAAATATAAACATGAATTAGAACATGGGGAAAAATTTATAACAGAAGCAAGAATGTATCATAAAATGGATGAAAAATATAAGATGATTTGTATAAACAAGCCTATTATGATATGTGAATATCAAGAAAGTGGATATACTAAAAATATAAATAAGCAATTTATAGAAAATAAATATGGTTATTATGAATATTTTAAAGAAATATTAGAGAAAGACATGAAAGGTGTTTTGTTTAATAAAAGACTATATGCAATAAAACATTATATTTTATTCGGCTTTTTAACAAAGAAAAAACTGAATATAAGGAATATAAAAAATTTAAAAAACAAATTATTATATATTTTACTATATATACCAGGAATAATAAAAACAAGAATAAAATTTAGAATTAAAAGTAAAAATAAGAAAAATAAAAAGAAAAAAGTTAAATATCAATAAGTACTACTAATGTAGAGTTTTTTGTTTTTACAAAAATTTCTAAAATTAATTGACATTTATAGAAAATAGGTGTAAAGTATATTTAAAGAGTTTACAATTGTAACCTTAAGAAATAGTTTATAAAAAGCGTTGAAAAAGGTTATAAAAAATGTTAAATTAAAATAAGAGAAATTATTTTAGGAGGAAAAAATGAAACTAAAGAAATTTTTTATATCAATTATTTTTAGTATAAGCATAATTATTGCTTGCAGTAGTTTATCATTAGCATCAAGTGATATTATAGTAGCATTAGACCCAGGTCATGGGGGAAATGATCCAGGAGCTATGGGAGGAAGTTTAAGAGAAAGTGATTTGACTTGGAAAATAGCATCAAGAGTAAAAGAAATATTAGATCAAGAGCCAGGAATAACAGGAGTTTTAACAAAGAGTCAATATGAAACTTTAGATAGCCAAAATGATAGAAAAATAAGAGCAGAAAGAGCAGTAGAAAATAATGCAGATTTATTGGTTAGTTTTCATATTAATTCAAATGATTATTCGAATAGTTTATCAGGAGCAGAAGTATATATAACAGGATATACAGCAGAAGACAGATTTTATAAAAATTCTAATATATTAGGTTTAGATATATTAGCTAATTTAAGAAATGTTGGGGTTAAATCTCATTCACCAAAACCAATTGTAAGAATTGGAGCAGATTGGGATAGATATGAAGATGGATCAGTTGCAGACTATTATGGAATTATTAGTTATCCTGTACATATGGGAATACCAGGCATGATAATAGAACATGCATTTATCAATAATCCTTATGATAGAACATATTATTTAAATGATGCAATGTTAAATAAAATGGCTGAAGCAGATGCACAGGCTATAATAAAAAATAAAGAGTTATTTAGAAGAGAATATGTAGGAGATATAAATACTGATTTGCAAACAATGAAAATTGGGCAAGAAGCAGATGGAAGATATTACATAACTGGAAATGTGCTAATAGCAGAATGGATAGATGGAGTTGCTCGTGTGCCAAATGATGTGCCAGAGATAACTATAAAATCAACAGATGGAAGTTTTAGTACAGGAGTAGCATTAACACATAATGAAGGTTTAAATTATACATATTATAGGATAATAGATAATTTAGACGTAAATAAAGAATATTATTTAGAGGCAGCATTAACAAGTGAAAAAAATGTTTCACAAAACAAAACTCAAAGAGTTAATATGCAAAATTTAACAGTAGGGGAGTTTAAAGGAACAACTGTAAAGACTAAGAATAATACATTGTATTTTTCAAAAGGCGAATATGTAGGAGATATTAATACAGATTTAAAAGAAATTAAGTTAGAAAACAGTAAAATTAAAGGAAATATTTTAATTGCAGAATATATAAATAATGTTGCAAATACACCAAATAAATTACCAGCAATAGAATTAAAAGCAAAAGATAATAGTGAGGTAATACCAATAAATATAGAACATATTAGTGGTCTAGAATATAATTTTAATTTTGATGTGGCTGAAATAAATTCATCAAAACAATATTATTTGCAAGCAAGTTTAAAAAATTTAGATAACATAGGAACAAATAAAGTACAGCATGTATTATTACCAGAACAGGAATTAGGAGAATATAATGGAAGAACATTAATAACAGAGAATAATTTAATAAAACCAACATATATAGGAGAAATAAATACAGACTTAAAAACAATGAAATTAGAATTAAATGGTTCAAACCTAGAATATATAACAGGAGAGATATTAATAGCAGAGTGGATAGATGGAGAAGCTTGTGTACCACAAGGGGTGCCAAAAATGACAATAAGAGCAACAGATGGAAGTTACGAAGCAGGATTTCATATAGTACATAATGGAGGTTTAAGTTATACATATGATAGAGTAGTATATAATTTAAAAGTAGGAAAAGAATATGAAATAGAAGTAGAGCTAACAGGAGAAAA
>CALXFB010000011.1 GCA_944387475.1 uncultured Clostridia bacterium
TGAATTATAATGGCAAGAGTAAAAACAGCAAGAACAACAAGAGCAAGACATAAAAAAATATTAAAACAAGCAAAAGGTTATTATGGAGCAAAGAGCTATAGATTTAGAAATGCTAATCAAGCAGTAATGAAATCATTATCATATGCGTATGTTGGTAGAAAAAAGAGAAAGAGTGATTTTAGAAAATTATGGATAGCAAGAATAAATGCAGCAGCAAGAATGAATGGAACAACATATAGCAAAATGATAGCAGGGTTAAAGAAAGCTAATGTAACAATAAATAGAAAAATGCTTGCAGAAATTGCAGTATCAGATCCAAAAGCATTTACAGAGATAGCTGAAATTGCAAAAAAAGCATAAAAAGTTAAGTAAAAATATGAAAGATAAAGTTATTTTAAAAATAGCTTTATTTTTTTGGACCTCAAAATTGGAAAAACTAGGGAAATGCTACGTTAAAAGATAAATACTACAAAAATATTACAAAAATATTACAAAAATGTTAAATTGTTGGAAAATATGTAAGGATTGTTGAAAAAAAGATAGAAAAATGGTATTCTAAAATAGAGAAAAATGTAAAGGAGACAAAAGATATGAATAGCAAATTATTAAAGATATTTAGTGTAATAATTATTACAGTTATTGCTTTTTCTTTTATTGGAGTATATGCATATGGAGAATATGAAGTAAAAGAAGCTAAATATTCAGAAGAATATGAAAAATGGTTACAACTTGATGACGAAGAAAAGCAAAAAGTAGTAAAACCACGAAAATATGATATTATTCAAAATTATGATAATAGTACATATATAAAAAATATAGATAATGTATTTAAAGCACAACAATTAGTAAAAGCAGCAATACCGACAAAATATGATTTACGTTCAGTAATACCAGAGAATTTAAAAGTAAGAGATCAAATGCAAACAAATGCATGTTGGGCATTTTCAACATTAGGAGCATTAGAATCAACATTAGCGCTTAGTAATCATAATGCTGGATTACCTGTAACTGAATATGATTTCTCAGAAAGACATATGAGCTATGGTTTAACAAGAAATGCTTTCTTAAATGGTGAAATAAATGAATATGGATTTTCAAGAAAAATAAGTGATGGTGGAAACTTCTGGATGGCAATGCAATATTTAACAAATGGAATGGGAGCAGTAAATGAAGAAGATTTACCATTTGAAAATAACGAGGATGATATAGATATTTCAAAAATACAAAATCCGGATGTAAAAACAACTATATATGATTCAAAAGAAATACCTTCTTTAAAACAAGAAGAAATAAACCAAAGAGACCAAGTGGTTCAAACTATTAAAGAACATATTATGAACTATGGAGGAGTATATGCAAATGTTCATGGGCCAGACTTAAATGGAGAAAATACTTACAATAATATAACAGGAGCAGTTTATTGTAATAATCAAGCAGAATCTGCAATAGATCACTCAGTTTTAATAGTTGGATGGGATGATGACTATAGTGTAGATAACTTTAATGCAGAAAAGAGACCTACAAGCAATGGTGCATGGATTGTTAAAAACTCTTGGGGAGAATATACAACAGAAAGTTTAAGCAATATAAAACAACAAATTTTCGACCAAGCCAAAGAAGAAGGTGGATGGTCATCACCAGATGAAATTGATAATTCAATAGTGCAACAAGTTTTAGATGATAGCTTTGGAGAAGGTAAAGCAACAATAGTTGGTGATGAAGTTCATATAGAAGTAGGAATAGATGGATTTATGTATTATTCTTATGAAGATGTAACAATATATAGTGGACTAGGTGGAATAGAAAAAGCTACAGCAACTAAAGATTATGATAATATATATCAAAATGATGTATTGGGACCTAATGGTGCAGCAGTTGTAAGTGTTGCTGGAGTAGGAAATCTTGCAAATGTATTTACAAGAGATAAAAGTAAAGAAGAAGTGTTAGATAAAATAAGTATATATTCTTATAAAGGATATGAATATAAAGTTTTAGTTAACCCTAATAATGACAGCAAAGATCCTCAAGATTTAATAGAAGTAAAATTGAAAGAAGGAGACACACAAGAAGAAACAGCGGGATACCATGTGTTAGAATTTGCAACCCCAGTTAGACTTACAGGAGATAAATTTGTAGTTGTAGTACAAATATTAAATTCAGGAAATGAAAAATATGTAGCAATTGAAAAACAAGAAGATGGAACAGCTTGGGAAGCAGCTGAAATAAATGAAGGAGAAAGTTTCTTTGCATCAGAATCAGAATTTACATCAAATAATTGGCAAGACATGGCAACATGGCAAAATGAAACAGTACAAGGAAACTTATGTATAAAAGCATATACTAAAAACCAAGAAAAAGGTGAATTAACTGGAATATATATAGATAAAGCGCCAGATAAAACAGAATATAAAGAAGGAGAAAACTTTGATCCTACTGGAATGGTTGTAATTGCAAAATATGGTGATTTAGAAGAAACAATTACAAATTATGAAATAATAGGTGGAGAAAACTTACAAGAAGGAACAACAAGTGTAACAATAAGTTACACAGAAGACGAAATAACAAAAGAAACTACACAAACAATTAAAGTAAATGGAGAAGGACAAGGCGAAGATGAAATAACGTTAGAAAGTATTTATATTTCTCAAGGACCTACAAAATTAATATATAATGAAGGAGAAAATTTTGACTCTTCAGGAATGAAAGTTATTGCAAAATATAGTAATGGTACAGAAAAAGAAATTAGTAATTTTGAAGTAGTAAATGGAGAAAATTTACAAGCAGGAACAACAAGTGTAACAATAAGATATACAGAAAATGGAATAATAAAAGAAACATCACAAGAAATAACAGTAAACGTTGATACAACAGATTTAGAATTAGAAAAAATATATATAAAAGAGTCTCCAAAAAAAGTTGTATATAATGAAGGAGAAAGTTTTGACCCTACTGGAATGGTAGTAATTGCAAAATATAGTAATGGTACAGAAAAAGAAATTACAAATTATGCAATAATTGATGGAGACAATTTACAAATAGGAACAACAGGTGTAATTATAAGATACCAAGAAAATGGTATCATGAAAGAAACAATGCAAAATATAACAGTAAAAGAAGAACAAGGAGAAATAGTAACATTAGAAGAAATATATATTAAAACCAAGCCAAGTAAAACAAATTATAAACCAGGAGAAGATTTTGATGAAACAGGAATGGTAGTAATTGCAAAATATAGTGATGGTTCTGAAAAAGAAATTACAAATTATGAAATAATAGGTGGAGAAAACTTACAAGAAGGAACAACAAATGTAACAATAAGATATACAGAAAATGGAGTAATAAGAAATGTAGAACAAGAAATATTAGTAAGTAAGGAAGAACCAGAAGATCCAGATGATCCTTCAAGAGAGCCAATACCAGCAGATTTTAATAATGCAGAAGCAAAAATTACTGAATCAAAATTATATTTTAACTCAAGTAATTTAAATGAGGCAACAGGTGAAATAACAATAAAAGTAACTGGAATAATAGTAGAAGATGATACATATACAGAACATAGTATTAAATATTATATATCAGGAAGCCAAGATGAACTTTATGTAGAAAATAATAATGCAAGAACAGCAACATTAGTAAAAGAAAGTGATGGAACATATTCAATAACAGTAAATCTTTCATCAGAAGATATAGACAATTATGATGAGATAATAGAATCTGATACATTGTTCTTACATATATCTGAAACAGCTTCATTAAAAGAAGAATCAGACAATGTTGTTACAATTTATACTAGATTTGAAGTAGAAAATGCATCAGAACCACAATGTTATATAGATGGAAATTATGTAGGTGGAATTGATGATGTGCTAAACTATAATCAAAATAACAACAACAATAACAACAATGGTAATAAAGGAGATAATACAATATCAGGAGGATTTTTACCACATGCAGGTAAAACAATCTTAATAGTAATTTCTATATTAATTGTTGCAGTATCAGGAGCAATTGCTTATCATAGATATAAATATATAGATAGGTAGGAAATAAAATAAGAAATAGAAAAGCTATATTTGATTAAATCAAGTATAGCTTTTTAAAAACTAAAGTCGTTTTGGAACATAGAAAAAAGAACGTATAAAAGTTTAAAAATACGTGTTTTATTAAATTTTTCAGGGAAAAGGAGCAAATTTTTAGATTTAAGGCTTACGCCTTACCTGTGGTTTTTCTACCCTTTTTATTCCCTACGAAAAACCACTTAATCTAAAAATTTGCTTTAATTATTGCTTTTTCATCTTAGGTTTTGAAATAAGTGAAGCAAGGTAGCCAAAGAAAATTGCAGCAGCAATACCGCCACTAGCAGCTTTAACACCACCAGTAAAAACACCAATTAATCCTGTTTCTTTAACAGCTTCAATAACACCTTTAGCTAAATTATTTCCAAAACCAGTAAGAGGAACAGTGGCACCACAACCTGCAAAATCAACTAAGTATTGGTAAATACCAAGACCGCCTAAAATACAACCAGTTGTAACAAAAATAACAAGAATTCTTGCAGGAGTAAGCTTAGTTTTATCAATTAAAATTTGACCAATAATACATATAGCACCACCAACTAAAAAACACTTAAGTAAAGAAGAAATGTCAAAGACATTAGACCAGTTTATATCCAAAGTAAATCACCACCTTTAATTAACAAAAAATATTTTATATTTTTGTGTTTAAATTAAAATTTTATTATTATTTGTCTATTATTTTTTAGATTTCAATACTAATTGCATGAGCAATACCAGGAATACTTTCGCCTTGTTGGGAAGAGGTAGAATTCATTAATGCACCGGTTGCTATTAAAAGTAATTTTTTTAATTTTTTTTCTTTTAATTGTTTAAAAAGGTATCCTGAAAAAACAGTAGCACAACAAGCACAGCCACTACCACCAGAATGAGTGTCTTGAGCATTTTTATCAAAAATAAGAACACCGACAGTCATTATAATTTGATTTAATATTATATCCATTGTTTTTAAGAATATCTATTACAATGCTTTTGCCAATATAACCTAAATCTCCACTTATAATTGCATCATAATAACTTGGATTTCTACCAGTGTCTTTAAAATGTGTAATCAAAGTGTCAGAAAAAGCTGGCGACATTGCGGCACCCATGTTGTTTGCATCTTTAATTCCCATGTCAACGATTTTACCAGGTGTAATATGAGTAATATATGGACCAGTTCCATCTTTAGAAACAATAGCAGCTCCACTACCAGTGACAGTCCATTGACTAGTAGGAGGTCTTTGATTACCTAGTTCTAAAGGAAATCTAAATTGTTTTTCAGCACTACAAAAATGGCTAGATGTAGCACATAAAACATTTTTAGCAAAGCCCTCTACACAAATAGCACCTAAAGATAAACTTTCAACAAATGTAGAACAAGCACCAAAAACACCTAAAAAAGGAATGTTAATATCACGAAGCCCAAAACTTGAAGAAATACATTGGTTAAGCAGGTCTCCTGCAAAAACTAAATCAATATCTTTTGAAGAAATACCAGCCTTAGAAATAACCATGTTAGCATTTTCTTTTATAATTTTACTTTCAGCTTTTTCCCAAGATTTTTCACCCCAGAATTCATCTTCTAAAGTTAAATCAAAATATTTAGAAAGAGGACCATTAGCCTCTTTAGGGCCAACAATACTACTACATTCTAAAATGGTAGGCGGATAATCAAATTTAATTGTTTGTTTACCTATCTTTTTCAAAAAATCAACTCCTTTTTGAGACGTTAAGGGACGGAGAATTTTTGTCTCATTTTTATAATAATTTATGTTTTGAGACAAAAATTCTCCGTCCCTTATTGTCTCATACTAATGTTATATTTTGCGTATTAAATATAAGAAAAATTATTCCAACAAGTATTGAAGTGGAAATACCAAAAACAAGAACTGGACCTGCAACTGTAAACATTTTTCCACCAACACCCATTACATAACCTTCTGATTTATATTCCATAGCAGGAGAAACAATAGAATTTGCAAAACCAGTAATTGGAATAAGCGAACCTGCTCCTGCAAATTTTCCTATTTTATTAAATAAATTAATTCCTGTTAAAAATGCAGAAATTCCAATTAATAAAATGGAAACAATTGTACCACAAGTTTGTGTATCAAAACCACGTTCTTTGCATATATTAAAAATAACTTGACCTATGGTACAAATTAGTCCACCAACCCAAAATGCATTAAAACAATTTTTCAAAATTTTAGAATTAGGGGACTTTTTATCAACATAGTCTTGGTAAGTTTTCTTACTTTCTAATGGATCCATAAAAATTCCTCCTTAACTATCTTTTCTATTTACATCAATTATAAAACTTAAATCTAAATCAACAAAATATTGTGAAATTTTATTTCCGTCTATTAAAGCCCTTTGCTCTAAAATCTTAACCTCTGATAAATAATCTATTGTTTTAGATGCTTCAGCAATTGCTTTTACAATAGCATCTTTCCAAGAAACTGTAGAATTTCCTGTAATAATTAAATGTTTTTTTATATCCATTTTAAACCTCCCAATAATAACTTTAAAAATATCTTTTCCAAATAAAAGAAAAAATATACAAAAAGATTAAAAAATGTTATAATCAATGGGGACGTTTTCTTTGCGACTTTTTGTACTCATCTGAGACAGACTTTTAATATAGATGTGTCCCAAATGCGACATTTATGTGTGCAAAGGAAACGTCCCCAAGGAGGTAAGTTATGGATAAAGCAAGAGAGGTAGCATTAAAAATATTGTATAAAATAGAAAAGGAAAATGCATATTCTAATATTTTATTAAATGATGTAATTAATAAAAATAAGATTGAAAAAGGACTAAATAAAAAAGAAAAAGATAAAAGAGAAAAAGATAAAAGAGAAAAAGATAAAAAAGGATTAAATAATAAAGATATTAGTTTAATTTCAGAAATTGTATATGGCGTTACTACATGGAGGCTTACATTAGATGAAATTATTAAAAAATATTCTAAAATAAGAATAAAAAAGATTTCTCCATGGATTTTAAATATCTTGAGACTTTCTATTTATCAAATAGTTTTTTTAGATAAAATACCAAAATCAGCTGCTGTAAATGAAGGTGTAAATTTAGCTAAAAAATATGGTAATAAAGGAAGTGTTGGTTATGTAAATGCTATTTTAAGAAAAGTTGATAAAGATGAAGAAAGAAATATTTTAGATAATATAAAGCTAAACAATAATAATAACAATAATAATGACAATGATAATAATAACAATTATAATATGAAAGATTTAGAAACTATTTCTAAATGTACATCTATGCCTATGTGGATTATAGAAGAGCTAAAAAATGATGGGTTAGATAATAATAAAATATTAGATATTTGTATGAATTCAAATATTAGACCTAATGTTTCTATTAGAGTAAATAATTTGAAAACTAATAGAGATAAACTAAAAGATATTTTAATTAATGAAAATGTAAAAATAAAGAAAGATGGAATTTTAGATGATTTTATTATTTTAGATAAAGTAAATGGTATTGAAAGTCTTGAAAGTTTTAAGAAAGGTTTTTTTACAGTGCAAGATGAAGTAGCAGGGCTACCAGCTATTATATTGGGACCTAAACAAAATGAGAAAATTTTAGATAGTTGTAGTAGTCCTGGAGGTAAAACTACTTATATTGCAGAACTTATGGAAAATAATGGTGAGATTTTAGCTTTTGATATTCATGAGCATAGAGTAAAGTTAGTTGAAGAAAATGCTAAAAGATTAGGTATTAATAATATTAAAACAAAAGTTGAAGATGCAAGTATTTATAAAGAAGAATATAAAGAAAAATTTGATAAAATACTTTTAGATGTTCCTTGTCTTGGAATTGGTGTTTTAAAAAGAAAGCCAGATATTAAATGGCAAAAGAAGAGAGAGGATATAGAAGAAATACAAAAATTACAAATGGAAATTTTAAATACTTGTTCTAAATATTTAAAAATAGGTGGAGAACTTGTCTATTCTACTTGTAGTATTTTTAAAAAAGAAAATAGATTTTTAATAGAAGATTTTTTAAGTGAAAATAAAAATTTTAAATTAGTAAATTTGAAAGATATTATAAAGAAGAAAATTAATAATAAATTCTTTTTAGATTACTTGAAAAATGAGAATTTTTTGGAAGTTTATCAAAATGAAAATACTGACGGATTTTTTATTTGCAAATTGGTAAAATGTGGATAATAAACGAGTTTATTACAAAAATATTACATTTATATTACGGTTACGTTAAACCTATTGACTTTTTGCTAAATAAATATAAAATATAACTATATTTGAGAAATAGTGACATGAAAAAAATAGTATTTTGATAAATATATTCTAGTATGATTTTTTATACAAATGTAAAAAATAAAAGTAAACAAAAAAAGGAGAAGAAAATGTCAAGTTGTCTAGGGCTATATATTGATGAACATATAATTAAATATGCTAAAGTTACTAAAGACCATGATAATTTAAAGGTTGAAGCTTTTGGTATTAAGTTCTATGAAAAAGTTGGGGATGCTATATCACAAATAGTTGAAGAAACATATAGCCAAAAAACTCCAATTAGTGTTAATATGTCAGAAGAAATGTATAATTATTTTGATATGTTTTCATTACTTACAAAAAATGATTTACAAAAAGCAATTAATACAGAATTTGAATCTTATTGTACAGATAAAGGTTATAATCCTAATGTTTTTGAAACAAGATATGCAGTTGTGGATAGTCAATTAGATAAAGACAAGATAAAAGTTATACACATAGCTGACAATAAGATAGAATTAAACAAAAGAATACAAGAAGTAGAAGGATACCATTTGATTAATATTTCTCCTATTTCAATGTCAATACCGAATTTAATTAGGATAAGAAAAGACGAGAATTGCTTAGTAGTTAATATTGAAGGTGATACAACTATTACTACAATTATGGGAGGTAAAATTTTTAATATTGATATATTAGAAGAAGGTAGTAAAGATTTTTTAAGCAAAATTAATTTAAAAGAAAATTCTTATTCTAAGGCTTACGAAATTTGTAAAAATACTACTATATATACATCTCAAGGAAAAGAACTACAAGTTGAAGAACAAAATTACTTAGAAGATATTATGCCTATATTATATAATGTAGTTACTCAAGTAAACAAAATTATTAATAGTAATACTGATAAAATAGAAAAAGTATATATTACAGGTGTAGGTGCACTTATTAATAATGTAGACTTATATTTCCAAGAATATGTACCAGATGCAGAGTGTGAAATTTTAAAACCATATTTTGTTGAAAAGACAAGAGATATTAGTATTAAAGACTATGTTGAAGTGAACTCAGCTATTTCTATGGCTCTAATGGGCCTTGGTGAAGGTGTTACTGGTATGAACTTTAAGAAAAAAACTTTAGCAGATCAAATACCTTCTTGGCTTAAAATTGAAGTTAATCCAGACCAAAGCAAGAAAGATAGAAAAAATTTAGGTGGACTTTTAACTTGGGATTTAGGACAAAAATTAGATAATACTGAAAGGGGCTTAGTTAGAATTGCTGTTGCTTTATTCTTGCTTGTTGTAATTTATAGTGGCCTTTCAGGTACTATAAATTATATGATGGATCAAAAAGATAAAGAAGCACAAAGTTCAATTGCTCATACAAATAGTCAAATACAACTTGCAAATAGTGATAATACAGGATTGAGGAATGGGATAAATCAATATAATAAATTAATAGCAGAAATAGATGAACAAAGAGGAGTAAATGGGACTAAAAATGCTATTCCTAATTTACTTAATCAAATTATGTCAGTTATACCAGAAAGTGTACAGATAACATCTATACAAAATACATCTGATAGACATATTGTTATAAATGCACAGTCTGATAGATATGAACAATTAGGATATTTTGTAGCAGCTTTAAAGAATAATGTTATATTAGTAGGTCCGAGTTTAGATGAGGATGTTAAAACTACGACAGGACAAAAAAGTAATGGAATTGTTACAATACAAATAGAAGGAGATATGCCAATATGAAAAAATTATTAATTCTAATTCTTATTGCCTTATTGTTAGCACTTTGTGGTTTTATTGCTATCCAAGGCGTTAGCTTAGGTAGTGTAAAAATTCTTGGAATTAGAGAAATGCAAGATAAAAATGCAGACTTAGAAGAAAAAATCCAAGAAGCTACATCTTTAGTTCAAAAAGATTATGCAAGTGCTAAAAACGAAGTCGAACAAAGTTCTGAAGAATTTGAAGAGGTTAAAGACATTTATGAGAATAAAATAATAATAAATGAAAACGGTGAAATAGAAGGAATTAAAATATATGATATTGAGACTTTGTGGGTAAGATTAGGTAACCATGCAAAAAGACAAGGTGTTGTAATGAATATGAATGTTGGACCTAGTACAACAGGTGCAGAAGGAACTTATGATTTGGATTTTATAGCTACTGGTAGTTATATTTGTATAACAGATTTTGTTTCTGCGATAGAAAATGACAGTACTTTAGGATTTAAAATAGAAGAATTTAAATTAGTACCTTCTGGTTCAGACCTACAAGCAACGTTTACTTGCAAAGACATTTCAATAAGTGAAAGGAGTTTAAGTAATAGTACAGTAATGACAACACAAAATACAACTACAAATAATACAAATAATACTACAACAAATACTTCAAATAGCACAAATACAACAAATAGTACAAATAATACATCTAATAGCACAAGTTCAAGTGGAGATGTGGAAGTTGTAGAATAGAAAGGAAAAGAAAATTATGGTGAAGTCAGTTTTTAAGGAATTAGTTATTGTTTTACTATTATGCCTAGCTATAGTGCTTATTTTAGGAATATTGTTTTATGAATATATTCCGATAGGAAAAGAAATTCCTGAACAAATTAATTATTCAACTTCAGAAACAGTAACTAAGCAGATAGAAGAGGCAGACGAATTGGAGAAAGAAGATGGAAAAAATAGTACAGCAACAGAAGATATTAAATCTGATGATTTAAATAATTATAGAAGAACTCAAGATTATGTACCTGGTAAAGCTAATCCATTTGCAGCATATGATACATCAAGTGGAAGTACAACAAATGGTTCTTCAACTGGAAGTTCAAGTTCAGGTAGTACAAGCGGAGGAAGCAGTTCATCTACATCAGGTTCATCAACATCGGGTTCTACATCAACTGATGACAGTTCATCAAGTGGAGGACATTTCTTCCAAAATACAGGTACAAAATAATAAGTTGTTATTTAGTTTTTAACGTTATATCTACAAAAGATATAATACAATTATAAAAAATAATTCTAAAGAGGAAAGGGGGAAAAACAAATGAAAAATAATAAAGGTATTACACTTATTGCTTTAGTTATTACTATCATCGTTCTATTAATCCTAGCAGGTGTATCAATTGCTATGCTAACAGGAGAAAATGGAATACTTACACAAGCAGAAAGATCTAAAGAGGATACATCAGATGCAGAAATAGCTGATAGAATTAATATGGCTTTAAATGGTGAATTTACAAATCTTTTAGTTGATGGATATTTCTCAGGAGGTTCAAAAACAGGAACTACAGTTAATCCTGGAACAGCATCAGCAATAGCATCAGCAAATGGAATTACTCAAGGTGACACAAAAGAAGATGGAGATTATAAAATAACTGTAGCATCAGATTTAGAACCAGATGCACAAGGAGCAGTATTAACAATAAAATCAAACATTGATGGTACAATAAGTGGAACAATAAATTATGTTCCTGGAACAGGTACTGAAGAAGGAAAATATCAAATAGATCCAGCTGATTATCCACAATAAAATTAAATGGAGGGAATTTATAATGTTAAAAAATAATAAAGGTATTACTTTAATTGCTTTAGTAATAACAATTATCGTTCTATTAATCCTAGCAGGTGTATCAATAGCAATGCTAACAGGAGAAAATGGAATATTAACACAGGCAGAAAAAGCAGATGACCATACAGCAATGGCAGAAGCTGCTGATAAAATAAATATGGCTCTTAATGGAGAATTTGCTAATCTTTTAACAGATGGATATTTATCAGGAATGACATCAGCAACTGGTACAATGAGTACTTCAAAACAAATTGCAACAGCTAATGGACTTGATGAAAATGATTTTACAATTACACCAGGTTCATCAGTTACTGATGCTACAGCAGTATTAACAATTACATCTAAAAAATTCGAAAAAGTTACAGGAAAAATTACTTATACTGCAGCTACAGCAGGAACAGATGATAAATATTCAATTGAAAGAGCTAAATATCCAACAGAATTAACATCAACAGATGAAGATGAGCCTTAATCAATTAAAGTAAAAAAATATATAAAAGCCATACGCACACTATGTGTGTATGGCTAAATTAATAAAAAGGAAGAGACATGGAAATATATTTTTATTTAATAATATTTATAATGGGAAGTTTATTTGGAAGTTTTTATACTTTGGCAGTGTATAGAATACCAAAAAGACAAGATATAACACATACACATTCATATTGTCCTAATTGTAACCATAAATTAGGTTTATTAGACTTGTTCCCAATTGTAAGTTATATATTTTTAGGTGGAAAATGTAGATATTGTAAAGAAAAAATTAGACCAAGATATTTAATAATAGAAACATTATCAGGAGTATTATTTGTGCTAATAGCAGGAGCAATGAAATTAAGTTTAGAAGGACTAACATTGTCAAAGCTAATAGAATATGCATTTGTAGTACTTTATTTAACATATATAATATTAATATGTGGAATAGACAAAGAAAATAGAAAAGTAAATAAATTTGTAAATATCTATGGAATAGCAATATCAATTATGTATATGTCATATCTATGCATAGTAGAAGACGCTAGTATATATAGATATGGAATATATCTAATATTGTACATACTAATTTTACTATTTGACACAATAACATTAAAAAGATTTGCAAAAAGTACGTATACAATAGGAATATTATTAATGCTAGTTACAATGGCAGTGTTTACAGGAGAGTATGTAACAGCAAATGCAGTAATAGTAACACTTTTAGCAATAGCAATATATATATTACTATATAAAATAAAAAACAGTATGAAACGAGGAGTAAAAACAGATAGACAGGTATCAAGTGAAATTAGTATAGCATTTTACTTAGGAACAGCAAATATAATAATTTTCATTTTAGTATTAATATATAATAATTATTATATTCTATAAAGGAGAAAAACATGAAAATACGTAGTGAAAAAGGCTTTACAGGTATAGATATAGCAGTATCAGTAGTAATAATGTTTATATTTATATCAGTAGTTGCAATGCTTGTATATCAAGTAAATAGTACATCAAAAAGAATAGAGCTAAAAAGTGATGCGATCTATATTGCAATAAATAGTATAGAACAGGCAAAAATAAATGGAATTGAAGGCTATGAAGGAAAAACTGGAAAAATAGAGACAGATAAAGAAGTTTCCGGAACACAAGGCTATTATAGAACAATAACTGTAAAAGACTATAAAGAAATAGTAGAAGAAGAAAAAGGAGTAGCAGCAGCACAAAATATAGAAGAAAATGTAGTAAAAAAAGTTACAGTAGAAATATCATATATGTTTCAAGGACAAAAACAATCAGTAGAATTATCAACAATACTTTCAAAGGAGAACTAACATGAAATCTGAAAAAGGAATAACAATAATTTCATTAATTATATATGTAATTGTATTATCTATTGTAATTGGAATGGTAGCAATAATATCAGGAGCATTTATGGATAGTGTAGATGAAGCAGATATGCATACAGACCCAATAGAACAATATACAACATTTAATAGTTATTTTTCAGAAGAAGTAAACCATCCAGGATTAGAAGTAGTGCAATGTGAAGATGATTATATACTATTTAGTAATGGAGTACAATATTCATTTATAAGTGAAAATAGAGGAATATATAAGAATAAAGTAAAAATATGTAGAAATATAGATTTTTGTAGCTTTAGTAGAGAATTAAGTTCAAATGGAAAAACTGTAATAATAGTAGAATTTAGTATAGATGGTCAAACAAGGAAAACCAATTATACATTAAAATAGTTTATAGTTATTATAATTATTATAATTTAGTATATTACTAAAGAAAGGAAGAAAGTATATGGATATGAAAAGAAGACAACCAATAGGTGTCGAGTTAGTAAAAAGAGGAGTAGTCACAGAAGGTGACATAGAAAGAGCATTAGAATATCAAAAACAACATACAAATAGAAAAATAGGAGATATTTTGTATTTATTAGATGTATGTGACCCATATAAATTAATAGAAAACATAGGAGATATAATAGGAACAAAAGGAATTTTATTAACAAATAGAAACTTAAAAATAAAAGTAACAGATTATATATCATTAGATGTAGCAAAAAAGAATAAAGCAGTACCATTTGAAATAGAAGCAGGAAAAATAAAAGTATGTTTTGCAAATACGGTAAACACAAGAGCAATGGAAACAGTGCGTCTACTTATGCTTAATAAAGGTTTAGTAATGGAAAATTATATCACATTTGAACCTGAAATAGAAAGAATATTAAAATCATATGAAGGAACAGCAACAGATAATTTTACAACAACAGGAAGAAATGACTCAATAACATCACTAGTAGATAGTATAATAAAAACAGGAATGGAAAGAAGAGCAAGTGATATTCATATAGAGCCAATGCAAAACAAAGTAAGAGTAAGATATAGAATAGACCGGAGAATTATTTACAGCAGCAAATATAGATAAAGCAAAACAACAACAAATAATAGGAAGACTAAAAGCAATATCAAATATGCACCAAGAAAAACAAGAATCACAAGATGGAAGAATATTAATGTATGATGATTACAACATACGTGTATCATCACAACCAAATGTATATGGAGAAAAATTTGTTTTAAGATTACTAAAAAAAGACATAAATATAAGAAACATCTTTGATCTAGGTTTACCTGCAACAGAAAAAGAATTACAAAAAAGTATAAATAAGAAAAACAGTATAACAATAATGGCAGCACCAACAGGAGAAGGAAAAACAACAAGTTTATATAGTATAATAGATTATTTAAATAGACCAGAAATAAATATAACAACAATAGAAGACCCAGTAGAAATACGTATAGAAGGACTAAATCAAATAGAAATAGATCCAAGAACAACATTTGCAGAGTCATTAAGAACAGTATTAAGACAAGACCCAGATATAATCCTAGTAGGAGAAATACGTGATAGAGAAACAGGAGAAATAGCAATACAAGCAGGACAAACAGGACATTATGTATTATCTACAATACACACAATAGATAGCTTAGAAGTAATAACAAGATTAAGAAAAATGGGATTATCAGACTATGATATATCAAGTACATTAGCAACAGTAATATCACAAAGATTAGTAAGAAGACTATGTACAAATTGTAGAAAAGAAAGAAAATTTAATGATGAAGAAAAGAAAATAATAAAAGCAATTGGAGATAAATATGGAGTAGAATTTGATACATCAGGAACAACATATGATGCAGTAGGATGTAAACATTGTAATAATACAGGATATTATGATAGACTTCGGAATATTTGAAATATTAAATGTAACAGATAAAATAAAATCACAAATAATGGATGGAATGTCAAGTATACAAATAAAAGAAGAAGCAGTAAAAGAAGGATATAAACCATTAATTGTAGATGGAATAAGAAAAGTAATAGAAGGACATACAACTATTCAAGAATTAAATAAAAAATTATTATTCATTTAAGGAGGATATGAAATGAATTTAGATAAATATATAGATGAGGCAATGAAACTTGATGCATCAGATGTACACTTAATACCAGGAAATAAACCAATGCTAAGAATTGCAAGAGATTTAATACCAGTAGAAGGAAGCAAGATCTTAACGCCAGATGACATGTTCGAAATATATGATTATTTAGTAAAAGGAAATGTAGATAAAGACGAAGTATTTAATCAAACTAGAAAATTAGATATGTCATATGTATATAAAGATATACGTTTAAGAGTAAATATATCATTATCAGATGAAGTACCAATAGTAACAATGAGACTTATAAAAAATGAATTACCAACATATGAGTCATTAGGAGTACCAGACATAGTAAGAAGAATGACATATCAGCCACAAGGATTAATCTTAGTTACTGGTAAAACAAACTCTGGTAAAACAACAACTCTAAATGCTTTAATAAATTATATAAACGAAAACCAAAACAAAAAAATACTAACACTAGAAAACCCAGTAGAATATAAACATCATTCTAAAAAATCGTTAATAGTACAAAAAGAAGTAGGAAGAGGAAGAGACAGTTTAACATTTAGTGATGGTGTTAAAAACTCACTAAGAGAAGACTGTGACATATTAGTAATAGGAGAGATCCGTGATAAAGTAACAATGGAAGCTGCAATAGAAATGGCAGAATCAGGACACTTAGTAATAGGAACACTTCATACAAAATCATGTGCAGAAACAATAGATAGAATGATAAACTTCTATGAAGTAAGAGACCAAGCAAGTATAAAATACTTATTATCAGCATTATTAAAACTAGTAGTATCACAAAGACTATTAAAAGGAACAGATGGAAAATTAGTATTAGTACCAGAAGTAATGGTAGTAGATAATATAGTAGCAGGAATAATTAGAAAAGAAAAACTTAGTGTATCAGAAATAGAAGATGCAATACAAAGTAACTTAGAAAAAGGAAGTATTGGACTAATAAATTCATTAGCAGAATTATTTGTAGAAGATAGAATAACACTAGAACAAGCAAAAGCACAGATAGAAGAGAAAAACATAGAAACATTAAATAGAACAATAATGCAATTAAAAATTAAAAAAGGAAAATAAAAAAGGAGGTAAACTCTCATGCCAACATATGTGTATAAGGCAATGACAAAACAAGGAGTAATTGTAAGAAATAAAGTAGAAGTAGCAAGTAGACAATATCTTATAAAAACTCTAAAAAACAACAATTTGCTTCCAATATCAATAGAGCAAATGGCGTATCATTCAAAAAATGCTCCTAAAAAACAAAAAAAGAATATAACAAATATCCAAGAGATAATGAAAAATGTAAATACAACTCAGCTAGCAGTTGATAGAAAGAAATTAACAACAAAAGAGAAAATAAACCTTTATTTTGCAAAAACAGAAAAAATAACACAAAGAGATATAGTAGTATTTACACAAAACTTTTATCTACTAAAAAAAGCCAACTTTAATAATATACATGCATTAAATACAATAATAGAAAGTACAGAAAATGTATCATTTAGAGGTATATTAGAAGATATATTAGCAGGGGTAGAAGCTGGAGAAAATATGTATACAACAATGGAATATTATTCAAATGTATTTCCATATATCTATATTAATATGATAAAAGTTGGAGAATTATCAGGATCACTTACAAATTCATTGGAGCAGGCTGTAAAATACTTAGATGATACAGAAAGTTTAAATAGAAAATTAAAATCAATATTAATACCTAATATCATACAATTTGTATTGTTAATAGTAATGTTATTAGTAGGAACATTATTTGCAATACCAGCAATACAAGGGGTATTTGATGAAGTAGGAACAGAAGAAGAATTGCCAGGAATAACATTGTGGTTTGCTGACTTTGTCGACAAAGCAGTGCAGTATTGGTATATACCAGTCCTTATATTAATAGCAATAGTGGGAATAATAGTGTTCTATGTAAATACGCCAAAAGGAAAATACAATTACCATTATTTCAAATATAGAATGCCAATATTCGGAGAATTAATATTTGCATTAGATTTTAATAGATTAATGAAAGCAATGCTACTTAACTTAAAGAATGGTATGAGAATACAAGAATCAATTGAAGTTAGTAAAAATGTAGTAAAAAACTATGTAATGTTATCAATAATAGAAACATCAATAAACAATATATTAATAGGTCAGTCATGGATAGAACCATTTGAAAAATCAGGGTTAGCAAAACCAATGATTACAGAAATGCTTAAAATTGGTATGCAAACAGACTTACCAGAAATGATGGAAAAATTAGTAGAATATATGCAAATAGATATAGACAATATTATGACTAAAATAATGAAGGCTCTACCACAAGTTGTTTATGCAATAGTAGGTGTAGTATTAATATTCTTCGTAATAGTAGTATTAGTACCTTGTGTACAAGTATATATGGGAAACTTCTTATTCTCAGCATATGGGGTATAAGAAAAATAAATGGGAAAGAGAAGTATATTCTTTTTCTCATTTTTGATATTAAAAATAGAAAGGAAGTAGAAATATGGGTTTTATATTAAAGCCACATAATAAAGAAGTACATATAAAAGTAAAAGAAAAATTAAAAAAAGAAAGATATGCAGCAGTAATACAACCAACAGGAACAGGAAAATCATATATAGCATTAAAATTAATAGAAGAAACAGATGAAAATTCAATATATGTAGCACCATCTAATTTAATATTAAATCAAATAAAAGAAACAATAGAAGAAGCAAGAAAAAGAGGAGAACTTTCACAAGAAGAATATGAAAAATATAAGAAAATAAAATTTATAACATATTCAAAATTAATGAACGAAAAATTTGAAGAAAAAGATAAATATTTGCTAATAATATTAGACGAATTCCATAGATGTGGTGCGCCCCAGTGGCAAAAAGGAGTAAAAAGATTATTAGAAAATAATAAAAAAGCAAAAGTATTGGGATTAACAGCAACACCAATAAGAGCAACAGATGGAAAAGATATGGCAAAAGAACTTTTTTTAGGAAATACAGCATCAGAAATGTATTTAGAAGAAGCAGTAGCAAGAGGAATAATAAATCCAGGGAAATATATAACTGCAGTGTATTCATTTACTGGAGTAATAAATGAATTAGAAAGTAAGGTTGAAAAAATACGAAATAAAGACTTAAAAGAAGAATTAAGGAAAAAAATAAAAAAAGCAAAAGACTTAGTTGGAAAAACAGAAGGTTTTAGAGAAATAATTAGAAAATATATAGGAAAAGAAAGTGGAAAAAGTGATGGAAAATACATTGTATTTTGTAAAAATATAAAAGATATGCATAAAAAAATGATTGAACTTAAAACAATATTAGAAGATGAAGAAAATTTGAAATTATATGCAATATCATCAAGAAAAAGAGAAACTTTAAATGAAAAAACATTACAAGATTTTAGAAATTCTAATGAAGGAATAAATTTATTATTTACAGTAGATAAATTAAATGAAGGTATTCATATAGATGGAATAGATGGAGTTATAATGCTAAGACAAACAGAATCACCAATAGTATATATGCAACAATTAGGAAGAGCTTTATCAGTTGGAAATAAAGGGACACCTCTAATATTAGATTTAGTAAATAATATAGAAAATAGTAATTATATATATAGATTTGTAGAAAGAGTACAAGAAGAAAGAAAAAAAGAAAACAGAAATGATGATAAAGATGAAAAAGAAAAACAAGAAGAACAAGAAGGACAATCAAAAGAAGAAGAGGCATCTGATATTATAAATGTAATAGAATTACAAAGAGAAATAAAAGATGTATTGGAAAGCATAAATGAAAAATTAAATAGAGATATGTCAATTGGAGAAATTATAGACAACTATATAAAACATTGCAAAGATGAAAATCAAGAAAATTTACCAGAAGTAAAAAAATATGAAACAATAATAAGAAGAGCAAAGAAAAATGGAGAACTTACTTTAGAGCAAATAGAAAGATTAGAAGATGCAGGCATAATATGGAAAGGAAAAGAAAGGACAATAGATGATGAGTTACGAGATCTAATAAACGGAAGAGGAAGTAAAAGAGCAGAAAGTATAGTAAGAAGAGAAAAAAGATATGGTAATTTAAGTAAAGAACAAATAATCTTGGCAGAAAAAGCAGGAATAATATGGAGAGGAAATGAAAGAACAATAGATGATGAAATAAGATATATTTCTCAAGGAAGAGGAACTAAAAAAGGAGAAACTTTAGTAAGAAGAGAAAAAAGATATGGTAATTTAAGTGAAGAACAGATAATAAAAGCAGAAGAAGCAGGAATAGTATGGAGAGGAAATGAATTAACATTACATGATATGGTAAGATCTGTAATAAAATACATACAAATAAGTGAAAAAAGTAAGAACTTACAAGAGAGAAGTATATTTAATGTAAAAATACCAATTGAAAAGTATAAAAAAGAAGTAGTAAAAAGATGTGAGGATTTAGCAGAAGAGGATTTTGAAGCATTAAAAGTAGCTGGAATAGAATTTCCAAAAAGTAAATTGGAAAGAAGATTAAGAAAATTAAAATTAGAAAAACAAAGATTAGAAGCAAAAGAAGAAGAAGCAAGAAAATTGTTAGAAGAATGTGAAAAAGCAGAAGAGAATACAGAAAAAACCAAAAAAACAGAAGCAATAGTTGAAGAAAAAGAAAATTTACATACAGAAGAAGTAGATGATGATGGAAGTAGATAAAAGTAGAAATAAAAAAATAAAGAGGAAATATATATGAATGAAGAAGAAAGAATTTTAGAATTACAAAAAAGATATGAAGAAGGAAAAATAACAGAAAATAAAATTTCTAAAGAAGATATAGAAAGTTTAATGAAATTATATGAAAATCAAATAAAAGAAAAAAATAATAATTTAAGAAAATATAAAGAAAAAATAGAAAAATATATAAAAATAAATAAAACATAATAATAGTTTTCTGCATATAAAATTAAGAAAAATATGCAGAAAAATAAAAAATCTGCATATAAAATGATAAAATATATGCAGAAAAGGTGTATTTATGAAAAAGTTTAATAAATGTCATGCATAAGATAAGAAAAAATGCACAAGTTAGTGCATAAGTTGATGCACAAGATAGAGAAGAAAAATAACAATAGAAGTTAATAAACAGCTATTATGGATTTTTGTAGTGAACTTAAAAATTAAAAAATCTTTTTGAGGACTGAGTCAAAAAAGCTAAAAAAGTAAATGTGAGGTAAATATGAAAGAGAAAAAACAAGTAAAAATAGGAATAGATTTAGGTGGAAGCCATATTGCGATAGGAGTAGCCACTAAAACAGGAAAAATTTTAGAAAAAATAGAAAAAAAGTTAAAAGGAATTGTAACAAAAGAAGTAAGAAGCGTAATTGAAAAAACAATTATAGATGCAGTTGAAAAATTTAGTAAAGAATATAATGTATTAGAAATGGGAATAGCAATACCGGGAACAGTAAATGATAGAGAAATAGTGAAATCAGTAAATTTAGGTTTAAAAAATTACAATATTGTAGAAAAGTTGGAAGAAAAAATAAAATTACCTATAAAAATAAGAAATGATGCAAAAGCAGCAGCTATTGCTGAAAATAAGTATGGAGCTTTAAAAGGATATAATAGAATTTTATTTTTAACACTAGGAACTGGAATTGGTGGAGCTGTTATTATAAATGGTAAATTATTAGACACAGGTAATTTGCCTGGTTGTGAAATTGGACATATGGTAATTGAAAAAGACGGAATAGAATGTAATTGTGGAAAAAAAGGTTGTTTTGAAAAATATGCTTCAATGCAAGCTTTTAAAAATAACTTAAGAAAAGCATTAGGTTTTGATGAAAAAGTATCAGGAAAAGAATTATTAGCAATTGTAAAAAATACAAATGAAAAGGATGAAAATTATAAAATAATTAAAAAAGTAAAAAATGAATTTATAGAAAACCTAGCAATAGGAATATCAAATTTAGTAAATATATTTGAACCAGAAGCGATAGGAATAGGTGGAAGTTTTGTCTACTTTGAAGAAGTTTTATTAGAAGATTTGAAAAAAGAAATTATCAGTAAAAATTTGTTATTTAATCAAAGAAAAGAAATAAAAATACAAACAGCAGTGCTAGGGAATGAAGCTGGTATAATAGGAGCAATTTTATAAAAAATAGACATGGAAAATTATTTCCGTGTCTATTTTCTACATGTAGAAATTCTAATAATGCCTCCTGCATAAATAAGATTAGGATTTGAAATATTATTTAAAGTTGCAATTTCACTAACAGTAGTTCCATATTCCCTTGCGATTTTACTTAAAGTGTCTCCTCTTTTAATTGTATATAAAATTTTTCCACATTCATTGCCTAAATTCATAGAATTAGATGAAATTATGATTTTTTGACCTGGATAAATTAAGTTAGGATTTGAAATGTTATTAAGTTTTACTAAATTTGATACTGTTGTATTATATTTATAAGCAATTTCACTTAAAGTATCACCAGAAACTACAGTATAAACTAAATTTGTTGAAACAGATGAATTGTTAGTTCCTTGGTTTACTTTTATTGTAAATACTTCTCCTGGATATATTAAATTAGGATTAGTAATACTTGGGTTTAAAGCAACAATATTATTTACAGTTGTGCCATATTCTCTTGCAATTTTACTTAAAGTATCACCAGATTTGACAGTATAAGTTATAGTATCAGGTTCTGTTGGTATACTAGGTGTAGATGGGGTTTCAGGAGTTGGAATAGGAGTTGTATCAGATAATAACACACCATCTGTAAATCTATCTCTATCTACATTACCAGAAATACCAGAAACTCTTCCAGTACTTGTATATTGCCAACCCACCCAAGAAGACCACTTATCATTTCCGCCGAGGTTCAGATACACCATAATTTGCAACCCAAAGAGGATATATTGCAAGTTCACTACTAAAAATAGTTCTTGCAGAATAGCTGTTACTATAAATTAAAACTTCTTTATTTGTAGCATTTTGTAGTGTTTCTAAAAATACTTTAGAAATTTCATTAATTTCACTAGTACTTAAATTACCAAAAGATTCGAAATCCATAGCAAGCTTACAATCAGGTTGTTTTCCAGAAATAACACGAGCAAAAAAATTAGCTTCATTTCTTGCTTGCTCTGTATTTCTTGCATTTACATAGTGATAAAAACCCACTTTTAATCCATTTGATTTAGCATTTTGGTAATTTCTTTCAAAATAAGGATCAATATAATTAGTTCCTTCACTTGATTTTATATAAACAATTTCAATTCCTGCATTTCTTACACGAGAGAAATCTATATTTCCTTGCCATGAACTAACATCAATTCCTTGATATATATTAGAACTTGATGGACCAAATGCAAGTACAGGAGCAAAACTGAAAAATATAAATGTAAATATTAAAAATAATATAATAATATCAGTTTTAATATTTTTTGATAAATTAAACTTTTTATCCATAAATAAACCTCCTTTTCTACATAATATGCAAGAGACAAAAATTATTTGAATTTTAGAAAAATATAAATAAGAAAAAAAGTAGCAAAACAAAGAATTTACAACAAAGTAATAACATTTAATAAAATAAAACTAAAAACTCTTTTTGTATATGATATTATCTAAATATATTGTATTAAAAAGAGTTTTAATAATTTTTGTTCTATAATTTAATAATCTTCATAAAATTAATTAAGTTATAGGAGGTCTATATGAGCAAGAAAACTATAAAAATTATATCTATATTTTTAATTATTTTTTTAATCATAATTTTAAGCATCATGGTAGAAAATGGAACAATACAAACAAGTAGTAACGTTGTTTCTGATAAGAAAATAGAATGGGGAATAAAAAGAAACAAAAATCATGAGCAACCAGATTTAGGAAAAGAAAATAGAAAAATATTAGAAGAAAATAATGGAATAGCTTTAGGAAACAACGAAGAAAAAACAATATATCTAACATTTGATGAAGGATATGAAGCAGGATATACATCCAAAATATTAGAAATATTAAAAGAAAATGATGTAAAAGCTACATTTTTTATAACAGCACATTATTTAAACACAAATGAAGAACTAGTAAAACAAATGATAGAAGAAAATCATATTGTAGGTAACCATACGAAAAATCATAAATCGATGCCTGAATTAACACAAGAAGAAATAAGAAAAGAAGTAATGGACTTACATACAGCAGTTTTTGAAAAATTCCGGATATGAAATGAAATATATAAGGCCACCAAAAGGAGAATTTAGCCAAAAAAGTATAAAATGTACAAATAACTTGGGATATAAAACAGTAATGTGGTCATTTGCATATGAAGACTGGAATGAAAAAAATCAGCCAGATGAAGAAAAAGCAAAAGAAAAAATAATAAACAATTTCCATAATGGAGAAATAATGCTTCTTCATGGCAATTCAAAAACAAATACAAATATATTAGGAGAAATTATAAAAGAAGCAAAAAATATGGGATATAGTTTTAAATCTTTAGACGAATTTAAAGGAGAATAATGTGAAAAAGAAAAAAAGATTAAATAGAGTTGATAAAATATTAGAATTTCCCAAGGAAGTGTATTCAAACGAACCTAAAATAATAATATCAGGTTTTGATGAACTAATAATAGAAAACTTTAAAGGAATATTAGAATATGAAGAATTTTTTGTAAGAATAAATACATATATAGGAATAATAAATATAAATGGATATAATTTAAATTTAGAAAATATGACAGATGATGATTTAAAAGTAACAGGAAAAATAGAAAGTATTGAACTTGAAAAAAATACAGATTAAAATCTTAGGAGAAAAAATATGTTTATAAAAATAATTTTTAGTTATATACTTGGTTTTTTAAGAATATCAGTAGAAGGTTATTATATTGAAAGATTTATAAATATATGTAAAAATAAAAAAATAACAATATGGAAATTAAAAAGAAATGGTAGTATAGAATTAAATGCAAATGTAAGGATAAAAGAATTTAGAAAAATATGTAAAATAGGGAAAAAGACAGGATGTAAAATAAGAATAAAAGATAAAAAAGGATTACCATTTTTATTACATAGATATAAAAAAAGAAAATTATTTATAATATTATTAGTAGTTTTAATAATTATAATAGGATTATCCTCAAATTTTGTATGGAATGTGGAAATACAAGTAGAAGAAAACGAAGAACTTGTAGATATTAGAAAAGATTTAGAAGAAGCGGGATTAAAAACAGGAAAGTTAAAATCAAAAATTGATACAAAAGAGATAATAAATAAAATAAGATTAGAAAGAAATGACATAGCATGGATAGGAATAAAGCTAAAAGGAACAAATGCAATAGTAAAACTAGTCAAAGCAGATAAAAAGCCAGAAATAATAGATGAAGATGAATATTGTAATATAGTAGCAGATAAAACAGGAATAATAACAAAAATAAATGCACAGGAAGGAACAGCAAATGTAAAAGTAGGAGACACAGTAAAAATTGGAGATGTATTAATAAATGGCTGGATGGAAGGAAAGTTTACAGGGATAAGATATGTACAAGCAAAAGGAGAAATTGAAGCAAAAGTATGGTATACAAAAAATAAAAAAATACCATATAATGTTACGGAAAAAATTAGTACAGGAAACGAAGAAAACAAATATAGAATAAAAATTGGAAATTTTGAAATAAATTTTCCAAAAAAGTATTCAAAATTTAAAATTTATGATACAATAGAGACGGAAAACAAAATTAAATTATTTTCAGATTTTTATTTACCAATTTCAATAATAAAAACAACATATAAAGAAAAAGAAGAGAAACAAAAAACATACACTTTAGAAGAAGCTAAAAACATAGGGATTAAAGAATTAGAAGAGGAATTGGATGAAAAAATTGAAAATAAAGAAAAAATTGTAAATAAAAACATTAATACCTATGAACAAGAAGATGGAGTAGAAGTATATGTAACGTATGAAGTGATTGAAAACATAGGTACAAATGAAAAAATTGCGTTTTGAAGGGATGATAAATATGGAAGAAAAAAGCTTAAAAATAATTGGAACAGACACAAATTTTTTTAGTAAAATAACAAATACACTAACAAGAATATTAATACCTACAAGAATAGGAATTAATGGAATGTTAATTTCCATAAAAAGAAACAGCCTAATAAAAGCATTTGAGAACTTTACTAAAGATGATAATTACAATGATGAAGAATTAGAAAAAAAATATAATTCAGCATATGAGGCATATTTAGATGCATTAGATAAATATGTAATGGATTCAATTTATAAAAAAGTAAGAAATGGAACAGCATCAGACTTTGAAAAAGATGCAATGGCAAAATATTATGAAGTAACAAGCCTAAAAGAAAATGAATACATTGAATATAAATATAGAAAACAAAAATATTTATTAGAATTAGATTATGAAGGAATAAAGGTATCTGGAAAAGAAAAAGTAATAGAAAAATATAATAAATTTTATATATCAAAAATGGACTCATTATATAAATCAATACTTAAAAATTATTCAATAAAAGTAGCAGACACAACGAATAAATATGATAGTACAAAAGAATGGATATATATAAAAATATTCCATACATTAGAAGATTATATCGAAAATATATTATCATTAAAAATAGACATAAACTATGATGAAAACTCTAAAAAAATGGCAAATGAATATGAAAAATATGAAGCATTTACAGTAGGAAAATTAGACACAAAAGATAATATAGAAAAAAATATGGTATTACTTGGAATAAGTAGAAAACTATTTACACATAGCCTTCCATTAATAGTTGCAGAACAATGTTATGAAAAACTATTAAAAGATGCAAGAACATTAGTACAAGACACAAAAATAGCAGCAAAAAGAGAAAAAGTATATGGAATGTTAATAAACTTAATAGAAGATTATAATGTAAAATTATTATCAACAAAGGTATATTGGGAAACACCAGCAAAAAGAGAAGAATATAAGGCATTTTGGAATAAATATAAAGAAATATCAAAACTAAAAGAAACAGACTTTATAGAATATGTAAAACAAAAAGAAATATTATTTATAAAAAATGATATGAAAAAAATACAAGACACAAAAATAGATTATAGTAAAATAGTAAAATACTATAAGAGAAAATTAGTAGACTATGGAGCAATAAAAGAAATTAAAAATTCATGCAGAACATATGGGAAATTCATAGGAGTAAAAATTAAGGAAGTAGCATAAAATGTTTTTTGAGTTAGTATATAAAGATGTAGAAGAAAAGAAAGAATATAAAGAAGTAATAGAAAAAGTACTTACTAAATGTTTTGAAGAAGAAAAATTAGAAAATTCGAATTTATATATAACAGTTACATTAACAAATCCAGAAAATATAAGAAAAATCAATAAAGAATATAGGAATATAGATAGAGCAACTGATGTTCTTTCTTTTCCTATGTTCGAAAAGGATGAGTTAGAAGAAAAAATAGAAAAAAAAGATTATGAACATATAGATGTTTTAGGAGATTTAGTAATATCGATAGAAAAAGTACAAGAGCAAGCAAAAGAATATGGTCACAGTTTTGAAAGAGAACTAAGTTATATGTTAGTACATGGATTTTATCATTTAATGGGCTATGATCATATAAAAGAAGAGGACAAGAAGAAAATGAGACCAAAAGAAGAAAAAATATTAAATGATTTAAAAATTTTAAGATAAAAATTAGGAGGAAATATGGAAAACGGTGGAGTAAAAGCACTAATTGCAATTTTAGTTGTACTAGTAATAGCAGCAGGAGGAGTACTTGCATATAAGATAACTCAAGATAAACAAGAAACAACACCTGTAGCTAATGAAAATGGAGTTGAAATAGAAGAAAAAGAAGAGGAAAAAACAGTACAAATATTCAAAGGAAATGATAGACCATTTGCAGTAATGTTAGATAATCATAAAGATGCATGGCCACATGCAGGATTGCAGCAAGCATATATGGTATATGAAATAATTGTAGAAGGTGGAGAAACAAGACTAATGGCATTATTTAAAGGAGTAAATCCAGAAAAAATAGGCCCTGTTAGAAGTGCAAGACATTATTTCATAGATTATGCAATGGAAAATGATGCAATATATGTACACTTTGGACAAAGCCCACAAGCACAAAGTGATATAAAGAAATTTAGTATAAATGATATAAATGGAATATCAGAAGATGGTACAACATTCTGGAGAGTAAAAGACAAAGCAGCACCGCATAATGCAGTAACAAGTATGGCAAATTTATTAAAATCAGCAGAAAGCAAAAAATATAGAACAACATCAGATGAAACATCAGTACTAAATTATGTAGTAGATGAGGTAAATTTAGAAAACGGAGAAGCAGCAACAGAAGTAGTAATACCACATTCACAACTTCAAGATGTAGAATATTATTATGATGAGCAAAATAAAGTATATGAAAGATATGCAAGAGAAAAAGAACAAGTAGATTGGGACACAGAAGAACCAGTAACTGTAAAAAATATTATAATAACATTTTGCAATAATTATACATTAACAGACAAAGAAAATAAGGGAAGACAAGGTCTAAAAAATATAGGAACATTTGACGGATATTATATAACAAATGGAAAAGCAATACCTATAAAATGCATAAAAGAGTCAAGAGAAGCAAAGACAATTTATCAAGATTTAGAAGGAAATGTAATAAATGTAAATGATGGAAACACATTTGTACATATATGTCCAGGAGATAGTGATGTTGAAATAATAGGACCAGAAGAAGAAACAAATACAACAAATAGTACAAATGTTACAAATAATAATGTATAGAAAGGATGTAAAAAATGAATGTTTATGATACAGCAAATAGATTAGCAGGAGAAATAAAAAACTCAGAAGAATATGCAAATTATAAAATGGCAAAACAAACATTAAATTTAAACCATTCTTTAAAAGAGCAAATGGCGAAATTTGAAAAATTAAGATATGAAGTACAATTAGAAATGATGCAAACAGGAAAGAACAATGAAGAAAAATATAAAGAAATGGAAAATGAATATGCTAAATTAATAGAAGATGAAGAAGCAAAAAGATATTTCGATGCAGAAACAAAATTTAATATCCTAATTGCAGATGTAAATAAAATAATAGGTGAAGCAATTAGAGATGTTATGGAATAAAAGTATAAAATTAAAAATAAAAAACAGAAAAATAAGTAATAAAACAAAAGAAAAGAAGAGTATAAAACAATGGAATTTTTAATAATTATAATTTTAACAATAATACTTCTTATATTATTAGGATATGTATTTAGTATAAATAAAAAGAAAATACTTGATACTGCGAAAAATGAAGAATTAGACAATATTGCAAAAAAATATCCTAATAATATAGAATTGTGTAAAAAGTATTTAAAAAAGCTAAAAAATGAAAATGTAAAAATAGAAGAAAATAAAAACCAAGAAGCAAGTTTATATGTAGCAATAACAAATAAAATAATAATTGCAAATGTAAGTAATACTTATACAAGAATACAAACAATAGCACATGAATGTTTACATTCAATTCAAGATAGAAAAGTGCTAATATTTAATTTTATATTTTCAAATATATATTTAATTTATTATATAGTAATATGTATATGTGCTTTATTTAATATATTATCATTACAATTTAAAATGATTTTTTTAATTATATTTCTAATATTAGGATTAGTAAATTATGTAATTAGAATGTATTTAGAAAATGATGCAATGATAAAAGCAAGATTTTTAGCAAAAGAATATATGGAAGAAGAAAAAATATCAGATAAAGAAGAAATAGAAAAAGTAGTAAAAGGATTTGATGAATTAAATAAATTAGGAATGAAATATATACATTATAAATTTTTCTTTGATATAATGATTAAAATATTAATATTTTCAATAATATGCATGATAATAAGATAAAGCTGTTTTTTGTCCCCGTCCCAAAAAACAGCTTTTACTATATTTTATTCTTTTAATAATAAATTTAATATCTCAGGATAGATAGAATTTGCATGTTTATTCCAATTATCAACAATTTTTTTAGCACGTTCTCTGGAACCTACAAATGATTTTACTTCAAATATAGTTTCATTGTTTTCAACAATTTTACATTTGACAGTATAAGAATTTTCGTTTTTAGGTAAAAATTCAGCTATAATAGAACCTTCATTTTCTATAGAACTAAATTTTTCTTTAAAAATGTGATCTGTTTTTAATTTTACTATACCTGGTAATACATCTTTTGTAAGATTATATGCATTATTTCCTTCTTCAGTTATTTTAATTACTTGTTCTTCTTCTTTAGTATATGTACCTACTAATTTGGAATCAATTAAATCTGTTAAAATCTGTTTAAAAATAAAATAATTAATTTCATTAATAGAGCTAACTATTTTATATAAATCATCTTCTTTAATATCATTATTAACAAGATTTAATATATATAAGATTAAAACCTTATTTTCAGCCAAAGAAGTAGTATTATCTGAATTAGAACTCATATAATCGCACTCCTTATCTTGTATTTTCTTTAAGGAGTATATCATAATTTACAAAAAAAGTAAATGAAAATAGAAAATAAAATTTTACTAAAAATATATTATAAAAAATTCAAAAAAACTCTTTTAAATTAGTAAAAATGATGATATAATATATCACTGGGAAAAGTAAAAATAAAAAATTAAACATGAAAAAGGAGTTGATTTTACTATGAAAAAAGGAAAAGTTGTTTTAGTAGGAACAGGAATGGTAGGAATGAGTATGGCTTATTCAATGCTTAACCAAGGAGGAGTAAATGAATTAATATTAATAGATATTGATAAAGATAAAACAAAAGGTGAAGAAATGGACTTAGCACATGGTCTTCCATATGCACCGCAAAAAATGGTAATTAAAGCTGCTGATTATGATGAGTGTAAAGATGCACAAATCGTAGTAATAACAGCAGGAGTTGCACAAAAACCAGGACAAACAAGATTAGAACTTGCAGAAGTAAATACTAAAATAATGAAACAAATAACAGAAAGTATAATGGCAAGTGGATTTAATGGAATAATAGTAGTTGCAAGTAATCCAGTAGACTTAATGACATATGTAGTAGCAGAAGTATCTGGACTTCCAAAAAATAGAGTAATAGGCTCTGGAACAGTGTTAGACACAGCAAGACTTCGCTATATAATGGCAGATTATTTAAAAATATCAAGTAAAAACATACATGCATATATAATGGGAGAACATGGAGATTCTTCATTTGTACCATGGAAACATGCGTATGTCGGATGTAAGAAAATAGAAGATGTTATGAAAGATAATCACCATCCAATGGAAGATTTAGAAAAAATACATAAAGATGTTGTAGATGCAGCATATGAAATTATAGAAAAGAAAAGAGCTACATATTATGGTATAGGTATGGCTCTAAATAGATTAGTAAAAGCTATTTTAAATAATGAAAATTCTATTTTAACAGTATCTACTTATCTAAAAGATGGACAATATGGACAAGACGATATTTATATTGGCGTTCCTGCAATTATAAATAGTAATGGTGTAAGAGAATTATTAGATTTAGATTTAGCAGAAGATGAACAAGCAAAATTAGATAATAGTTGTAAATTAATTAAAGAAATGAGAGAACAATCAATTGATAAAATAATTAAAGGATAAAAATAGAATGAAACATTTTTGGGACAGGCCTTAAATGTTTCATTTTTGCGGTTTGGGCAATTGCGTTTGGACTTAGTTACTTTGTAGCAAGTCTTGGTTGGGCTGAGCAAGGAGAGGCGTTCTTGTACATCTACTTGGGAGCACAAATACTTCTTATAATTGCCGTTATATTTATTATAATGATAGGTGGAGCAATGGTTAAGGAAAAAATGCTTACAGGAGGTGTGTCAGGAATAATAATTCTTGTTACAATATTTTTTGTAGCGGTAACTCTTTTTACTACTTGGGTTGTTACTCAACTCTTTAATGTTGACTATTTTGTTGTGTATCAGATTATGACATTTGGTCAATGTCTAAGTGTAAGCTCAAAGAGTAATAACGATGACTAACCAATTATAATTGTTCCAAACCTAAAAAATGAAAAAAAATCCAAAAACCTATTGACATAAGAGTTTAAAGCATGTATAATATATAGGCATGAATTAAGCGGTGAAGCTAAATGTGGCTACATCCTTACGGAATTAAGGGTGGAGGGAACTTTAGTGGAGTATGTCATGGCAAAGACCAGGCGGTAAGAAATAAGCACTTATCCCAGAATTATCATGCATATTTTGGGTTTTTATATAGGTGAAAATCGAAACACCAGAGTGCGTTATAACTTGCCACGGTAATTTGGATAACAAATGTTGTTATCTTCAAGAAATTTTAATTTAAGAAGGAGGGAAAATTACAATGGCAAACACAATAGCAACAAGTGAAAAAATAAGAATAAGACTTAAAGCTTATGACCATGTAGTTTTAGATCAGTCTGCTGAAAAGATAGTAGATACTGCTAAAAAAACAGGAGCAAAAGTTTCAGGACCTATTCCATTACCAACACAAAAGGAAATCGTAACAATTTTACGTTCTCCACACAAAGACAAAGATTCAAGAGAACAATTCGAAATGAGAACACATAAGAGAGTAATCGATATTCTTTATCCAACACAAAAAACAGTAGATAGCTTAATGAAATTAGAGTTACCAGCTGGTGTTGATATAGAAATCAAATCATAATTATATAAAATACAATAAACCAAGCTGATATACATATATATATGTAAATTCAAATATCAGCCAATAGTTAGGAGGAATAATCAAGATGAAAGGAATTATCGGAAAGAAAATTGGTATGACACAAATCTTTGATGAAAAAGGAAATGTAATACCAGTAACAGTTATAGAAACAGCAGGAAATGTTGTAACACAAATAAAAACTGTTGAAACAGATGGATATAATAGTATCCAATTAGGATATGGTGAAGTTAAAGCTAAACATTTAAATAAACCATTAGAAGGACACTTTAAAAAAGCAGGTGTTGAAAACAAAAAACATTTAAGAGAGTTTAGAACAGAAGATGTTGCAAATTATAAAGTAGGCGATGAAATAAAAGCTGATATATTTGCAGCAGGAGAAAAAGTAGATGTTCAAGGAACTACAAAAGGAAAAGGTTTCCAAGGTGTTATTAAAAGACATGGACAACATAGAGGACCTATGGGACATGGTTCTATGTATCATAGAAGACCAGGTTCAATGGGAGCTACATCAACACCAGGTAGAGTATTTAAAGGTAAAAAACTTCCAGGACATATGGGAAGATTAACAGTTACTATTCAAAATCTTGAAGTAGTAAAAGTAGATATGGATAAAAATGCTTTATTAGTAAAAGGTAGTGTTCCAGGAGCTAAAGGAGCTATTTTGAAAGTAAAATCATCAGTAAAGGTAAGTAAATAGAAAGGAAGGAGGAATAGAACATGCCAAAAGTAGACGTATATAATATAGAAGGCAAAAAAGTTAGTGATATTGAATTAGCAGATAGTGTATTTGGGATTGAACCTAATGAAAACATAGTACATAGTGTACTTAAAAATTATTTAGCTAATCAAAGACAAGGTACACAAAGCACAAAAACAAGAGCAGAAGTTTCTGGTGGTGGTAAAAAGCCATGGAGACAAAAAGGAACAGGTAGAGCAAGACAAGGTTCAACAAGAGCACCACAATGGATAAAAGGTGGAGTTGCTTTGGGACCAAAACCTCGTTCATATAGATATACAGTAAATAAAAAAGAAAGAAGACTTGCAATTAGATCAGTGTTGAGTTCTAAAGTATTAGAAAAAGAATTAACAGTACTTGATAAATTAGAATTAAAAGAAATAAAAACAAAATCAATGGTAAAAGCTTTACAAGCATTAAAAGTAGAAGGAAAAACTTTAATAATTCTTCCAGAAAACGATAAAAATGTTGTAATGTCAGCAAGAAATATTAAAGGAGTAAAAACAATATCAGCAAACAATATTAATGTATTTGATTTGTTAAAATATTCAAATCTAATTTTACCAGTTGATACTGTTAAAAAATTAGAGGAGGTGTATGCATAATGTCACCAGAAGAAATAATAATAGCACCAGTTGTTACTGAAAAAAGTAATGATGAATTACAACAAGGAAAATACACTTTCAAAGTAAATAAAAAAGCAACAAAAGTTGAAATAGCAAAAGCTGTTGAAAAACTTTTTGAAGTAAAAGTATTAAATGTTAATACAATGAATGTAAGTGGTAAAAAGAAAAGAGTAGGTTACCACGTAGGAAAAACATCAGATTGGAAAAAAGCAATTGTTACAATAGACACAAACCCAGAAGAAAAATCATATTTAACAAAAGGTGGAAAGTCTGTAAAAGTAACTAAAAAATACAAAGATTCAATTGATGAATTTATGGGAGCTTAAAAGTTAGCCGTGCGAAGCGTAGCGAGCTACGGATAACTTTGATAATCGAACAAAGTGAGATTATCTTCATTAGAAAAATATTTAATTATCTGGAAAAAACCAGGAAAATAAATAATAAAGGAGAGAAAGAAAATGGCAATAAAACATTATAAACCATATACACCATCAAGAAGAAATATGACATCATTAGATTTTTCAGAAATAACTAAAAAAACACCTGAAAAATCATTACTTGCTAAAAAGAAAAAACATGCAGGTAGAAATTCATATGGTAAAATAACTGTTAGACATCAAGGTGGTGGAAATAGACAAAAATATAGAATTATTGATTTTAAAAGATTAAAAGACAATATGGAAGCAACTATAATTGGAATAGAATATGATCCAAATAGAAGCGCAAATATTGCATTAATACAATATGAAGATGGAGAAAAAGCATATATAATAGCTCCACAAGGATTAACAGATGGAGACAAAGTTGTATCAGGAGAAAGTGTAGATATAAAACCAGGTAACTGTATGCCAATAAGCAACATACCAGTTGGTACATTGATCCATAACATCGAATTAAATCCAGGACAAGGTGGAAAATTAGTTAAAGCAGCAGGACAAAGTGCACAACTTATGGCTAAAGAGGGAAAATATGCACATGTAAGATTACCATCAGGAGAAATGAGATTAATTCTTGTTAGATGTAGAGCAACAATAGGAGTTGTAGGAAATAGTGAACATGAAAATGTTAAATTAGGAAAAGCAGGAAGAAAAAGACATATGGGTATTAGACCAACAGTTAGAGGTTCTGTAATGAACCCAGTAGACCACCCACATGGTGGTGGAGATGGAAAAGCACCAGTTGGACATCCAGGTCCACTTACTCCTTGGGGTAAACCAGCTCTTGGATACAAAACAAGAAATAAAAACAAATTATCAAATAAATTTATTGTTAAGAGAAGAAACAGTAAATAAAATTAGGCAGATAGCCTAGGTCAAAAAGCAAATTAATTGTTTTTTGACCCCTTGAATAAAGGAATAAAAAAACTCTGGAAAGGAGGACATTCTAAATGTCAAGATCAAGCAAGAAAAAACCATTTGTAGAAGAAAGATTATTAAAAAGAATAGAAGCAATGAATCAAACAGGAGAAAAACAAGTATTAAAAACTTGGTCAAGAGCTTCAACAATTTATCCACAAATGGTAGGCCATACAATTGCAGTACATGACGGAAGAAAACATGTACCTGTATATATAGCAGAAGAAATGATAGGTCACAAATTAGGTGAATTTGCTCCTACAAGAACATTTAAAGGTCATGCAGGAGACAAGACAACTAAAGTTAAGTAGAAATTAAAACCTAAACACTCAATTTAGTTAAGGAGGGAAATTAAGTGGAAGAAACAATAGTAAATGAAGCAAAAGCAACTCTTAAGTATGCAAGAATTTCAAGTAGAAAAGTTAAAATTGTAGCAGACTTAATTAGAGGAAAAGATGTAGATGAAGCTTTAGCAATAGTAAAATATACACCAAAAGCATCATCAGAAATAATAGAAAAATTATTAAAATCAGCTATTGCAAATGCTGAAAATAATCATAATATGAGACATGAAAACTTATATGTTGCTGAAATTTATGCTAACCAAGGTCCAACATTAAAAAGAATTAGACCAGCAGCAAAAGGTTCAGCAGTAAGAATTAGAAAGAGAACAAGTCATATAACAATAGTATTAAAAGAAAAGGAGGCTTAAAAGAGATATGGGACAAAAAGTAGATCCAACAGGATTTAGAATTGGAGTTATAAGAGATTGGAGTTCTAAATGGTATGCAGATTCTAAAAACTTTGCAGATTATTTAGTAGAAGATCAAAAAATCCGTAAATTTTTAAAGAAAAAATTATATCTTGCTGGAATTTCTAAAATTGAAATAGAAAGAACAGCAAAAGCTATAAAAATCAATTTACATGTTGCAAAACCAGGTATAGTTATTGGAAAAGGTGGAGCAGGAGTAGAAAGCGTTAGAGAAGAACTTAAAAAATTAATAGGAAAAGATGCTAACTTAAATATAGTAGCAGTAGAAAATGTTGATACAGATGCACAATTAGTTGCAGAAAACATTGCCAACCAATTAGAAAGAAGAATTTCATTTAGACGTGCAATGAAACAATGTATGCAAAAATCTGTAAAAGCAGGTGCTTTAGGAATAAAAACTTCAGTGTCTGGAAGATTAGGTGGTGCAGATATGGCTAGAACAGAATTCTACAAAGAAGGAAATATACCACTACAAACTTTAAGAGCTGATATAGACTATGGATTTGCAGAAGCAGATACAACATATGGAAAAATCGGTGTAAAAGTTTGGATATATAAAGGAGAAATTCTTCCAGAAAAACAAGTGGAAGGAGGAGACAAATAATGCCATTAATGCCAAAAAGAACAAAACATAGAAAAATGCAAAAAGGTAGAATGAGAGGAAAAGCAACAAGAGGAAATAGAGTTACAGATGGAGAATATGGAATTCAAGCTGTAACAGGAGCTTTAGTTACAGGAAATCAAATAGAAGCAGCCAGAGTTGCAATGACTCGTTATATAAAAAGAGGTGGAAAAGTGTGGATTAAAATATTCCCAGATAAACCACTAACTGCTAAACCTATTGGTACTCGTATGGGTAAAGGTAAAGGAGCTCCAGAAAAATGGGTAGCTGTTGTAAAACCAGGTAGAGTAATGTTTGAAATAGCTGGTGTACCAGAAGAAACAGCAAGAGAAGCTTTACGTTTAGCAATGAACAAACTACCTAATAGAACAAAATTTGTAACAAGAGAAACTGAAAAGGTAGGTGAAAATGATGAAGATAAATAAAATTAGAGAAATGTCTTCACCAGATTTAGAAAAAGAATTAGGTGAACTAAAAACAGAATTATTCAAATTAAAATTTAGTTTAGCTACACATGGATTAGATAATCCTATGAAAATAAAAGAAGTTAAAAGAGATATAGCTAAAATAAATACAGTATTAACAGAAAGAAAAATAGCAGATAGTAAAAAAGCATAATTAAGAAAGGAGAAATCTAAATGGAAGAAAGAAATCTTCGTAAAGTTATGATAGGAACTGTATTATCAAATAAAATGGACAAAACAGTTGTAGTAGCAGTTGAAACAAGTGTAAGTCACAAAAAATATGGTAAAACAGTTAAAAGAACATATAAATTAAAAGCTCATGATGAAGAAAACGCTTGTCAAATAGGTGATAAAGTAAAAGTAATGGAAACAAGACCACTTTCTAAAGATAAAAGATGGAGAGTAGTTGAAGTTGTAGAAAAAGCAATTGTAAAATAAGAAAGGAGGAACCATAAATGATTCAACAACAATCAAGATTAAAAGTAGCAGATAATACAGGTGCAAGAGAACTTATGTGTATCAGATGTTTAGGTGGTTCTTTTAGAAAAACAGCTAACATTGGAGATATAATAGTTGCTTCTGTTAAAGTAGCAACACCAGGTGGAGTTGTAAAAAAAGGTGATGTTGTAAAAGCCGTTATCGTTAGATCTAAAAGCGGTTTAAGAAGAGCAGATGGTTCATATATAAAATTTGATGAAAATGCAGCAGTAATAATAAAAGAAGATGGAACTCCAAGAGGAACACGTATTTTCGGACCTGTTGCAAGAGAATTAAGAGAAAAGGACTATATGAAAATTCTTTCATTAGCTCCAGAAGTTCTTTAAGCTGTAGGCGAAAATATCTAGTAGATATTTGAGCCATACAGATTAAAGATGCAAAATTGCGTAGCAATTTTGTATACATATATATATATATTATATGCGTAGCAATTTTGTATACCTTAAAATAGTAGAAAAATATTAATTATAAAAAATCTAAGAAAAGGAGGCAACTCTAAATGAGAATAAAAAAAGGTGACAACGTCCAAGTTTTATCAGGAAATGATAAAGGAAAAAAAGGAGAAGTATTAGAAGTACTACCTAAAGAAGAAAAGATAGTTGTTAAAGGCGTAAATATTAGAAAAAAACATGTAAAAGCAAGACGTCAAGGACAAGAATCTGGAATTATACCAGTAGAGTGTAGTATACCAGTTTCAAAAGTAAATGTTGTATGCCCTAAATGTGGAAAAGCAACAAGAGTTGGATATAGTATAGAAAAAGATCAAAAAATACGTATTTGCAAAAAATGTGGAGCAAAATTAAAATAGAAAGGAGGATTATGCATAATGGAAAAATTAAGAGAACAATATGAAAAAGAAGTAGTTCCAGCATTAATGAAAAAGTTTGAATATAAATCAGTTATGCAAGTTCCAAAACTAGATAAAATAGTAATAAATATTGGATTAGGTGATTTAAAAGAAAATCCAAAAGCTTTAGAAAATGCAATGAAAGATTTAACTCAAATTACAGGTCAAAAACCAGTAATAACAAAAGCTAAAAAATCAATAGCAGCTTTTAAATTAAGAGAAGGAGTAAACATTGGATGCAAAGTAACATTAAGAAGAGATAAAATGTATGATTTTGCTTATAAATTATTCAATGTAGCACTTCCAAGAGTTAGAGACTTTAGAGGAGTTTCAGAACACTCATTTGATGGAAGAGGAAATTACTCAATGGGTATTAAAGAACAATTAATATTCCCAGAAATCGAATATGATAAAGTAGATAAAATAAGAGGTATGGACATTATATTTGTTACAACAGCAAGTACTGACGAAGAAGCAAAAGAATTATTGGGACTTCTTGGAATGCCTTTTAAAACAAAGAAATCAAAATAATTAGTCAAAGGAAAGGAGTAATACTATGGCTAAAAAATCTATGAAAATAAAACAAGCCAGACCACAAAAATATACAACTAGAGAATATAATAGATGTAAATTATGTGGTAGACCACATGGATATATTAGAAAATATGGAATATGCCGTATTTGCTTTAGAGAATTAGCTCATAAAGGAGAAATACCAGGAGTTAAAAAATCAAGCTGGTAAAATTTAAAGAATAGAAAAGGAGGTAAGTAATTAATGAACATTACAGATCCAATAGCAGATATGTTGACAAGAATAAGAAATGCAAACAGTTCAAAACATAAAACAGTTGATATTCCAGCTTCAAATATGAAATTAGGAATAGCTGAGATATTGTTTAGAGAAGGATATATAAAATCATATGAAGAAATAAAAGATGATGCTCAAGGTATTATAAGAGTTACTCTTAAATATGATGAAAAAGGAAGAAGAGTAATTGACGGTTTAAAAAGAATTAGTAAACCAGGACTAAGAGTATATGCATCAAAAGATGAATTACCAAAAGTATTAAACGGTTTAGGAATTGCTATAATTTCTACATCAAAAGGTTTAAAAACAGATAAAGAAGCAAGAGAATTAGGAATTGGTGGAGAAGTATTAGCTTATATTTGGTAATACAAAGTGTTAAGTCTTTGCTTGTTACAAATTTAGTATACAATGAAAGACTAAACATTGTAATCTTATAAAATAACATAAAAGGAGGGAAAACTTAGAGATGTCAAGAATAGGAAATAAACCTATTACAGTACCAGAAGGTGTTGATATAAAAATTGAAGGAAAACACATTACTGTAAAAGGTCCAAAAGGTACATTAGAAAGAGATATACATAATAACATTTCTTTAGAAATGGAAGGAAATGAAATAAAAGTTACAAGAATAAATGATGAACCATTTAACAGAAGTTTACATGGATTAACAAGAACTTTAATTAATAACATGATTATAGGGGTTGTTCATGAGTATAGTAGAGAATTACAAATAAATGGAGTTGGATATAGAGTTCAAAAACAAGGAAATAATTTAAATATGTCTTTAGGATATTCACATCCAGTAATATTTGAAGCACCTCAAGGAATTACTTTTGATGTTCCTAATCCTAATACAATTATTGTAAAAGGAATTGATAAAGAGCTTGTTGGACAAACAGCTGCTGAAATCAGAACAAAAAGACCACCAGAAGTATATAGAGGTAAAGGTATTAAATATGCTGAAGAAGTTATTAGACGTAAAGAAGGAAAGACAGGTAAATAGAATTTAATATTACGAAGAAAGGAGTAATAGAAATGGTTAAAAAGACAGATAGAAAAATGGAAAGAACAAGAAGACATCTAAGAGTAAGAAGAAAAATATCTGGAACAGCTGAAAGACCAAGATTATGTGTATATAGAAGTAATACAAATTTATATGTACAAGTAATTGATGATGTGGCAATGAAAACTTTAGTTTCTGCATCTACATTAGATAAAGATGTAAAAACAAAAAGAGCTAATAAAGAAGCAGCTAAAGAACTAGGAACATTAATTGCAAAAAAAGCTCTTGATAAAAAGATAGACACTGTTGTATTTGACCGTGGTGGATACATCTATCATGGAGTAGTAAAAGAATTAGCAGAAGCTGCAAGAGAAGGTGGCTTGAAGTTCTAAGTGACCTGTTACGAACGTAGTGAGTTACAGGCACTGGATGCAAATGCCTTTGGCATTTGTATACATTAGACTTACTGTGTTATAAACCAAGTGAGTTACAGAAAAAATAATTCTTTTATAAAAAGTATTGTAATTAATCAGATAAAAAGATATAATGAAATTATCAAAAAGGAGGGTAAACTAAACCTATGGAAGAAAAAAACGAATTAAAAGAAAAAGTTGTTGCAATAAACAGAGTTGCTAAAGTTGTTAAAGGTGGTAGAACTTTTAGATTTAGTGCAGTTGTTGTTGTAGGAGACGAAAATGGTCATGTAGGTGTAGGAAATGGTAAAGCATCAGAAGTTCCAGATGCTATAAAAAAAGCTATTCAAGAAGCTAAAAAGAACTTAGTTTCTGTTCCTATTGTTGAAACAACAGTACCACATGAATATATAGGAACTTTCGGAAGTGCAAAAGTTTTATTAAAACCAGCTGAATTAGGTACTGGACTTATAGCTGGAGGTAGTGTAAGACCAGTTCTTGAATTAGCAGGATATAGAAATATAAGAACAAAAGTTATTGGAACAAATAATCCAAGAAATGTTGTTTATGCTACACTTGAAGGATTAAAATCAATGATGACAGTTGAACAAGTAGCTAAAAAAAGAGGTAAAAAAGTAGAAGAAATTTTATAAAAAAATCTTTGCTAATTAAGAAGGAGGTGCAAGACTTAAATGAAAATAGACGAATTAAAACCAGCTGTAAAAAAAGTAAAAAGAAATAGAGTAGGTCGCGGTATTGGTTCAGGAAATGGAAAAACATCAGCAAGAGGACAAAAAGGACAAAAATCAAGAAGCGGCGGAGGAGTAAGACGTGGATTTGAAGGTGGTCAAACTCCATTATTTAGAAGATTACCAAAAAGAGGATTTAATAATATTCATAGAAAAACTTATACAGAAGTAACATTAAAAATGCTAAATAAATCAAAAGCAACAGATGTTACAGCTGAAAGTTTATTAGAAGAAGGAATTATTGGAAAAATCAATGATGGTATTGTTATTTTAGCAACAGGAAAATTAGATAAAAAATTAAATGTTAAAGCTAAAAAATTCACAGCAAAAGCAAAAGAGCAAATTGAAGCTTTAGGCGGAAAGGCAGAGGTGATTTAATTGTTTAAAACAATAAAAAATGCATTAAAAACACCAGATGTCAGAAAAAGATTATTATATACATTAGTTTTAATAATTGTATTTAGATTTGGTTGTTATATAACAGTTCCAGGCGTGGATAGTATAGCACTAAATGAAGCTATGGGAAACACAACAGGAATAGCAGGATTAATTGACATGATTTCTGGAGGAGCATTCTCAAGATTTTCAGTATTTGCTATGTCAATAAGTCCATATATTACAGCATCTATTGTAATACAATTACTTGCAATGATTATACCATCTTTAGAGAAATTAACTAAAGAAGGTGGAGAAGCAGGAAGAAGAAAAATAAATAGATATACAAAAATTTTAACTATAATACTTGCATTAGTTGAAGGAATAGGAATTTATTTATCATATAAATCATCTGGAATATTTGTAGATGATAGTTTCTTAACAGGTGTATTGGTAGTAACAGGCTTAGTTGCAGGAACTTCAATACTTATGTGGCTAGGAGAACAAATAACAGCAAAAGGAATAGGAAATGGAATATCATTATTAATTTTCATAGGTATTATTTCAGGGTTACCAAGTTTAGTAACTACATTATGGGGATTAATAATGACACAATCAGGATTTAGTACAACAGGTTTATTATTATCAATAGGAATATTAATTGGTGCTATTATATTAGTTGCAGGAGTTGTATTTGTACAACAAGCTGAAAGAAGAGTACCTGTACAATATTCTAAAAAAGTAGTTGGAAGAAAAATGATGGGTGCACAAAGCACACATATTCCATTAAAACTTGCTATGGCAGGAGTTATGCCAGTTATCTTTGCAAGTAGCTTTATGACATTCCCAGCTATGATAATACAAATATTTGTACCAGATATAGCAAGTAAAACAGGATTTTTAGCAGGACTATATAATTTCTCAATTGCTACATCAACATCAAATGTACCAATTGGATATTCTATAGCAAATGCACTTGTATACTTATTATTAATTTTAGGTTTCACATTTTTCTATACTTATGCAACATTTAATCCAGCAGAAGTATCAAATAATATTAAGAAAAATGGTGGATTTATACCAGGAATAAGAGCAGGAAAACCAACAACAGATTATTTATCATCAATAATATCTAAATTAACATGGTTTGGAGGTTTCTTCTTAGCATTGATAGCAATTATACCAATGCTACTTAGATTTACAAATTTAAATATTGCTTTTGGTGGTACATCAATATTAATCGTTGTAGGTGTTGCTTTAGAAACTGTTCAACAATTAGAATCACAACTAGCAATGAGACACTACAAAGGATTCTTAGAGTAATATATAAAGGGACGTATTTTTACGTCCCACAAAACTTGTTATATTGTAAAATTTATTTTAATATAATAAGTTTTACTATGTTTATAAGAGTTTTTATAAATATAGTAAAGGTTATTAAAAAATATAATAATCTTAAAATATAAAGATAGGAGTGTTTATAATGGTAATAATTATGCTTGGTGCACCAGGAACAGGAAAAGGTACAATAGCAGGGATACTAACAAAAGAGTTAGAAATACCTCAAGTATCTACAGGAGATATTTTTAGAAAACATATAGGAGAACAGACAGAACTTGGAAAATTAGCAGAAAAATATATATCACAAGGAAAATTAGTTCCAGATGATGTAACAATAGGATTAGTAGAAAATAGATTAGAAGAAGATGATGTTAAAGAAGGAATTATATTAGATGGATTTCCAAGGACGGTAAAACAAGCAGAAGAATTAGATAAAATATTAGAAAATAAAGGTAAAAAAGTAGATTTAGTAATAAATTTAACTACTCCAGAAGAAGAGATAATAGAAAGAATAGTAAATAGAAGAATTTGTTCAAATCCAGAGTGTAAAACAGTATATAATTTGATATTAAATCCACCAAAACAAGAAGGAATATGTGACAAATGTGGTTCTCGATTGATACAAAGAAAAGATGACAATCCTGAAACTGTAAAACAAAGATTTAATAGTTATATAGAAGAGACAAGCCCATTAGTTGATTATTATGAAAAAAAAGGAAATTTATATTCAGCAGTTGTAAGTCAATCAATAAATAAGCTTGGAAAAGATGTTGCTGAAGATGTTTTAAAGTTTATAAAAGAAGGAAAATAGAAAGAAGGAAAACAAAATGGTAACAATAAAATCAAAAAGAGAAATTGAACTAATGAGAGAAGCTTGTCGAGTTGTTGCTGTAATGTATGATGAATTAGAAAGAAAAATAAAACCAGGAATGTCAACTTATGAAGTAGATGTGCTTGCAGAAAGAATAATAAGAAGAGAAGGAGCAATACCAGCAGAAAAAGGATTTACTGAATCAAAGGATGTTCCTCCATATCCTGCATCTATATGCATATCAATTAATGATGAAGTAATTCATGGTGTTCCTTCAAAAAATAAGATAATAAAAAATGGAGATATAGTAAGTATAGACACAGTTGCACTAAAAAATGGATTTAATGGAGATGCAGCAAGAACATTTATGATAGGAAATGTATCCAAAGATGCAAAAAGATTAGTAGAGGTAACTAAACAAGCATTTTTTGAAGGAATTAAATATGCAAAACCAGGATATAGAATAGGGGATGTAAGTCATGCTATTGGCGAATATGTAAGATCTCAAGGATATTCAGTAGTAAGAGAATTCCAAGGACATGGAATAGGAAGACAAATGCATGAAGATCCTGGAATACCAAATTACGGAAAAGCAGGAAGAGGAATAAGATTAGAACCTGGTATGACTTTAGCAATAGAGCCAATGGTAATTCAAGGAAAGCCTAATATTTTAGAGCTTGAAGACGGTTGGACTATTATAACAGAAGATGGAAGTTTAGCAGCACATTATGAAAATACAATTTTAATTACAGAAAAAGAGCCAGAAATCTTGACAATACTTAAATAATAAGGTATAATATAGTAGTTATTATGCACAATAGCCAAATTTTGCATAAAATAAGAAAAACTCTTAAAAATAGGAGGGAAAGAAATTGGCAAAAGAAGATGTAATTGAGGTTGAGGGAAAGGTAGTTGAAGCCTTACCAAATACAGTTTTTAAAGTTGAATTACAAAATGGACATCAAATACTTGCTCACATATCTGGTAAATTAAGAATGAATTATATAAAAATATTACCAGGTGATAAAGTAAAAGTAGAGCTTTCACCTTATGATTTAACAAGGGGAAGAATTACTTGGAGAGCAAAATAAAATTTAATTAATTTAAAAATTAACCCAAAAATAATATATATTTTAAATTAATGGAGGTGCTAAAAATGAAAGTAAGACCATCAGTAAAACCAATTTGCGATAAATGCAAAGTAATAAAAAGAAAAGGGGTTATTAGAGTAATCTGTGAAAACCCAAAACACAAACAAAGACAAGGGTAACCTTAAGTTAATAACACAAATAAGGTAGCGGCTGTGAATTTGAAGAAAATTAAAATTTTTCAAATTACATATCTAATTTGTGTTTATATATATGTCTTTAAAAACTTAAACTGTACTAGGGTAAACACTAGTAGCATTTCACTTTTTAAGTATTTTATGGACAAACAAAACAAAAAATTTTGGAGGTGCAAAAAAATATGGCTCGTATAGCAGGAATAGACTTACCTAAAGAAAAAAGAGTAGAAATAGGACTTACATACATTTATGGTATAGGAGTTTCAAGTTCTAAAAAAATCTTAGAGAAAGCTGGTGTAAATCCAGATATAAGAGTTAAAGATTTAACTGATGAGCAAGTAAATGACATAAGAAAAGTTATAGACGAATCTTATGTTGTTGAAGGAGATTTAAGAAGAGAAGTAGCTTTAAACATCAAAAGATTAACTGAAATTGGATGTTATAGAGGTTTAAGACATAGAAGAGGCTTACCAGTTAGAGGACAAAGAACTAAAACTAATGCAAGAACAAGAAAAGGTCCAAGAAAATTAGTAAGCAAAAGTAAAAAATAATAAATAAGAAAATTTCAAAATAAAAATTTTGAAAAAGGAGGAAAAGGCAAAATGGCTAAAAATGTAACAACAAAAAAAGTTGCAAGAAGAAATAGAAAAAACATCGAAAAAGGTGCAGCTCATATTCATTCAAGTTTTAATAACACAATAGTTACAATTACAGACACTCAAGGAAATACTATTTCATGGGGAAGTGCTGGAGAATTAGGATATAAAGGTTCAAGAAAAAGCACACCATTTGCAGCAGGTCAAGTTGCTGAAACAGCAGCTAAAATTGCAATGGAACATGGTTTAAAATCAGTAGAAGTATTTGTTAAAGGACCAGGTTCAGGAAGAGAAGCAGCAATACGTTCACTTCAAACAGCTGGTTTAGAAATAAGTGCAATAAAAGATGTAACACCAATACCACACAATGGTTGTAGACCACCAAAAAGAAGAAGAGTTTAATCAGCTGTTAACGAGAAAATTTAAAAATAAATTTTCGAGTGTTACAGATGATTAATACAAAAATCATTTATGATTTTTGTAATCATTAAGTGATTTGTTGTGAACCATAGACATAAAAATCATTTATGATTTTTAATATATTAATGTATTGGAAATAATAAAAATAAAAGAGAAACTTTGATAAAAAAATAGGAAAGGAGTTTAAAAATGGCTAGATATAAAGACGAACAATGTCGCAGATGCCGTAGAGAAGGACAAAAGTTGTTCTTAAAAGGTGATAGATGTTATTCTGATAAATGTAGTATATCAAGAAGAAACTATGCACCAGGAGAACATGGACAAAAAAGAGCAAAACTTTCTGAATACGGAACTCAATTAAGAGAAAAACAAAAAACAAAAGCATATTATGGAGTTGGAGAAAAACAATTTAGAAAATATTTTGAAATGGCTTCTAATAAAAAAGGAGTAACTGGTGAAGAATTACTACAAATTTTAGAAAGTAGATTAGATAATGTAGTTTACAGATTAGGTTTTGGATCTTCAAGAGCACAAGCAAGACAATTTGTAACACATGCTCAATTTGAAGTAAATGGAAAAAAAGTTAATATTCCATCATACCTAGTAAAACCAGGAGATGTAATTACTGTTAGAGAAAACAAAAAAGATAATGGAACAATAAAAATAAATGCTGAAGAATCAGCTAAAAGACCAGTTCCAGCATGGCTTGAAAAAGATACTGAAAAATTAAGTGGTAAAGTAATCAGATTAGCCGCAAGAGAGGATATTGATATTCCAATAGAAGAACATTTAATAGTAGAGCTTTACTCAAAATAATAGTTAGAAGTAAAAAAATATATTTTATAAAACTTTTAAATTTTACTTTAAGAAAAAACTGTTTAGTTTTAAAAAGTTTGAGAGAAAATCTCGAATATTAGGAGGTAAAAATGATAGAATTTGAAAAGCCAAATATTGAATGTTTAGAGGTAGATGATACAAATAATTATGCAAAATTTGTATGTGAACCATTAGAGAGGGGTTATGGAGTAACAATAGGAAATTCTCTAAGAAGAATTTTACTTTCATCACTTCCAGGCTGTAGCATAACAAGTGTAAAAATAGACGGAGTATTACATGAATTTTCAGACATAGACAATGTTGTAGAAGATGTTCCTGATATTATTCTTAATTTAAAAAATGTTAGATTAAAATTTGACGACAATGAAGAAAAAATATTAAGAATAGATAAAAAAGGAGAAGGAGAAGTATTAGCAGCAGATATTATAACAGATGGTACCGTTGAAATATTAAATCCTGAATTACATATAGCAACAGTTGCTGAAGGTGGAAACTTAAGAATGGAAATGACAGCAGATAAAGGAAGAGGTTATAATTCTTCAGATAAGAATAAAAAACCGAATCAAGATATATCTGTACTTCCAATAGATTCTATATATACACCTGTTAAAAAAGTAAATTATCAAGTAGAAAATACTAGAGTTGGACAAATGGTTGATTATGATAAATTAATAATAGAAGTATGGACTGATGGAAGCTTAAAAGCACATGAAGCTTTAAGTTTAGCTGCTAAAGTAATGACAGGACATTTAGAATTATTTATTGATTTATCAGAAGCGACAAAAAATACTCAAGTTATGATAGAAAAAGAAGAATCTAAGAAAGAAAAAGTATTAGAAATGACAATAGAAGAATTAGAATTGTCTGTTAGATCATTTAATTGCTTAAAAAGAGCTGGAATTAGTACAGTAGAAGATTTAACAAATAAAACAGAAAATGAAATGATGAAGGTAAGAAACCTTGGTAAGAAATCATTAGAAGAAGTAACAGCAAAATTACATTCATTAGGATTGGATTTTGCTAAAGAAGACGAATAATAAAATAAAGGAAGGTGAAAAAAATTGGCTACTAATAGAAAATTAGGAAGAACAACAGATATAAGAATGTCAATGCTAAGAACATTAACAACTGACCTTATTTTACATGGTAAAGTTGAGACAACATTACCAAGAGCTAAAGAAGTTAAATCAATTGCAGATAGCCTTATATCTTTAGCAATAAAGGAAAAAGATAACTTTGAAATGGTAGATGTTAAAGTTGTAAAAGCAAAACTAGATTCTAAAGGAAATAAAGAAACTGAATTAGTAAAAAGCAAAAATGGAAAAGAATATCTTAAAGTAGTAAAAGAAACTACAACTGAAAAAAGACAAAAAGATATGCCATCAAGATTAAATGCAAGAAGAAAAATGATGAAAACATTAAATAAAGTTAAAGATGAAAAAGGAAATAACATAGATTTAACATCAAAATTATTTAATGAAATAGCTCCAAAATATGCAGGAGAAAGAGTAGGAGGATATACTCGTATAGTAAAAGCAGGACCAAGAAGAGGAGACGGAGCAGAAGTTGCAATATTACAATTAATTTAATGAAAATAAAAAAATGTCGTGTGAGAAATATTTCTTAGACGATATTTTTTATTTTACGATTTAATCATTTTTATTTAAATAAATCTAAAATAGATACTTTCAATGCTTTGGAAAAACCAAAAACTTCAAAATCTGTAATGAATTTTTTATCATTTTCAAGTTTAGAAATATCAGAACGGCTAATTTGATAACCCATTACTTGCATTCTTGCACATAATTCGTCTTGTGTAATTTTTTGTTCTTTTCTTATTTTTTTAATATTTTTTCCACATATATTATAAATATTATTAGTTATTTTAGATTTTTTCATAATAACCTCCGTTTTTTTTGTTCTATTTTTGAACATTTTTCTTGATTTTATTACGAGGATTTCAATATACAAGTAAAGTATTTCAATCAATGCTTAAGAAACAAGAAATGGAACAATCAATGTCACGAGTTGGTCATTGTATTGATAATGGACCAACAGAAGGATTTTGGGGAATTATAAAAACAGAAATGTATCAAATGTATAATATTACGGATGAAAAATCATTACGCTTTGCAATTAATGATTATATGAGGTTTTATAAAGAAGAGCGTCCTCAAGATAGATATCATTGTAAAACTCCACTAGAAGTTAGAACAGAAGCCCTATCTTCTGCTACTCCAATGGAATATCCTATCCCAGAAAACAAACGTATAAAAAAATATAAAGAAAAATGGTGCGCATAAAAA
>CALXFB010000012.1 GCA_944387475.1 uncultured Clostridia bacterium
TTTACATTAGTTCTTTCAAATATTCTTGTTGGTTTTGCTGTAAAATACTGGTATAAATATTCTTCATATACTTTTTCTTTATCTGCTATAAATCCATATACATATTTCATACCTTTTGCATAAAAAACAAATTCAAATTCACATGGTTCTACTTTATTTTTCTCATCAAAGGCGAATGGTTCCATTTCCATTAATTTTTCTCCCACTTGTCTATTATTGGATTTTCTTACCATTAATATTGCAACTGTAAATGCTTTTATTAAATTTGTTTTTCCAGATGCATTTGCTCCATATATTGCTGTACTTTTCAAAATTCTTTCATTTATATTTTGTATACTTATTATATTTTCTTCATTTTCTGTTCCTGTTGCTGCTTCCATACTAAAGGTTACTTTATCTTTAAATGACATGAAATTTTTCACACTAAATTCAACTAGCATTTCTCTCACCTCTTATATATTATATGCTATATTTATAAAAAAGTAAACTAATTTTAATGATATTCTTTATATTTTTGCATTTTTTATTCATTTTTTTGTTGAATATTATTGATTTTTATTTTAAAAAATGATATTATATATATGTCATCATTTTCTAGAATAGAATTAAATGAGGAAGGATTCTTATCCTAGAAAGTAGGTGATATTTATGGCTTGCAAAAAAACAAGCAAAAGTGTTGCATCAAAAGCCTCAAAACTTTTGAAAGATAGTAGAACATCAAAAACTACAAAAACTGTAGCTGGTTCTGCTTTATCTCAAAGGCAACCCAAACATACACATAAGAAAAAATAATAAGATTAAAGCAGACTTCTATAAAAAGTCTGCTCATTTTTATGCTAATTTTTCGGCATTCTCATTTATTTCTTCAATATCATCTCGAATCTCTTTAAATAAATCCACATTATTTCCAAAAAGCTCATATACTTGTCCAACAGTGTTGAAAGGTTGTTCTGTTAATTTTTCCATTTCTATAGTTCCATTTTTTACAACATAATCTACTAGTAATTTTACAAATTGTATTTGCTTCATATTTAATCTATTTTCATTTATATATTTATAAAAAATATCGCTTGCAACACTCTTATCAAGTCCAACTATATTTCTTACTGCTTTTATTACATTTGTATCTCCAAATGTTTCTGCATATTCTTTATTACTTCCTAATTCTTCAAATAAGATTTTTTCTAAATTTTCTTTTTCTAATTCTGTTAGTCTTATATTATGTCTAATCTTCCATATAATACTATTTTCTAAATTCCCATTTAAAAATTTTTCTAATTTCTTTCTATAATTTGTAAAATTATTTCCACTATTAATATATACATACTCTTCATTAACATCATTCAATGTATCTTCTATATCAATATATACTGGTGATATATTATATGGATCAATAAACTGTATCAAATCTCTTAGTTCTTTTCTTATTTCTTCTACACTCCAAAAATCTGCTTCTTTTAAATATTCAGTTTCTGCTACTTTTAGTATTAAATCTTGTTTTTCTTTTATTTGAGGTATTGTTCCTAACTTTTCTAATTGCCCCACTGTTTCTGTTATTGCATTTTCACATCTCCTTGTTTTTTCTTGTCTTATTCGTTTTACTTGCAATTGATACATCAAGTTGTCAAATCTTTTAGCCGGTTCATTTTCATCTGATGCTAAAAATAATGGTATCAAATTATCTTTTATGTCCGTTAAATCTATTGTTGAAATATATACCCAATTTTCTTTTTTAGAAAATTGTTCTATATAATGTAATTTAGCTTTGACTAAGAAACTTTCCTTATTTAATTTATTTATTTCTTCAATAAATTCTTCTATCAATTCTTCCCTATATGCTTTAAATTTCTCGTCATTTTGATATTTTATATTTTGTAATTCTACGATTAAATCTAGCTTATAACCATATATTTTTTCGGTCAAACTTATTTGTGAATTTGTCTCTATTCCTTTTGGATTTTCAGAGAAAAATTCAAAGTTTTTACAATAATCAAAAATATAAAATTCTTTTTTATCTTGTCCTACACCAAATAAATCTTTACAAAGTCTTGTTCCTCTACCTATCATCTGCCAAAATTTTATTTTAGATTTTACTGGTTTAAAAAATACTAAATTTAAAATCTCTGGTACGTCTACACCTGTATCTAACATATCTACTGATACTGCTATTTGAGGATAATCATCTTTTACACTAAAATGATCAATTAAATTTTCATTGTATTTTACTTGATTATCTATTAGCTTTGCAAATTCTCCTTTATATTCTGGATATAGTTCATTAAATACTTCAACTATTTTTTCTGCATGCCTATGATTTCTTGCAAATATTATAGTTTTTCCTAATTTATCTCCACCTTCAACTTTCAAACCTTTTTCCATCAAAAGTTCTAATAATTTTTTAATTGTATCTCTGTTAAATAACCAACTATTTATAGCTTCTGCATTTATTTCTTCTGGAATATTATCTTCATCATCAGAAAATGTATCTTCATATTCTTCTTTTTCTTCTTCGCTTAATTCATTATATTTAATTCCTCTATCCATAAAATCTGTTGTTGTTTTTATTGTGTGATAATCCACTAAATATCCTTCTTTTACAGCTCTATCATATTCATAAGCAAATGTAGGCACATCATTTTCTATTTCAAAAAATCTATATGTATTTCTATCAACATCGTCTCTTGGTGTTGCAGTCAATCCTACTACTAAACCATCAAAATAATCAAATATTGCTTGATACTTTTTATATATGCTCCTATGTGCTTCATCTACTATTATCAAATCAAAATGTCCTGGGCTAAACAATTTATTGCCTGATTTGTTTTTAGTACTATCTATTGCATTAATCATAGTCTGATATGTAGAAAATACAATTCTAGAATCTTCTGGATTGTCAACTGTACTTAATAAATTACAGCAAGACATATTAGGCAATAACTTCACAAAATTATTTTTTGCTTGTTTTACTAAAACTGTTCTATCTGCTAAGAATAATACATTTTTCACCCATTCTTTATCAGATAGCACATCAACTATTGATATAGCTGTTCTTGTTTTTCCTGTTCCTGTTGCCATTACTAATAAAGCTTTTCTATGTCCTTCATCGAAAGCTTCACAAACACTTTTTATTGCTTCTAGTTGATATTCCCTATTTGTAATTTTGTCATTTACAAATATGTGCTCTAAGCTTTGTTTATTTTCTCTTCTATTTATTAATAGTTGTAACTCATCTTGTGTGTAAAATCCTGATACTTTTCTTGGTGGGTAATTTACATCATCCCACATATATATTTCAAATCCATTTGTATAATATATAACTGGTCTTTGATGATATTCTTGTTCTAAGCAATCCGCATATAATTTTGCTTGGTTTTGTCCTACTTTTGGATCTACACTTGTCCTTTTCGCTTCAACAACTGCCAACGGCAAACCATTTTTCCCAAATAATACATAGTCTGCATATCCTACATTTTGATTATTTGGCATTCCATTTAACTTCAATTCTTCTTGTATATTTGTATCAAAGTCCCAACCTGCTATTTTTAATTCCAAATCAATATATTTCTTTCTTGTTTCATATTCAGATATGTCTTTAACTTCAAATATATAATTTTCTTTCTTTGCTTCTCTTTTATCTGTTAATTGCTTTCTTAATTCTTCATTTTCTTTTCTTGTTTCTTCTAATTTTTTATCTTTAGCTTCTAATTCTTCATATAAGGATTCTCTTTCTTTTACAGGCAGAATATTTACTGTTTGTTTAGGTAAAATACTTTCGTCAAATTCTTTTTCTATGTAATTATCAGAATAGCAATATGCAATCCACTGCATAAAATTATATAAATATCTTAAAGAAAGTATGGCTTCTTCTCTCGATATTTTCTTATTATTATGTACTGCAAAATTTCCTAATTTTATAACATATTCAATTTGTTTTAATAATTTTTCATCTATTATGTTTTTAAATGTTATATCATGAACTAATGCTGATAAATTATCATTATATGGTATTCTTAAATCATTATCATTCGCATATAACCATTTAACACCCAATTCTAATGCTCTTCTACATAATATACTACATGTTACTGTATTTAATCCTAAACCATTTTCTGCTTCACAACATGCTTCTGAAAAATTATTAAATATTTTACTTTTCTTTAAAAAATCAAAATTTGACATATTTTCTCCCCATTTATTAATAAACTATTTTTACAACATTATTTATATTATAAATTTGTTTTATAATATAATTATTTATTTCTAATATATCATCAAACTTCTCCATATCTAATTGTTCACACCATTTATTTGAAATTTCATTTATATTGCAGTTACTTATAGTTCCATCTTTTTTACTATAATGATTAGTATTTCTAAATTTTCTAATTTTTTCAAACATTTTTCCTTCATCGTGGTGTAAATTAAGAGTCTCTAAATCCCTTATAATTTCTCTATATTTTATGCTTATCATTTTACTATAACTATAAAAACTACAATAATCTATATTTGAAAAATCAATATGTAAATTCCAAAATCTTATTATAAATATCTCATTTAATATCATTAATCTTTTATACAGTTCAACTTCATTAATATTATTCTTTTTTGTTAATTTATTAATACTATTGTCTTCAAATACGATTTTAAAGTTCTTATCTGGCTTGAAAAAATTCAAATTTGTATCAAGACTAATTTTTATATACTTTTCAAATGCCTCTATTAATATTCTTGTTAAACTAGATACTTTCGCTGATATATCCTTAAAATCTTCTCCTTTCATTTCACTTATATTAGCTTGTCTAACTAGCATATGATAAATTATCAAATTTGAGCCTATAACTTCTTTCTTATTTTTAAATAAACTTATATCCCTATTAGCACTATATTGTTTATGAATATCATTTAAAATATTACTAATCTGTTTATCCATTTTGTTTTTATCATATAATTTTGTTTGATTTCGTATATTTTTTATTAAATTTACTATATCCAATGGTACTATCTCATGATTATACTCTTTTTTAAAAAACTTATTAACCTCAAAATTTACCATTGAAGCATATCTTACTATGTCAGTTGTAAGTATAATTTTTAAATTATTATTCATTTGTGTATTAATTAAATAATACATTAAATTATAATAGAATTTCAAATCAGAAATCATATTAATTATAGCTAAATCCATATTTCCAAAAATCTCCATTAATTACTTTTTAATCTAATTTTAACTCACCAGTTCGATTCATTAGTAACTCTATTATTTCCTTAGGTTTTATTTTCCCATTTTTAAAATTTTCATAAAGTTTTAATAATATCTCTGTTCTAATAATAAGTATGTTATTTCTTTCTGCTAGTTTTAATTGTCTATCTGGTGTTTTTTCTCGTTCTTCTATTCTCCTATTTCTTTGAGTCGCTACTATATAAATTCCCTTTACATTTTCCTGTATATTATCTTCTTCTATTTTATCTTCATACATCTCTACATGATTAAGTGTCTTGCTTATGTCTTCACCTTTTATATTTCTAGACAAACCTTTTGTTTCTATAATAAATGTTATATCTTCTTTCTTAATCCTGTAATCTTCTTCCATTTCATCCACAAAATTATTATCTCTATAATCCAGCATTTCATTTAAAATTTCTATCACTTCTTTTTGTAAGCTTTTATCTGTTTCATATAAAATACTTTTAATTTTATTATTTTTATTCAATTTTTCTATTTCGATTTCTTTTTCCTTTTCCTTTTCTTTAATTTCGTTTTCTATTTTTTGTATATTAGTCCTTATTTTTTCATCATCTAATATATTCACTTCTTCAATCCATTTTGGCTTTTCATTTGTTTTTTCTAAAATCATTTTCGTTTTTACCAAAAATTCTTCGAAAATTTCTTTGCTTCCTGTTATGTCTAAAGTTGTATAAAATAAATTGTCTTTAACTTTTATAGTTGTAGCTTTATTTGCTCCATCCGAATTCAGAATAATTTCTTCTTTTTCAAACATTTCATTTAGAAAATGAAAATCAGCCTTAACCATATTTTTCTTAAACTTTGTTTGAGTCGTTTCAAATTCTAATTGAAAATAATATTCATATATATTATCAATTAATAAAGACTGTACTAGATTAAGTAAATTTTTCACTTCGCATTTATATTGGTATTTACCATTACTATACCAATATATATAGTTTAAATTTTGAGGCAGAATAACAAGTATTTTAGAATTGTTTGCATTTCTTATTATATTTTTATAATGTTTTAAGTCATCTATTATATTTATAGATTCTGGTCTATTCCCTCTATATACCCAAAGTAAATTAAAACTCAAATCCAAAATATTAATATCAAATTCGTCAAAAGCCCTCGGATTTTTAAAACTATTAATTATATAATTGGAATCCTCATCAAAAAAATCACCAAACTCTTTATTTATCGTTATAATTTGTATCATTAATTCCTCCTATAAAAAATATTTATTCATTAAACTTTCTTGTAAATCTTTTGTTTCTTTTAAACTTTTTTCTATAAGAAATTTCTGTTTATCGATTTGCTTGACTATCTCTGCAAATTGGTTTTGTAGTTCTATTGGTGGTATTTCAATTTGTATTTTTCTTATATCTGATAATGCTATAAATTTTTGCGTTCCACCTCTTTTGTTCTGTAGAATTGCATTTTCAAAATAGTCTGAGTCAAGTAAATACTTTATATAAATATTAGTGACTTGAGAATTATCTAAAAATTTAATTAAAGCTACATTTTTTATTGCAAAATCTATTTCAGAATCAGGAATATTTACAATCATTGGTTTTCCTATTGTTCCAATCATTGGCATCAATATATCTCCATAGTTAACCTTAGATCTAGTATTAAATTTATCATAATCTTTTTTAGAAATGTATTTCACATCTGAAAAATCGATTCCATTATTTATGATATTTTTTGATGTAATAAATTTATAATCCGATTTTTCCATATACTTAGGAGAATCATGTGTTCCATCTCTTACATCACATAACTTTCCTAATTCTTCTTTCGGATAATTTCCACTTTGAAACATCTCGACAAACTGAGATTTAATTAGTTTATCTAATTCCTCTGTTTGTTTTTTTCTTAAGTCTATCATCGCTTGAACTTTATCCAATTTATTTGCTATCATTTTTTGCTTTTCAAGCAGAGGTAAAGATATTTTTATTTCTTTTAAATCATTAACTGTAAAACTACTTTGGTTAACTGATTGTTTTGAAATTTTATTCAATTGTTTTTTAAATCTTTTAGTTTTAAAAAAATAATACACATATTTTGAATTGCAAATATCATTATTTAATCTTATATCTAATAAATTCATCCCGTGTATAATTTTCTTATCTCCATTAAATATTGCAACTTTTCCTAAGTGCTTAGCACTATTAATATGTGACATTAAAATATCATTCTGTTTTAAATAGTAATCTTTATATCTATCATCTATTATATCAGCATACCCCATTTTATTTTCATTGACAATTCCATCTGATATTGTCTCAATTCTAGTTATTGGAATTCCACCTTTAGATTTATCATTTTTTATATTGACACCATTTCTAATAAAAATTGCTATATTTCCTAACTTATATTGCATTATATCATTCCCTCCAACTCTTTTAGTTTTTGTTGGATTTCATCTTCCATATTAATTACTCTTTTTAAGATAACTTCTGGCTTTTCATATTCTTTCTTTTCAATAACTATTTCTTTATATTTATTAATAGATAAATCATAATCGTTTTCAACTATTTCTTCTTTTGGTACAAAGAAAGATTTTTCTGTTCTTTTTCTGTTTTGTTCTTCTTTTGAATTTCTATCGTTAAATCTTTTTATTATATCTGGAATATCATTTTCTTTTACAGGTTGTCTTTGGTCATCTAAACTAAATCCATCTGCCGTCATATCATAAAACCAAACTTTATCTGTTCCACCTTGTGTTGTTTTTGTAAATATCATAATTGCTGTTGATACTCCTGCATAAGGTTTAAATACTCCACTTGGCATTGAAATAATTGCCTCTAATTTATGATTTTCGATAATTTCTTTTCTTATAGATTTATGAGCTTTTGAGCTTCCAAATAGTACACCGTCTGGAACTATTGAAGCACATCTTCCTCCTGTTTTTAATATTCTTAAAAATAGTGCTAAAAATAATAATTCCGTTTTCTTAGTTTTATTAGTTACAGCAAGTAAATCCTTTGATGTTCTTTCTGCATCTATTGAACCTTTAAAAGGTGGATTAGCTAAAACTAATGTATATTTTCCATTATCCTCATTATCTTCTGATAATGAATCTCTGTACGAAATATTAGGATTTTCTATTCCATGTTGCATCAAGTTCATTGCTCCAATTCTAAGCATTGTTCTATCCATATCAAAACCATAAAACATAGTATTATTAAAATGTTCATTTAGATTTTCTGATAAAAATAAGTCACTTCTGTTTTTCTCTAAATATTCACCTGCTGCAACTAAGAATCCTGCTGTACCACATGCTGGATCTACTATTATATCTTCCGGTGTTGGTTTCATTAATTCTACCATCATCTTTATAATGTGTCTTGGTGTTCTAAATTGTCCATTTACTCCTGCTTGATTTAATTTAGAAAGTAAATATTCATATACATCACCTTTAGTGTCTTTATCTTTCATCTCTAACTTGTCCATTACTGTTACAACTTTCTGTAACATAATAGGTGTTGGTATTATAAATATCGCATCTTCCATATATTTCGCATAAGCAGATTCTTTATCTTTTCCTAAACCTTTAATAAATGGAAACACTTCTTCTTGAACTATCTTAAACATTTTTTCTGCAGGAAAATCTTTAAATTTGCTCCATCTACAATTCTGATGATCTTTATCAAAAATTCTTTTTGTTGTTATTCCTAGCATTATATCATTTTTCTCGTGTGATATTTCTATATCATCTAAACCTTTTATAAATAAAAGATATGTAATTTGTTCTATAACTGTTAGTGGATTTGTTACTCCACCTTCCCAGAAATTATTCCACATTCTATCTATTATACTTTTAATTGTACTATCCATATTTATTCCCCCATATTCTTTTTATATCACAAAATGTCATTTTGTACAATAATTCTACATTATTTTACAAATTTTTTACGAATATTTATTATATTATCTTAAAAAATCCTTAAAAATTTATAAGGTATTACTTTTATAATATAAACTAAGAAAAATAATTTTTAATCAATTTAAAATTTTTTCATTGTTTTTAAGCAAAAAAGAATAAAATATTACTAATTTATCTCCTAAATTTATAATATTTTATTCATATAAAGTATAATATTTTATTAAATATTTTTATCTTTCTAATTTTTCAAACAACCAATTGGAACCACATATACTCCATCTTCTCTTCTATATGCATATTACCAGTTGCAGTAAGAACAAGTAAAAATGATGGATTATTCATTTTTGTTGTATCTATATGTTTTTCTAATTTTTTCAAGTTCTCTGCTCCTTCATTTATTAACCTATCCCCACCTAATTTTATCTCAATTAAACCATAAGATCCATTTCTTAAATAAATAACAGCATCACACTCTAAATCATTTGTATCTCTATAATGATACACCTTTCGTTTTATACTTTCTACATGAGCTCTTAAATTTCTAATACATAATGTCTCAAATAATAAACCAAATGTATTTAAATCATTTAATAAATCTTGGATCAATTCCTAATGCTACAACACCTATTGATGTATCTACAAAATATCTTGTATCATATGTTCTTATTACTGTTTTGCTTCTTAAGTTAGGATTCCACGCTGGTGACTCTTCTATTACAAAAATTTTCTTTAATGCATTTGCATATAAAAAAACATGTCTGCATCTAAAGAATTATTATCATTTGTAAACATATCTTTCTTTAATGTGTAATTTTATACTTGAGTTTCCATATTTTTTGCATATGCCTTCTTAAAGATTTTTAACGCTTTCTGGATTTCTTGAAACTCCACCATCCTCTGAAATATCTCTTTTAACAACTGCATCATATTAATCATAGGCTTATTCAAGTGCTATTTCTTCTTCCATAAAAATTGCTCTTGACTATCACCTCTATACACCAAATGTGTAATCTTTTCTATATCCAAATTATTTATTCCTTCTATTTTTGTGTTTCCATCAAATAAATCTTTCAAACAAGCATTTCTTGTTAATCTATATAATCTCATTGGTTTCATTAATATCTACGCAAATCTACTTGTACTACTACGAGTTGCATCATTCATTTTTGTAAGAACAGAAGAAGCACAATGAAATGTTGCTTTTTTAATTTTAACATTATTAAAAATGCTTATTAAATTTATAATTTTCGTAATTTAACATATTTTTAAATATAATGTCTATAACTATCTTATATAATATTTTCGTTCTTTCATATATCCACTTAACATCCACATTTTTAGCGACATAGTTTTTGGGATTTGTTTTCTTATTTATTTTAGGAAATGATATATATAATTCTTCATTTTTAATATAATATCCTTCATGAACATAGTGATTTCTTAAACTAATTATCTCATAGACAAAATTTTCAAATTTTTCTTCATTTAATCCCAGATTCTCTTTATAATTGTTTTTAATACTATATTCTATAAAAGTTCGTTTTATATTTTCTATTGGTTGTTTTTTATAGTAACATTCTATAAATCTGTAGAACATTAAAAAATTATCTTCCAAATTTCTAGTGGTGTATAATATTATATATGGAATATTTCTTATTTCATTTTTACTATTTCTATATGGTATCAAATTATAACAATTTAGTAAAAAATCTAATAATGTATCATTTACACTATTATCTATGTAAAAATTTTTATAATTAATTGCCTTTATAGGTATAACAAGTCCACAATACTGTCCATCTACTTTTACTATTATTTTATCAATTTTAAATTTGGAAGGTTTTAACAATTGAAAATATATTGTTAACTCATTTATATAATCATATACATCAATGTATTCTATATTTTCTTGTAAATCTATTTCGACATATCCGCTTAAATTTATGTCTATTCTATTATTTTTATGATTGTGTTCACTTGTCCAATTATCTGATATAGCTATAGATTTTATATTGTTTTTATTAATATCTATTACTTGCTTTTTGGGATTCTTTTTTAATTTAATAATATATTCATTCTCATTTTTTTCTCTATATAAACTTGGATGTCCTATAATATCATTTATAATATTACTATATACTTTTATTTTACTTATATTATTCTTGTCTGTTATATTACATAAATTTTCATAATCTTTATTATAAAAATAAATAGATGAGAAAAATTTTGTTTTACATCCTCCATCTGGAGTTCCAAATGTTTCTGAATGTCCATGATAAAAGGCTTTTTTGAGTAAATAATTCATCTTTTTCTGGTAATCAATTATTAATATGTCTCTTTTATTAAATTTAGTATTACTAGAAAGCACTGTCATTCCATTTGTTTCTGATAATTCATTATTAATATCATAACTAACTGTAATTTCTATTCCATCTTCATTTACTTCATATATACAATCATATTTTTCATCATAATTTTTATTAAAATAACAAACTGCCATTAACTTCACTCCTTTTTCTATTTTACTAGATTATATCATATTTTCGGATGTTGTAAATATTTTAATAATTTTTACTTAATTATTTACAAAAACTTTTTTAAAGTCTGTAATAAGTTGTTTTATGTATAAACCTTTACAAGTATATGTTTTAGAGTTTTTTTCTTTTTACTTTTCTTTAATTTATTCACATCTATCACCTGAATAGTTACAATTTTTTCTACTGAAGTGATAACTTTTAATAATTATATCTTTTGTTTCTTTATTTATAAATCTGTAAACTTTCTTACTAATTTTGAATTTATATTAATTTTCTAAAATCTGTATTTACAAAAAGAGCAAAGTTTTGTATCATTTCTTTGCTCATTTCCTTTTAAAATTTATACATTTATAACACTCTCATCTCCTGCAATATTTCTTACCTTTATTCTAAGTGGTTTCTTTTTAAAAGAAATTTTTCCATCCCAAAACTCTTTTGTCTTTTTCCCATTTTTTATTACATATCCTTTTTTATCTATCTTTATTTCTTCATCACTATTCCATGTTCCTTTTTTAGATGTGCAATCTAATGAAATCATTTCTATTAACTCTAACCCTTCATCACTTATCTCTATTTTCTTTTCATTCTTCCCGTTTGATACTTTTTGTGCTTTCATTTTTTCATTGTACTCATTTATTTTTCCTATTAATCTATCACTTATAAACTTATCTATTATTAGTTCTTTTTTCTCTATATGATATTCTAAAATATCTGTTACCACTGTTTCATCTAATATCTCTTTTAAATCTTTTAGCTCTATTTCTATATCTCTTTTTAAATTTTCTTTTATAAATTTCTTTACCTCTTTTTTATCTGTTATGTCTATATAATAAATTATTACTTTTCTTATATCATCTTCTAATTCTGGTATTTCTCCACTTATTATTTTATTTACTAATACTATATCTAATATCTTTGTTCCTGAATCCATTAAATTAGGTATATACACTGGGATTATTCCATCTTTACTATCATTTATTGCCCCTGCCCAGAATCTTGATATACTTTCTTCTCCCTTTAGTCCTGGTATTAATAATTTTACTTTTTCCATTGTCTGTACTGGATTTCTATATAAATTTACTCCATCTTTTATATCCATTATTTTAAAAGATGCTCCTGCTTCTATTAATCTATCTCTTGTTGTTTCTATACTATTTATTCCTACATCACAATGAATAAACTTTCTATTTAAATCATTTGCAACCTTTGCTGTAACTCCTGAACCTCCAAAAAAATCTGCAACCACCATATTTTCATTTGATGATGCTCTAATTACTCTTTCTAATAAGCTTTCCGGTTTTTGAGTTGCATATCCTGTATACTGAGGAGATTTTGGATCTGCTGCTTTTATATACCATACGTCACCCACAACAGAACCTTTAAAATCCATTAAAATATCATCACCTTTAGGTTCTCTTCCATACTCTTTTTTAAATCTTTCTACATATGGCTTAAACCTTTTATCATGAAAAGGAGCATTTTTTGCATAAATTTTGTTATTTTCTATATAATCATACCATCTACTATAATTTATACCAGCTTGGACATCATTTTCATAATCTCTATTATAAATAGGCTCTTCCCCTTCTGTATCACCTAATCTATAGAAAAATATATCTTGATGTCTTTTAGGGAAATGATTTTTAGGCTCTACCCAAGACCCCTGATATTCCCATGTAATATCATTTTGAAAATTATCTTCTCCAAAAATTTCATCCATTAAGATTTTCACATAATGACCAATTTTTTGATCTAATTGGACGTATATCGAACCTTTTTCAGACATTACAGATTTAATTGCCATTAAATTTTCATACATCCAATTTAAATATGCTTCTTTATTCCATACATCTCCATACATTTTCTCTTCAAATGACTTTAGTTCTTCATCTTCTAACTTTTCTTCTGCTTTTTCTACTGCCTCCACTACTTTTGGATTTCTTCTTACATATATAGTTTTTGCATAATCTGCTCCACTTGCAAATGGTGGGTCTATATATACTAAGTCTACTTTTATATTATTTTCCTTTAAATATGCACAAGCTGATACACATTCTCCTCTTATTACCATATTTTCTGTCTCTTTACTGCCAACTATTTCTTCAGTCTCTACCTCATATAAAGGCATTCCACGCTCTATTCTATTTAGCACTTTATCATTTTCAGCATATTTAAGCACCCTTTTTGTTCTTGTAAAATTATCCAAAATTGCTTGTCCTTGTATTGGTTCTTTAAAATATGGAACATATTTTATCGCCATTATTTTTCCTCCTTAAAAAACTCATGTAACTTTTTATTTACTTCGCTTTTTATCTTATCTTTTTCTAAACCATCGTCTACTACTAAATAATCAAATTTTTTATATCCGAACTTTTTATTATTAAATTTTATAAACTCATTTTCCACATAATTTCTTCTATCTTTAAACTCTTCTTGGTCTATATATCCTTTTCCCTTTGTTTCTATAATTAGAACTTTATCTATCTTCTTCCTATTATCCCTTCTAATTACCAAGAAATCTGGTGTATACATCCCCACATTTTTAACAACTTTATTTTCTGTTTTAAAACATTCTATCCTAAAAGATGCTATATTTTTATCACCATTATAATATATTTCAAGATTGTCGCTATCAAGCCTCTTTAAAGATAATACCGCTTCTAAAAACTTCTTTTCATATCTGCTTTGTAAAAACACATATGGAATATAATGAAAAGTTCTGTTTTTCTTATTTAACTCTAAACACTCATCATCTTTTACACTACTAGTAAATAACTCAGGATTATTTTTAGCCAACTCCAATATCTCTTCTTTTGTTAATTCCTCTAAATTGACCTTTTTATCTAAATCCCTATCTAAAATTTCCTTTGTAATTTCATCAGTTGGATATTGTAAACTTTTATCTTCTAAATCCACATCTGGAATATTTGTTATAGATAAGATTTTAGAACTTTCCGGTATTTCCTCTTTTTTAATAGACATTTTCCTCTTATCATAAAAGGATTGTCTAATTAAACTATTAATAACTTTATGATTATAAGTCATATTTAGCTTTCCATCTATTGTTATTTTATTAAATATTTTTTTAAGTTCATTATCATACTTACTTAACATATCTATTGTAACAAAACAAAAACTCTCTTTTGATATATTAAATAACCATTTTGTATAAGTTATATCTTCACCATAGATAACATCATTTACATTTGTCTCAATAACTTCATCTTTAATATTTTTCTCAGTTATAATAACATCTTGTTTTATTAAATCTTCCTTTAAAATCTTTTTTAAATCTTTTAAAGTATTTGCTTCTTCTTTTATTTCTTCTAAATAGCTAATATTTAGCTTATAATATTCAATTTCAGGTAAATCCAAGTATTTCATTCTGCTTATTCTTTTAACTAAATTTTCTCTTTTCTCACCATCTTGGAACTCTTTTAAGGTTATATGCTGTGCTTTCTTTAGCTGATCTGATAATAACTTTTCATTTTCTTTATTTAAGTAAATTAATGCTGTTTCATGATTTCCCTTTATTACTTGCCTTAAACACCTACATGCTGTTTGTAAAACCATTTTTGTTTTACAATCACCTTTTTGAGATAAAATTACACCTGTAAGTGAACTACAATCCCAACCTTCTTTTCCTATATCAACAAGAAGAATAATTCTTTTTTTAGATAATTTTGTATTTAAAGACTCATATTCTAAGCTATTTTCCTTTGGAATTTTATACTCTTTATTTCCCCTATGATATTTTAAAATAACCTCATCTGGGTCCATTCCTAAATCACTAACAAATTCAGCAACAAATGGAAATACCGTTTCTTCTAATTTCTTAATATTTCCACAATATATAGCAACTTTGCTAATTACTCCATCATAACTTAAATCTTTATATGCCTTAAAAAACTCTGTTAATCCTTCTTTAATAATATTTAAAGAATTATTATCAGAAGATGCAACTATCTTAGGTCTTTTTAAGAAATTATCAATACCTCTTACTAATGGATAATAATATATAGTATTTGATATATCTGAATTTTTTATTGAAAACTTATCTGTAATATAAAATGTTTCAGGTTTATCTAAATATGGTGTTCCTGAAAACCCTACTACCTCATTTACATCACCAGAATTATTCCAATTAGTTACAACTTTATTTAGTTTTATCTCTTCATCAGCCACATGATGAACTTCATCTATAAATACTGCTAAGTTTGGAATTTTTCCTATTGTTTCTCTTAATTCATTTGCAACCTTCCATTCTAAATCTCCAGTTTCAAAATTCATCTTTACTTGTTCATCATTAACTTCCATTTTATTTAATATAACTTTTTCTGCATTTGTAAGAAGTATAACACCGAACATATCCTCATATGGTTGGTATTGTGCAATTTTTGCTACATTAGGATTTTTTATTTTATTACTTTTCTTAGCTGTCTTTACCTCATCCAATATTTCAAATTTTAATATTTTCTTTAATTTACTTGCTATTGGCTCTGGGAAAATCCAAGTAACATCAAAGTCTTTTATTTTCTTTAAACTAGGCAATATAGAACTTTTTAGCCCTGAAGGTGCAAGAACTATAAAATTATGTGCAAACACTTTATTTTCAGGCTCGTTTATTGCAAAATACAAATTAAAATATATAAAAGCTGCCATTAAATAAGTCTTTCCAGCTCCCATCGGTAATGAATATATATAATTTGCATAAGTAATATTGTGGAAAAAGTCTTTAAAGAACTTTTCAAAATCTATTTTTAAATATTTATTTTCTATTTCTTTTTTCAAATCATCATAATTATTTGTTAAAGCTATTTCATATAATTGTCTTGCCGCTTTATTTTCACACAAAAAGTCATTTAATTTTTTAGATATTGGTAATTCATCTAAATCAATATTTTGTAAAAAATAACCTTCTATAAATAACCTTTCTAAAGGAAGATTTTTACAATAAATTTTGAAAAATAAATACATTTTTATTGACTCTACTTGTGCATCTCTTAATTTATCTTTAGAAACTATGTAATCTATAATATTTTTTATTTTACAATCGCTTGATAAATACCATCCATCACATATCTTTTTTATTAACTCATAAAACATTTCATTCCTCCATATAAAAGTATCTATTCTGCTTTACACAATATATCATAAATTATATTTTTCTACAAGAGCTGTTTTCCAGGACGGAGGAAAAAAACAACTTTTTATTTTAGACTTTTTTAAAATTTTATTGTATTATTAGTATAGGAGTAAATTATGGAAGATGATAAAATATTATATAAAGAATTTTTAAATGGAAATAATGATGCTTTTCAAAAATTAATTACTAAATATGAAAATAATATTATTTATTTTATTACAAGATATGTTAAAAATTTAGATATAGCCCACGATATTTATCAAGATAGTATAATGTACATTTTAGAACACAAAGAAAATTATAATGATAAATATTCTTTTAAAACTTATTTATACATGATTGCTAAATCTCGTGCTATTAATTATTTAAATAACAAGCACAAAAACCTTCCACTTGATGATTTTGAAAATACTTTAAAAGAGGAAAAATTATTAGAAGATATAGTTTTTTCTAAAGAAAGACAAGATAAAATAGAAAAAGTAATTAGGAAATTAAAACAAGAATATCAATTAGTAATTTTTTTAACTAAATATAGAAGGATTATCTTATAAAGATGCTGGACTTGTTATGGATAAATCTGAAAAGCAGATTAAAAATTTAGTTTTTAATGCTACTAAAAGCCTAAAAAAACTATTAGTCCAAGAAAAAATTGTTGAAATTAAAAACAATAAAATTATAAGGCTACTTTTATGGTTTATTATACTTACTGTTTTAGTTTCATCTTTAACATATGCAGGTTTTGTAATTTATGAAAAATATAAAGCAAGTTTAGTACCTACCTATACTGAAGAATTTGATAATAGCCAAAAAAATAATATGTGGGTTTGTACTTTTAATTTAGCTTGGAATGAGTTTATGGATGAAAGATTTGGTGGAAATGTCAAGTTTAAAAATACTACACCTGATATTGTAAATTCTTTAAATAAAAGAGATTTTACTAAAGACCAATTATCTGAAAAAAGTTATTATATAAAAGTTGATGTTACAAGACCTGAACTTAAAGAAATTATTAAAAATGATATTAAAAATAAATTTAATATTGATGAAACTTTTGCTTTAGATAAAATTAATTTTGATATTCCTAATAGTTATACTATTTATAGCTTTTTACATAAAAGTTTTAAATTTGAAGAACCTTTTGATATTTTAGAACCTGAAAGTTTTTCAAATTCGGAGGAAAAAGTTAAATATTTTGGAATAACGAATTCATCTAAAAGTAATTTAAGAAATCAAATAGAAGTTCTTTTTTACAATGATAATGATAATTTTGCTATTAAATTAAACACAAAAAACAGTGAAGATGTTATCCTTGCAAGGATAGATGATACTAATTCTTTCTACGAAACTTATAAAAAAATTATTGAAAATTCTAATATGGAAAAAGAACATAAATTTGATAATTATGATACTTTAAAAATCCCATATCTTAATGTTAATACTAAAATTAGTTATGATGAATTATGTAATAAAGAATTAGCAAATAACAAAAATAATATTTCTTATATAACCTATGCAATCCAGCAAGTTGATTTTTCTTTAAATAATGAAGGCGGAGATGTTACAAGTAGAGGTACAATGCAAGATATTACTCAAGAAGAAAATTCTATTAAATCTACAAAAAGAGATTTTAATTTTACAAAAAGTTTTTACTTATTTTTAAAAGAAACTGATAAAGAAAAACCATATCTTATGCTTAAAGTTGATAATACTGATTTAATGGAAATTTATAATTAAAGGAGATAAAAGCCATGAAAAAAAATATTATTACTTTTATTGGAATATTAATTTTTATAACATTTACATGTATTATAATTTACTTTTTTATAAATACAAATCCTAATGATACTACTAGTAATACAAATATTTCAAATATTACTGTAACACAGAAACAAAATGATCTAAAGTTAGAAGACATACCTTTAGATTTTACTATTGATGATGCTATAAATAATAATTATTTTGTTTGTGCATATACCAAAAATTATAATGATGATAAATTAGAAAATTTTATTTCTAATATTGAAAATAAAATACCAGACAATATCCTCATTGCATTTTCTACTCCTGAAGGTGATGTTATTTTAAAAGAAATTGTTTTACAAGATGATGGAAATATTATTTTTAGAGAAGATAATAGAAGAGATGAATTTTCAAGCAGTGAAGATAGAATTATTAAAGAAAGTACTTTTTCTATTGATGAATATACTATTGTAGAAGATTTTTTAGGTGATACTAAATATATCTACTTTGAAAATAGAAATAAAGATTTTAATAGCAGAGTTTTTATCTGTTCTTGTTATAATAATTTAAAATATAATAATAGCTTCCAACTAATTTTTAGAGCAAGAAAAGATATAGGAATAGATAAAATTATAGAAAAAGGTACATATTTAGATTATAATGTTTATACTTTTGCTGGAGATGTTTTTGTTAAAATTAATAATGAAGAAATCCCGCTTCAAGATGCTATTATTAATAAACAAATAGACCCTCAAGATATTGTTGATAATTGTGCTTTAGATGTAAAAAATAATAAAAACAATGTAGTTTTTAGTGAGGCAAATGATGGTGGTACTAGGAAATATAGATATGATTTAGCAAGTCCAGAACCTTTTTCTATTATTAAATGCCACACTTTAGATGGTAATAGAGACCTATATATTGGTATTCCTAATATGGAATTTGATGGTTCTACTGTAGATTTGTTATATTATAATTAATTTTTAAAAGCCGGCTTTAATTGCCGACTTTTATTATTTATAAAAACATTGCCATATATAAAGGATAACTATCAATTTTTTCAGTTTCTCCTACATTTTTGGTTGATAATTTTATTCCATGTTCTACTCCCCAATTTTCTATTATAGAATTCATAGATTTAGACCTTGTATTATCTGCTGCTTTAACTTGTACTGCAATTGCAATATTATTTTTTCTAATGAAAAAGTCTATTTCTATTCTATCTTTATACTCAAAATAATAAAGTTTTTTGTTTGATTTTGTAAATATTTCTGCAATTATATTTTCATATATTGCACCTTTGTATATTCCTAAATTGCCATCAATTATATCTTTACTTGAACCTTCTTCTAACATTGACATTAATAACCCTGTATCATTCATGTAAATTTTAAATTGATTATTGATGCTATTTCCTTCAAGTGGTAATTCTGGTTTTCTTAAGTTATAACAATAATTTATTATACCTGCATCATATAACCACATTAAACTTCCTTCATATTTTCTAGCAGTTCCTCCACTTTTTACTAAACTATATTGGAATTTTTTATGTTCTTTTGAAAGTTGTTTTGGAACAGATAAAAAGCATTCTCTTGCTTTTGCTTTTTCTGACCTTTTAGCATATTTTGCTATATCATCTAAATAATTGCTAACTATTTCTTTTTGTAAATTTAGAACATTTACAAAATTGTGACTTTCTACAAATTCTGAAACTACTCTAGGCATTCCACCTACAACAATAAATTCTCTAAATAGTTGTAACATTTTCTCATGCATTGCAATTGGTACAGTTTCTTTTTTTTCAAAATATTCTTTTATATATCCAATAGCTTGTTTTGATATTCCATTTGCCCATAAAAATTCTTCAAAATCTAATGAAAACATTTCTATACTTTCTATATATCCTACTGGAAATGATGGAACTTCTTTATAATTTATCCCGTAGTAATGAGCCTGAAGCAATTACATCAAATCTTTTATCTATTGATAAAAATTTTAATGCTGTTCTTGCTTTTGGACAATCTTGTATTTCATCTAAAAATATTATTGTTTCATTAGGGACAAGACTTACATTAGGTATATTTACTGTTATTTGTTTTATTATAGTTTCTACATCTAAATCTCCTTCAAATATATCTTTATAACTTGGTTTTTCAATAAAATTTATATAAACATAATTTTTATAATTTTCTCTTGCAAATTTATCAATTATAAATGTCTTTCCTACCTGTCTTGCTCCTTTAATAACTAAACACATCTTTTCTTTCTTATTTTTCCATTCTAATAATTTATCCATGATTTTTCTTTCTAACATATCATCACCTCTAACTAACAACTATTTTATCATATTTTCAAATAAAATTCAATGTTGTTGCAGTTTTTTCCTAGGAATATTGATGTTTACTTGCATATTTTTCCTACGAACTTTGTTATCCTCTTGCAGATTTTTCCTACGAATATTTAAAAGCCGACTTTTATTAATATATAGCCGACTTTTACATTATATTCTAATATATTATTTCGTTGTTCATAACTTTATATTTTTATAATTACAGTTACAAAATTTTAAAACACTTAATTTTCTTGTATACTTTCTTGGCTACTTTTGGTATACAAGAATTTATTTTTTTATTTCCAAATTCTTTTTAAAATTTATTGTAAAGTTTATTGTAAAGTTATTGTAAAATTTATTATAAAGTTTTTTATAAAGTTTTTTGTAAAGCCTATTATAAAGCCTGTTGTGAAGCCTGTTGTAAAATTTATTGTAAAGTTTATTGTAAAGTTATTGTAAAGTTATTGTAAAGTTTATTGTAAAGTTTATTGTAAAGTTATTGTAAAATTTATTATAAAGTTTTTTATAAAGTTTTTTGTAAAGCCTATTATAGAGCCTGTTGTGAAGCCTGTTGTAAATTTTATTGTAAAATTTATTGTAAAATTTATTGTAAAGTTTATTGTAAAGTTTATTGTAAATCTATCAATATTTTCCAAAATCCTTTTTTATTTGAACCAACACGTTCTAATATATTTTTATCTTTTAATTCTCTTATATTTATAGAAACTGATTGTCTACTCATCTTTAGCTTTTCTGCTATATCTGATTGAGTTATAATAGGATTTTCTATTACTATATTTATAATTTCTTTTTGTATGTCACTTAATTGATTTTCATAATTATTAGGTTCTTTTTTATTCGCTAAATCATAAGTTCCATAATTTTTATCATAATATGATGGTCTTAAAAAAGTTACTTCAAAAAATTCATCATATTTAAATTCAGGTTCTTTTAGTCCAGCATTTCTCATTATCTCTTTCATTCTTCCTATTCCTGTACCAGCTTTTTCTATATAATGTGTTCTTCTTAATAAGTCTGCTATTATAGGATTTCTTGCAACACTTCTTTTTCCAAAATTTTCTTTTGTTATACCTTTTGGAACTCCTCCAGGACTAACTATTGAAATTCTATCATCGTAAATTTCTACCATTACTCGTGCACCTTCTTCAAAATATTGACGATGACATACACCGATTTACAATAGCCTCTTTTAGTACATCTTCTGGTATTTCTAAAACTTCTTTTCTTGTTGCATTTCCTTGTTCTCTCATTACCTCTGCATTTATTAAATATGTCAAATTTATATGTTTTTTAGCAAATGTTAATGCATCTTCAATATTGCTTACAATATCTTTATTACAATCTAACGTATCCAAAATATAAACTCTATTTGTTCCTTTAAAAGCAATACATGTAATATAATCTTGTATTAAAAATTTTGTAGGCTCTTTTGTAAAGAAAATAACTCCAGCATTTGTAAACATATATTCATTATTCACTTTTTCTAAACAATTTAGATTAATTAACAATTCTTCTCTTTCTATAGTTTCACTTGTATTAGATAATTTTAAGAAATTCTTATATGCATTCTCATCAAAGTCTTCAGGATATTTTGCTTTTTTATTTATTATTCTATCAAATTGTATTTTTCCACCATCTTCTAAATATTCTCTAATTTCATTTCTGTTCATTTTTTGACACATAGCACCTACTCTTAGATAATATCCATCACTTGAAGAATATGGCTTATCATCTCCTTCTGGTACACTCACAATAACCACGTTATCTACTACTTCAATTTTCACATTTATTCGAGGTTCTATTTGATTTATTTGATTTTGTATATTCGCTCTTTGTTTATTGGATATATCTGTACCAATGATATTTCCTCCATCGTCTACACCTATTAATATTTTTCCTCCCATACTGTTAGCAAATGCAACTACTTCAACTGCAAACTTCTTACCTAAATTTTCTTTAAATTCTAACGTGTATCCTTCTCCTTCTTTTGTTAAAAGTTCTAATTCTTCTGTTGTCATTGCCTCCACCTTTCCAACTATGTAATTACTAATTACACAATTATTTTTCTTGTATTGATTGATATTATATCATTAATTTAAAATAATTTCATTACAATTTCGAAAAAATATAATTCTTTATTTATTCTTGGCTTTTATTTACTTCTTCTATTTCAATTCTTTGTATATTTTTTCAGCCAATTTGTTCATTTGTCCTGCAATAGTATTATCATTATTTTCTTTGTTTTTTGGATCTCCGAATTCTTGTGTAAAATCTATTACATCTACTCCCATTTTATTCCCATGAACTTTTACATCAAATTTTTTAAACTCTTCTTTCGTACTTGCATATAATAATATTCCTGAAACACTTATATCTTTATTATCAGTTCCTTTATTTATTATTTTTTCTAAATACCATTTCTCATTCATTACATATGCAAAAAGTTGATACCAATTATTCTCATTAATCCTAATAGCTTCTGTTCCATTCATCCCTTTATTTGTTAATATTTGTGAATAGAACTTTGTATCTATTATTTTAACTTTTTCTGGTTTTAATCTATTAGAAATAGTAATGTCTGTATACATTTTAGGTATATACTTTGCACCTTCTTCTTCCTCATCAATATCCCATTTCATTTTTTTACTTCTAATATCAAAACTATTTACTGTAGTTTCCCTATACTCTAAGAAATATTTTCTTAAATAATTTCTAACAAATTTTTCAAATAATTTGTGATATTCCTGGTTATCCCCTATTTTTGAAAACTCTTCATCATCTTTTTCTTTATTAATTATTAATGTATTTAAAACATATTCACACATTTTTATTATTACTTTATATTGATTATTTAATTTGTTAAATTTTATTTCATTCCAATTTATTTGTCTTGCATCATTATAAAATTCAACATTTTCAAATACATGATATAATTTTCTTAGTCTAATTCTATTTTCTTTTAAAATATTACAATTTAATAAATATCTTATTGTTGTTTTTATTATTTTGTTTATTATATTATTGCTTGAATATTCCTCAAAGTCACAAATTACTTTATTTTTTGTTTTTAAACTTTGTGTTCTTATAGTATTTAATATATCTACTCTTCCTTTTATATATGGGAGTTTTTCATTATATTCTACATATTCATTATACATACCTTGTTTTAATAATTCTTTTAATCTTATAAATAATACCACTGAAAATAAATCATAGATATTACTCATTTTTTCTGTTCCGAATTTTTTATTATCTTCAAAATAGATTTTTTCGTCATTGAAGGCATATGCAAGTAAATAGTACAAATTTCTAACTTTTGTTTCTTCTATTTTATTCTTCATCTTCTAATTCCTCATCTTCATTATTACTTCTATTTAAAAATTCATCTACATTTACTTTATTATCATCATCTTTTAAGAATTCAACTATTTTATTTATTTTTCTGTCGTCTCCTATTAAGTATTCTTTTAATTGTGGTATTATTTCGTAATTTGTTATAAAGTCTATTTTTTCATCTGTGCTAATATCATCATTTTCTTTATTTAGTCCACAAAAATAACTATGTCCGAATTTTATTCCATCTAATGAGTCGCTATTATTAATAGATTTTATTTTTTCTACTAATTTTATTAGTTTTTTATTTCCAACTTCTTTTAAATACTCTACAAAAATACTATTTCCCTCAATATCTTCAAAACATGGTTTTATCTCATATACCTCAAATCTTCTTCTTAAAGCAAAGTCCATTAATGCTATTGATTTATCCATAGTATTCATTGTTCCTATAAAATACACATTTTCTGGTATATCAAATTTTTCTTCTCTTTTATATGGTAAATTAACTGCATATTTACTATTTTCATTTTCTAATATTTCTTTTTTTGTTATTCTCTTATCTTTTTCTATTAGCATAAATGTCTCTCCGAATATTTTACTAATATTTCCTCTATTTATCTCATCTATTATTAATACATAATTATTATCTATATCTTCTTTTGCTTTATCACAGATTACCTTTAATATTCCATCTACTGGCTCAAATGTTCCATTTTCTGTTGGTCTCAATCCTTGTACAAAGTCTTCATATGCATAACTTTGATGGAACTGAATTAATTTTACATTTTCTTCTTTCCCAAAAGTAATCTCATTTGCAATTTTTCTTGCTATATAAGTTTTTCCAACTCCCGGTACTCCTTCTAAGATAATATTTTTATTATATTTTAATAATTTTTCTATTAAACTAATTTCTTTTTGACTCATGAAATTATATTCTTTACCACTATAATTATTTTCTTCTATTTCTTCAATTGCTTCTTCTTTTTCACTATTTTTTTCTTTCTCGTCAATGTTTTTCAAATTTGGTTCTTTTCCATATTCATTATGAATTAAAGCCCATACATATTTTGTAAATAATTTTCCTTGTTTTTTCTTTCTTTTTTCGTAATTTTCATAAAACAATTTCTCATATTTATCATTTAAATCAACATTTTTTTCTAAGTATTCTTCCATTATTTTAGGATAATTATTTATTACCCTTTTCATTTCTTCTATAAAACCTGTAAGCTCTGATGATGCTTTTACTTCATATTCTTTTTTATCTCCATTTAAATATTTAAATTTCACTCCTTGCCCTTCTAAATCTTTTACAGATGTAAAAAATACATCTTCTACTTTTCCTTTTAAATCTTTCTCTCCATACCAATTAGTAAGTAATGCATCAGAAAAATCTATTTTTATTGTTACTTTTTCTTTATCTAAATTACAAATAATAATATAATAACCACCAGAGGTTCTTTTATTTATATTGTGATACAAGTCTTTACTTCTGTCTTTAAAAATTATATTCATTTTTCCAAGTTCTGCTTGTCCACTTCCCCATGCTTTATAAAAGTAAATGTCTATTGGTAAATCCTTAACTCCATATTTTTCTTTAAATGCTCTTATCCACTCCATTACTTCCAATTTTTCATGTGTTCTTCTGTATTCTTCATATTCATCTCTTAACCCCTTAACAATTTCTACAACCTTCATGTTTTTTACTTTTTCTTCTTCCATATCTAATCTTCCTTTCTTTTTTCTAATTTTATAACATAGCTTTTTTCTCTTCAAGAAACAAAGAAAAAAAGTTATACTTAAATATATATTAAATATAACTTTTTTTCAATAAGATTGGTCACAAGATGTTGGTTATTATACTATAATATTTATTTTAAAACTAAAATATTCCGCAGAAAACTTCTATATCTCTTCTTTAATATCTTTCAAATCCGGTTCTTTTCCATATTCATTATGAATTAAAGTCCATAAATATTTCGTAAATAATTTTCCTTGTTTTTTCCCTCTTTTCTCATAATTTTCATAAAATAATTTTTCATATCTATTGTTTAAATCTTCATATTGTTCTAAATATTCTTTCATTATTTTAGGATAATTATTTATTACCATTTTCATTTCTTCTATAAACCACGCAAGCTCTGATGATACTTCTACTTCATATTCTTTTTTATCACTATTTAAATATTTAAATTCCACTCCTTGTCTTTCTAAATCTCTTACAGACTTCTGAAATACATTTTCTGCTTTTTCTTTAAAATCATTCTCTCCATACCAATTAGTAAGTAATGCGTCTGAAAATTCTATTTTTATTGTTACTTTTTCTTTATCTAAATTACAAATAATAATATAATAACCACCAGAGGTTCTTTTATTTATATTGTGATACAACTCTTTACTCCTGTCTGTAAAAATTATATTCATTTTTCCAATTTCTGCTTGTCCACTTCCCCATGCTTTATAAAAGTAAATGTCTATTGGTAAATCTTTAACTCCATATTTTTCTTTAAATGCTCTTATCCACTCCATTACTTCCAATTTTTCATGTGTTTTTCTGTAGTCCTCATATTCATCTCTTAGTACTTTAATAATTTCAACAACCTTCATGTTTTCTTCATTAACTTCTTCCATACTTCATCTTCCTCCTTTTTTTCTAATTTTATAACATACAATTTTTTTATTCAAGTAACAGATAAAAAAAGTTATACTTAAATTTACATTAAATATAACTTTTATCAATAACTTGGTCACAAGATGTTGGTTTTCTTGGTTTAAAACCACAAATTATTTATATAACACATTGATTGTCCAATTTTGTAAAAAATTAAAATTCTGTACCTAAGCGTACATCAATATTATTGCTCAACCAACTTCCTCCAACAATTCCGTCTCCAAACTGTATAGTATAAGCAACAGTACCGCTCCAACTACTGTAAGTACTAGAAGACCAGTATATCCAATTCAAACCATAAGTATTAAAGTTGTCTGATATTCCTAATTCTCCCGCAAATGCTGCCCACTGTTTATATGTAGGCATTGTCCATTGTCCGTTTTGCAAACTTCTTGCTGTGTCATAATTAACTTCATTACCTGCATCATTTAATGCCATTACATAAAATCTATTACTTCCACTTCCACTAATTGGTGATATTACATCTGCGGTTCCAAATACTCCTTTATAGCCTTTTTGACTTATATAATAATTTTTTAGTCCATTACTTACTTTTGAAAATGAATATGTACCATTTGTCCTATACATACTCTCTGGTGCCCACGTTCCACTTGCTCCTACTGCTAAATCAACATATATAATTCCATCTACTGTTCCATTTCTATCTATGTCTGCATAATTTCTTACATATGATTTTCCAGTTTCTATTTTTTCTAATTCTTTTGTTTTTCCGCTTATTGCATTTGTTATTTCTTTTTCATTATTTACGTTATCTATTGCTTTTACTTTTAAAGTGTAGCTTGTATTTTCCGTCAAATTGCTAAAAGTATATGTTCCGCTTGCTTGTGGAGTTGTTGGCTGCCATGCTCCATTATTTATGCTAAATTGGTATCCTTTTATTCCACTACTTGCATTTTCTGGTATTTCTGCTTGGTCTGTTGCATTTGCTGTTACTGTTATACTGCTTGATGTTACTCCTGTTACTTGCAAAGTTGGCTCATTAGGCTCTAATTTGTCTATAATTCTTATATTTGCTGAAGCTGCGCCTCCTTCTTGTCCTGAACTATCTACTAATTTTGCATGTACTGTTCCATTTGTTTCCATTGTAATAGGCGAGCTATAATTTTGCCATGGGGTTCCATTAGTTGAATATTGCAATGTATATCCACTTACTTTTGTTTCTATTGTTACTATTACATTTCCATTTGTTATTGTTGTTGGTGAGCAACTAAATGTTACATTTTGGTCTTTTATTAAACCTGGTATTGTTCCTGTTGTACATTTTATTTCTTCTGTTTCTGTTTCATTTCCTGCTTTATCTACTGCTTTCACTTTTAATGTGTATTCTTTTCCTTGTACTAATCCATTAAATGTATAACTTGTTTCTACTTGTCCATTTTCTGGTAACCATTCTCCTCCATCTATACTAAAATAATAAACATCTATTCCACTACATCCATCTGTTTCTGTTGCCTCTGCATCTTCTGTACTTCCACTTAATGTTATACTATTTGTTGTATTTGTTGCACTTGGTGTAAACATTTTTGGATCTAATCTATCTATGTTTTCTACATTTCCTGTTGCTGTATTTGTTGATGGCCCAATATTGTTTCTTAATCTTGCATATATTTTACAATTATCTGTTACCGTTATTGGTCTTTCATATTTACCCCAAGAATTTCCATCTGTAGAATATTCTATCCAATTATTACCTAATTCTGTTTTTGTCTCTATTGTTACTTCTACACTACTTTTAGTCGGTGTACTAGGATTATAGCTAAATGTTATTTCCCCTTCTTGTAAATCTGGTTCTTCTATTTCAACATTATTTCCTACATATTCTACTTTATCCTTTGTTATTTTAAAAGTATATCCTTCTTCTGTAACTACTTTTAATTTTGTATTGTCATCTGATAGCTCAACATCTGCATTTTTAAATATTTCGTCTCTTTCTATTTCTTCTTTATATCTCTTCATAAATTCACTGTCTTCTACTCGTTCTGCTCTTAATCCATTTCCTATTAATCTTAACTCTTCTTCATATGCTACTATTTTTGTTTCTTCTTTTGCTTCTCTTGCTTTAGTTAATATTCCGGTTTTCTCCTGTTAGCATTGCAATTGAAATTCCAGCAAGGATTAATAAAACAATGATTGTAATTACAAGTGCTATAAGAGTTATTCCTTTTTCTTGTTTTATTTTTCTATTTAACACCATTAATACCTCCTTTGTTTTTTATCCTTTTGCTTCTATTTCTTTGTTATTTCAAAATCATATGCATTTGCATAATCAAATGTTGCACTTGTATTTAATTGTGTACTTTGACCTGGCTGTAATTTACTTATATATGCTCCTATAGTTATTATTTCTTTTCCTTCTTTATCAATTACTTTTATATCTACTGGGTATCCACCTTTTTCTACATTGCTTGTATTTGTTATTGTTCCCAATAATACTGTTACATTTCCATTTTCAGTTAATTGGAAATCACTTATTTCCATTCCATCAAATGTTTTTGTTTTGTGTAATTCTTCGATTGTATTTAACTTTGTTCCATCATCTAAAACATTTACAAATTCTTCTTCATTTCTATTACTTTGTTCTACAGTTGTATTAGTATTATTGGTATTATTTTCTTCTTCCTTATTTCTATTTACTAACGCAACTATTATAACTATTACAGTTATTAAAACTAATACTCCTATTAATATTTTTTCATTTTTCTTCATTTTTTAATTCCTCCCTTTTCTTTTATTTCTTATTTATTTTTTTAATATTAATAACAACAAAAAAGATAACAATTGAAAACCTAAATCTTTTAACTTTTAGATTTTAGGTTTTATTGTTATCTTATATTATCTATTTTTATTCTATTTGTTTCTTTATTTTCTTTTTCTAACAACCTACTTATATATATACAGCGCCAAGGGTTTTAAGCTCTAGTTGTCTCATAGTTATTTATACTCCTTTTCATTTGTTTTAACATTTTTTATTTTATTCTAATTTTACAAATTTTTACATATATTATTTTATACATAAATAAGGAATTTGTAAATACCCGATGTAAAAAAATTTTTTATAATTTTATTACTAAAAGAAATAAAATAATTTAATCTTTATTTGATTTTATTTTAAAGAAATAATTAAAGTAATTTTTTAGATTAGGCGGTTTTACGTAGGGAAATTAAGGGTAGTAAAACCGCTGGTAAAGCGAAGCTTTGAATCTAAAAAATTACTATAAATCCCTGTAAATTTATAGCTGTTTTTTCTCCCCGTCCTGAAAAACAGCAAAAAAAAAATATAAAAGAGCATTAAAACTCTTCTACATTTTTCTCCATCTTTTTATCTTCTTGTTCTAACTTTTCTAACTCCTCTAACTCACTTTTATGCTCTATTTCTTCTTCATCAACCTGTTCAGTTTTGTTATCTTTAATAATAGTAATCTCACTTACAGGATATTTTTTAGAAACAAAATTATCTCCATCTTTTACCTTTACTCTTATAATTTCTCTTAAAGTCTCTATATAGTCAACCTCACCTTCACCATCTGGTGTTTTGACAATAGCACCTATACTTGGTAGTTTTTTTAGTTTCTCTTCATAAACCTCATTTTCATACTTTAAGCAACACATAAGTCTACCACAATTTCCTGAAATCTTGCTTGGGTTTAAAGATAAATTTTGTTCTTTAGCCATTTTAATTGAAACAGCTTCAAAATCTCTTAAGAAAGTACAACAACAAAGTTCTCTACCACAAACTCCATTACCACCTATTCTTTTTACTTCATCTCTAACACCAATTTGTCTAAGCTCAATTCTTGTTTTATATATAGCTGCTAAATCTTTTACTAAGTCCCTAAAATCAATTCTACCATCTGCTGTAAAATAGAATAATATTTTACTATCATCAAATTTATATTCAACATCAGTTAAAGTCATCTTTAACCCATGTTCTTTAATTTTCTTTTTACACACTTCGAATGCATCTTTTTCTTTTCTTCTGCACTCTTCAAAATGTTTATGGTCTCTTCCATTTGCAATTCTAATAACTTTTTTTAGAGGTTCTAATATTTTTTCATCTTCAATATAGCGATTAGGTATCACAACCTCACCATATTCTTCTCCTTGTGCTGTTTCTACAATTACTTTTACTCCTTTTTTTACTTTTAAATGTCTAGGATTAAAAAAATATATTTTACCTAATCTTTTAAATCTAACTCCTATTATATTTTTCAAACTACTTCCTCCCACATATTAAATAACATATTATCAATACTCATATCATAATTTGCATTTTGAGTAATTCTTCTTTTAGTGTTTTCCACAATTTTTATACAATCTGTGTATTTTACATTACTTTTAGCTTTTTTTAATAATAATATATTAATATAATCAAGCATATCTATTATTTCATCTTTTGAATTATATAATATTTCAAGTTTTTTAGTAAAATCAATTAAATCCTCTTTTTCAATATTATCAATTGCCTCTTCTATTATTTTATAATCTTCTTGTTTATCTTTTAACTCTATTGCTTTTCCAATACTTCCTTGAAATACATCTAGCATATTTTGTGTTACATCTATATTATAATTACTTTTTAAGAATTCTGCCATATCTTCATTTTGTATATTATTAAAATGTAATATCATACATCTTGATTTTATTGTAGGTAAAAATGCATTTTCATTTTCTCCTACTAAAATAATTGTTACAAATTCTGGTGGTTCTTCTAATGTCTTTAACAATGCATTTTGTGCTTCACTTTTCATTTTATCAGCATTATTTATTATATAAACTTTTCTTTTAGATATTATTGGTTTTTCTTGTACTTTTTTTTGCATTTCTCTAATTTGATCTATTTTTAAAACATTTCCATCTGGTTCTATTATAGAAAAGTCCGGATTATTATTACTATCAAATTCTAAACAAGATTTACAATTATCACAATATTTATTCTCTTCATCCAGACACAATATCCCTTTTGCAAATTCTTTTGCTATCATCTTTTTTCCTATTCCTGAGTTTCCTACAAATAAATAACTATGTGACACTTGATCGTTTTTTAATGCTTCTTGTAATAATTTTTTTATACTTTCATTTCCTAGGATATTTTGAAACATCAATATTATCTATTCTCCTTTTTATATGTTCACTGTTTTTTAGTTTTTTCTATTCTACTTTTCCCCATTTATCTAATGGCCATATTCTAATTGCTACTGTGCTTTCTATTTTTTCTAATGGAATACAACCGAATGACCTACAATCTGTACTATGAGGTCTATTGTCTCCCATTGCAAATACACAGTTTTCAGGAACAACAAAGTCTGTAAATGGTACTCCTCTTATTCCTATTACATCTGTTACTACTCCATCTTGCAAGTATGGTTCGTCTAATTCTTCATCATTTATATAAACTTTTCCGGTCTTTTATCTGAACATGTTCTCCTGGAAGTGCTATTACTCTTTTTATATAACTTCTCTTTCCTATTTCCAAAAAGTTTTTAACAAACCAATCAAAACCTTTTCTATCTTCATACTGTGCTACTGGATTTGACATATCTATTTCATCTGATGAATATTCAAGTTTTGCTGGTTCTTCAAATGTTATTATTTCTCCTCTTTCAGGTAAAGTTTTTGTAGTTCTATCCCATCTGTTTAACCATAATCTTTGATTAGGCTCTAATGTTGGATACATAGAGTTCATTTGCACTATTGTTGGCGTTCCTATAAAATAACGAAATAACATTGCTAAAACCAATGCAATTATAATACAATATACCCATTCTAAAACTTCTTTTACTTTTGAATTCAAGTTAATCTCTCCCTTTTCTACTTTAGTTTATTGACTTTTCTATTATATAATATTTTTTTAGATTTTTCAACTTAGAAATCTGCCTTTGTAGGAATTCTAATTACAACTTCTGTACCTTGTCCTACTACACTTTTTATATCTATACTTCCACCATTTTTATCTAAAATCTCTTTTGCAATTGAAAGCCCTAAGCCTGTTCCTCCCATTTCTCTTGTACGAGCTTTATCTACTCTATAAAATCTTTCAAATATTCTTCCTAGGTCTTCTTCTGGGATTCCTATTCCATTATCAAATACTTTAATATATGCGTCATTATAAACAAAACCAACATATATTTTTATTTCTCCGCCGCTCAGGTGTATATTTTATACTATTTGATAATACATTTAAAACAACTCTTTCTATATCATATTTATCTGCATAAACTGGTGGAACATCTGCTGTTACAAAACAATTTACTTTGTGGTTTTTCTTTTTTATTTCTATTGCTAGCTTGTCCTGGCATTTTTTTACTAAATCACCTAAATCAAAACTTTCTTTTTTAGATGAATTTTTATTATTATCATATCTTGAAAGTGTAAGCAAATCAGTAACCAATCTTGCCATTCTTCTTGCCTCTGTTGCTATTACATTTAAGAATTTATTTTCAGTTTCTTTATCATATTCACCTTCAAGCAAAGTATCAGCATACCCCATTATTGATGTTATTGGTGTTTTTAATTCATGTGATACATCTGCTACTAATTCTTTTTGCATATTATCTAATTTTACATGTTCTGTAATATCTTGGATTACTGCAATCACACCATCTGGTCTTTCTGTATCATTTTTAAATGGTGCAAAAAATACATTTACATAGTTATCATCTACTTTTATTCTTTGCTCTGTTGATGTCCAATTTTCTAAGTAAATTATTTTTTCCATATTAATATTTACATCAAATTTTTTGAAAATTTCATCAAATGTCTCATCTTCTGGACCTATACTTAAAAACTTCTTAGCTGCTGGATTTATTAAAATAACCTCACCTTGTCTATTAAAAGCAATAATTCCATCTGTCATATGTAAAAGTATTGTTTCTATCTGATTTTTTTGTGTTGAAACTTCGCTTAATTTTTCTTTCAATTCTGTTGTCATTAATCCCAATACATTTTCTAAATTGTCCATTTCTGTTTTCTTTTTTGCTTTATTCTTTTTTCCTGTTTTTTGTTCTTCTTCTGTTATCTTTTCTGCACTTTCTATAAGTTTATTAATTGGATAAATTACAAACCTTGATAAAAATGCAAATATAAGAATTCCCACAACTAAAAATACTGCTGTTGATATAATCAGTGCCCAAAATGTATTTGCTCTTATATTAGATATAATTTCTGTTATTTTATCTAAATTTTCTAAACTACCACTTTCAATTTCATTATTTAACAAATTTAGAGAATACATATAAAAGCAACCGAAGCCCACCTATTAAAAGAACTCCAACTAAGAAAAATACTAATATAATTTTAACTTGTATGTTTTTAATCATGATTTTACCTCTGTTTTACTAATTTTTTAATCTCTTCATATATTCTTTCTTCTGCATTTTCAGTAGAAATCTCCTGTGCATTTTCTCCCATTTTCTTTTCTAAATTACTTTTAAAAATTTCTTTTATATTTCCATCTAATATTTCTCCATTTAAATCATTATTTAAAATAATTCTTGCAGCACCTGCTTCTGCTAAAACTTTTGCATTATATAATTGATGGTTATTGCTTACATTAGGAAGAGGTATTACAATAGATGCTTTTCCTAAATTAGATATTTCTGTAATTGTCATTGCTCCACTTCTTGCAACTATTAGATCTGCTACATTCATAATTTCTTCCATATTATAAATATATGGTTCTATTTTCATATTTTTAATATTATTAATATCTAAATGTAACCTTTCTAATTCTTCTTTAATAACATCATATTGCTTTTGTCCTGTTGCCCATATTATTTGATAATCTTTATTTAATTCATTTCTTATTATTTCTATTATTGTATCATTTATTTTTTTAGCACCTTGACTTCCACCAAAAACTAATACTATTTTTTTATTTATATCTAAATCAAGTCCATATATTATTCTATTTCTTTGTTCTTCTGAATAATTTAGTCTTTTTATTTTTATAGGTGTTCCTGTAAATACTACATTTTTACAGTTTTTGATTCTTGGTATTGCATCTTTAAAAGAAACTAAAATTGTATCAGTTTTTTTAGCAAGCATCTTTATTGCTTTTCCTGGAAACGCATTTGACTCATGTAATAATGTTGGTATTTTTAAACTATGTGCTGCTGTAATTGTTGCACCACAAATATATCCGCCTGTTCCTATTACTATATCTGGCTTAAATTCTTTTATTATTTTTTTTGCTTCTCCTATACCTTTAAATGTTTTATACATCTTTTTAAAATTTTCAATAGATATTTCCTTACTTAGTCCATATGCATCTATTGTTTTTAACCTATATCCTGCTCTTGGTACTAAATCATTTTCTATTCCTCTTGTTGTTCCTATAAATATTATTTCAGAATCTCTTTCTTCTTTTTTTATTTTATTTGCAATTGCAAGACCTGGATTAATATGTCCTGCTGTTCCTGCTGCTGCAATTATTACTTTCATTTTACTTCCTCCAATTATTATAATTTTTAAATATTTTATTCTTTTGCAGAGGCTCTTGAAATATTTAGTAAAATTCCCATCTCACAAAGCAGTATAAATAGTGCAGTACCGCCGGTAACTAAAGAACGGCAGTGGCATTCCTGTTGCAGGCATTGATGATGTTACAACTGCTATATTTATTATTACTTGAATTGCAATTAATGATGTTATTCCTACAGCAAGTAGACTACCAAACATGTCTGGAGCTTTCATAGCAATTAATACACCTCTCCATATTAGTATTGCAAATAATATTATAACTACCACACAACCAATAAAGCCTAATTCTTCACCTAATATTGAAAATATAAAATCATTTTCCGGTTCTGGTATGTATAAATATTTTTGTTTACTATCACCTAATCCTGCACCGAATAATCCTCCTGAACCTATTGCATATAAACTTTGTATTACTTGCCAACCTGTGTCTGTTGCATCTTTCCATGGATCCAAAAATGTCACAACTCTTTGCAAACGATATGGTGATGTTACAATTAAAGCAATTATTGCAGGTACTCCTATTCCTCCACCAGTTGCTAAAAAGTGCCAAAATTTACAACCTGCTACTATCATCATAACTGAACATACTCCAATTATAACAATTGAACTACTAAAATGTGGTTGTAATAACAATAATCCTATTATTGGTGCTAGGAATATTAAATGTTTTAGAAAGCCTTTCCCATATTTTGAAAGCTCATCTCTATTTTTAACTAATATTCCTGCATAAAATATAATCATAAGTATTTTTACCATCTCTGATGGTTGAAATGATAATGTGTCTGTAAAATATAGCCATCTTTTTGCACCATTTATTTCTCTTCCTGCTACTAATACTAATGCAAGTAATACAAATGATAAAGCCCATGCATGCTTATAGAATTTTTGGTAAAATCTATAATCAATTTTAGATATAAATAGCATTGCTATTATTCCAATTACTGCAAAAAGAAGCTGTTTTGTAAAATATGAATAACTATTTCCGGTCTTCTGCTAAAGCTGATGGTGAACTCGCTGAAAGCACCATAACTAAGCCTATTGATAATAATAAGAATATTGTTATTATTAGTGTAAAATCTATTGGATTATTTACAAAGCTTGAAAAAGTTTTGTTTTTCTTTTTTGCCATATAAATTTCTTCCTTCCTTAACTTTTGTTTCTATTATAATTTTATATTATTACAAGTCCAATTATGCATAAGATTAATGTAAATAGCGTAAATACTGCAACTACTTTATTTTCTTTCCAGCCTGACAATTCAAAATGATGATGTATTGGTGTCATTTTAAATACTCTTTTTCCTGTCTTCTTAAAATATATAACTTGTATGATTACAGATATTGTTTCAAGCACTGGTACTAATGCAATTACTATTAATAATAAAGGCATTTTTAAATATAGTGCCATTGCTGAAATTACTCCTCCTAAAAGTAGTGACCCAGTGTCTCCCATAAATACTTTTGCTGGGTGAAGATTAAACATTAAAAATCCTAACACCGCTCCTATTACACAACTTCCAAAAATTGAAATTTCTTGATGATTAAATATTATTCCAATTATTGTTAAACATGTAATTATACATGTACTTACACTAGATGCTAATCCATCTATTCCATCTGTTAGATTTACTGCATTTGTTGTTCCAAGTATTACAAGTATTGCAAATGGAATATATATGTATATTGGTATATCTATATAATCTTTTATTATTGGAATATATGTGTCTGTTCCTATATGCAAGCCATATACTAAATATATAACATATGCTACTGATATTATAAGTAATCCCAGCATTTTATAACTTGGCTTTAATCCTTTTGTGTTTTTTAAAACTAATTTTTTAAAATCATCTATAAATCCTATTACTCCAAAACCTATTGTTAGCATTAATATTGGAAGCAAATTATTTGCTAAGTCCCCTTGATTTGTTATACTTAAATATATATATGCTCCTGTAACTACAATTATCATTGCAATTATCATCATTATTCCACCCATTGTAGGTGTTCCTTGTTTTTTTAGATGTGATTTTGGTCCATCTTCTCTTTCTATTTGTCCAACTTTAAATTTTCTAAGTATTGGTATAATTATCATTCCTAATATAACTGTTACAAAAAATGATATTAATAGTAATGTTATTTCTATTTTCATTATTAAAACCCTTTCTAAAATTTAGTTATTCTACTTTTTTTGTTTTATTTCATCTATTATTTCTCTTACTATTTTTCTTTCATCAAATGGTGCGTTTTTACCATTTATTTCTTGATACATTTCATGACCTTTTCCTGCAATTACAACAATATCTATTTTATTTGCCATTTTTATTGCTTCTTTTATTGCTTCTTTTCTATCTAAAATAACTTTATATTTTCCTTTTGTTTTCTTAATTCCTTTTTCTATTTCTTTTGCAATATCTTCTGGTTTTTCGCTTCTTGCATTATCTGTTGTAATAATTGTAAAATCTGCAATTCTTCCTGAGGTTTCTCCCATAAGTGGTCTTTTAGTATTATCACGATTTCCACCACAACCGAATACACAAATTACTTTTCCTCTTGTATATATTTTAACAGTTTTTAATATGTTTTCTAAACTTTCTTTAGTATGTGCATAGTCTATCATAATTGGTATTTCTGCTTTATTATCAACCATTTCAGATCTACCTGGTACACGTATTTGCTCTAATACTTCTTTTATTATTTCTGGTGATATATCAAATTTTTTAGCAACACAAATAGCAGCTAGTGAATTATAAACACTAAATCTTCCTGGTATTCCTACTTTTACTCTTTCATTTCTATCTGTTAATTTTACTTTAAAATCTGCATATGTATTTGTTACTGTTACATCTCTTGCCATTACATTTGCAAAATTGTCTATTCCATATGTTGTAATATTACTTTTAGGGAATAGTTTTGGTATTTTTGAACCTTGAACATCATCACCATTTACAATCCCTACATTGCACATTTCAAATAATTTTAATTTTGATTGTAAATAATCTTCCATGCTTGGATGTTCTATTTTGCTTATATGGTCTTCTGAAAAATTAGTAAATACAACAATATCAAAATCGCATCCTGCAACTCTATTTAATTTTAAACTTTGTGAAGAAACTTCCATAACTACTACTTCAACTTTTTCTTCTACCATTTTACTGAAAATTTGTTGTAATTCTAAACTTTCAGGTGTTGTTCTATCATTTTCTTTTATTTTCTTGCCATTTATTACTGTTTCTAAGGTTCCAATTAGCCCTACTTTTTTACCTGCTTTTTCTAAAATTTCTTTTATCATATATGATGTTGTTGTTTTTCCTTTTGTACCTGTTATCCCTATTAATTTAAACTTTTTTGAAGGATTATTATAATAGTTACAAGAAACTATTGCTAGAGCCTTTCTTGTGTCTTTTGCCATAATAACTACTGTGTCTTTTTGCACTTTAAAAGATTTTAAATCACATCCTTCTTCTATTAAAATTGCAACTGCTCCATTTTTTATTGCTTCATTTATAAAATCATGCCCATCGTTTTCAAAACCTTTTATTGCAACAAATAAGTCACCTTTTTCTACTTTGCTTGAATTGCATGCAATATTTTTTATATCTATATCTAAATTTCCTCTTGCTTTTAATCCTTCTAAACCTATTAATAATTGTTTTAATTCCATAATTCTAATCCTTTCGATTATTAACCATTTTAAATCAATTACATGTAAAATCTTAACTTGTAATTTCTGTTATATTATACAACTTTTGTGTCTTTTTGTATAGTTATTTCATTATTTTTCTTTAGAATACAAAATATTTTTTTAATTCTAACTATTTTAAATATATTTTACTACCTTTATTTACTTTAATTCCTGCTTTTGGTGTTTGCTCTTTTATTATTATATTTTCTTTATCTAATTCTCCTTCTACTTCATATACTGCCTCTAAGCCATTTTCTTTTAAAATTCCTTCTGCTTCTTTTAACGTTTTTCCTAATACATCTGGTGTTTGTACTTCTTCTATTACTTCTTCCCCTTCCCCTGTTTTACTTACTTCTAAATATGGTAATATTTCGCTAAAAATCTGTCCTCCTACTGGTGCCGCAACGCCGACCGACCGCTGATGACCGGCCCTCTCCTGTTGGATTATAAAGTGTAACTAATACAACTACTTGTGGATTATCTATTGGTGCTACTCCTAAAAATGATGTTACATATTTATTTGTATTTACTCCATCTTCTGATGTTCCTGTTTTTCCTCCTATTCTATAGCCTGCAACTTTTGCATTTTTCCCTGTTCCTTCTGATACAACAGATTCCATCATACTTAAAACTTTTTCGGAGGTTTCTTTAGAAATTACTTTTTCTCCTTTTTCTACTGGTATATCTCTTATTTCGTTTGTTTTGCTGTCTATTATTTGTTTTACAACTCTTGGTTTTATACTTGTTCCACCATTTGCTATACTTGATACTGCTGTTACTAATTGAATTGGTGTTATTTCAAATCTTTGACCAAAGCTAATTGTTGCAAGCTCTACTGGTCCCACCTTATCTTCTTTCAAAAATATACTTCCCGCCTCTCCTGGTAAATCTATTCCTGTTATCTCAAGTAATTTGAATTTTTCTAAATAATTATAATATGTCTCTACTCCTAATTTTTGCCCAAGTCCAATAAATACCGGATTACATGAATTCATCAAAGCCTGCCTTAAACTTTCAGAACCATGTGGTCTATAATATCTCCAGCATTTTATTCTAACTCCTGCAACTTCAATTCCTCCGATTACAACTAAATTCTCCTTCATTATCGGTGTCTGTTATTCCCTCTTCTAATGCTGCTGATGCTGTAATTAGTTTAAATACTGAACCTGGTTCATAGGTATCCGCAATTGCTTTATTTCTCCATACTGCTTGTAATGATAATGTTTTATCATTTTGTGACATATTATCCCAATTTTGTTTTAATTCTTCTGTATAGGCTTCAAATGGTTCATTTAAGTTATATGATGGATATGTTGCCATTGCTAAAATATCTCCATTTTGTGGATTCATTACCACTACATTTCCACCATCTGTGCACTTGTTGTCTATACATGCTTCTTCTAAATATTTTTCTACAATTGACTGGATATTTAAATCTATTGTAAGTACTAAATCATTCCCATCAACTGCTGCAACATAATTTTCTCCTTCTTCTCCGATTTCTCCTCCTTTGGCATCAGTATGTTTTCTAATTGCTCCTTTTTTCCCTTTTAGTTCTTCATCATATTTTGCTTCTATTCCATCTAATCCTTGATTATCACTTCCACAAAATCCAATTATTTGTGATGCTAAATTAGAGTTCGGATAATATCTTTTTGTGTCTTCATCTATATTTATTCCTTTAAAAATCTCATTTTCTTCCATCCATTTTCTTAATTCATCTGTTTTTTCTTTTTCTACTTTTTTTACTATTGTTTCTATTGAACTTCTCTTATTTACTTTTTTTAATACTGTTTCATAATCTAATTCAAATAGTTCTGATAATTTTTTTGCAACTTTTTCTTTATTTTCTTTTGAAATATTTCCTGGATTTACTGTTATAGTTTCTACTGTGCTACTTACTGCTAAAATATTTTTTCCTGTTGCATCATAAATTGTTCCTCTTTTTGGATTTATAGTTCTGTCTAATGTTTGTTGCATATATGCTGCTTCTTTTAATTCTGTTCCTTGTACTAATTGAATAAATCCTAGCCTTCCTATTAAAAATATAAATATTATAAAACAAGTAAACAACATATTTTTCATTTTTCTTTTATTTGATAATTTTGTTTCAACCATAAAAAACCTCCTATCTAATTTTATTAGGAAGTTTTTTATTTATGATTTTTTATAAGTATTTATAATAACTTTCGACTAATATAATTTTTGATATTACATTAGTCGTAGTTAAAAAATTTTAAATATTTACAAAAAGTCTAAGTCGTGGTATAATTTTATCATAATATTTTATGTTATCTTTTCCTATTTAATTAGGAAAAGGCATTTGTTTATTAATTTTAAGAAGAAAGGATAAAAAATGCTATCTACAATTACAGAGTTTCTGCAAAATCTTGACATCCAAAGTGATGAAAGCAATGTTTCTGGTTTTGTAATTGATACATCTATATGTGGAGTACAAGATCAAAAAGAATTGTTTAATCGGCTTATTGCAGCATGTGACAAATCAGGACTAAAAATTATTCTTACAACAATTACTATTGATGAGCTTGACCATTTGCAAAAACGTAATGTAGACGATTCATCACATGCAAGAAATATTCTTAAATTCGCTGTAGATGACTCGTTTCATTTTAAAGCAGTAGAAGTAGATAAAGAATTTAAACTTGCTGATGACTGTATCCTCAGCTATTGTAGTAAACACAAAAATCACGTTGCTCTTTTAACAGCAGATAAGGCCATGTATTTAAAAGCTAGTGCAATGGGAATAAAAACATGTTATTTTTATCCGCCACCACAACAAGATCCTATAAGGACTTTGTATCCTACAAAAAAGGAAGGTGATAGATTACTAATAACACCTAGTTTTGACACCGTTACCACTGCTGTTCGCGTTCTACATGATACCTCTGAATATGATATTCTTAGGAGTAGAGAACCTTATGAACTAGCTATTTACGATGATGTATTTATTGCTAAAAGAAAAAATAATTACATCACATTTCTTCATTTTAGAATGACCTCTTTAGATGACTCAAATAATTGTGAAACAATCTATCATAAGCGGATATATTCTAAAAACGATGTAGAAAATTTGCCTAAAAGCAATTATAAGAGCTTTATTAAGGATTTTTTGTCTGTTAGAGGCTTTAGTTAAAATTAATAGCAAATCAAAAATAAGCCTAGGCATGTAAATTTACATACTTAGGCTTGTTTTTATTTATTGAATATTTTATCAGCTAATTTTTGAAGCCATGATTTTTCTTCTTCTATAATTACTTCCTCAGATGCTGATTCTACATAATCTTTTTTAGGTAAGCTTACATATATAGTTTGTTTACTTGTTAATTTTTGCATACCTAATTTTTCCTTTGCAAGTTTTTCAATATTTTTTAAATTTAGTCCATTTTGTATACTTACTTTTGTTTGTTCGTTTTCTTTTTGTATTGATGCTAATTCTTGTTCTAAATTTTTCATTTGTGTAAATTCTTCGTTTATCTGTGAGTTTCGGTAACTTATTGTGAGTAATATTCCAAAAACAGCAATGACAAATAAAGTTGTTTTTAATTGTCTTTTTCTTTGTTCTTTTGAAATTTGTACTTTCTGTCTTGGTAGATCTTCTACTACTTTTAATTTTCTTTTTTGCTTATTTTGTTTATAATCTGGTTCTACTTTTCTTGGGTTTGTAGTATATTGGTATCCATTTCTTGGCATAAGTTACCTCACCTCCTCTTTTGCTATTATTTTCTCTCAAAAATTCTAAGTTTTGCACTTTTACTTCTTGAATTTCTTTCTATTTCTTCTTTAGTTGCTATAATTGGTTTTCTTGTTATTATTTCGCCCAAAGATTTTGCTCCACATACACAATATGGTAAATCTTTTGGACATGTACATTTTCCTTTAGCTTCTACATATGCATTTTTTACTGCTCTATCTTCTAAAGAATGAAATGTAATAATTACTAGTCTTCCTCCTGGTTTTAAAACATCTATACAGTCTTTAACAGTTTTAGTCAATGGCTTTATTTCATTATTTACTTCAATTCTTATTGCTTGAAATGTTCTTTTTGCAGGATGTCCGTCATTTTGAAATTTTCTTGGTATAGATTTTTCTATTATTTCTACTAATTCTTTAGTAGTTTCTATTTGTTTTTCTTTTCTATATTCACAAATATTTTTAGCAATCTTTTTAGAAAATCTTTCTTCTCCATATTCGTAGATTATATTTGCTAAATCTTCTTCTTTATAATTATTTATCACATCTTTTGCTGTAAGAGATTGTGATTTATCCATTCTCATATCTAATTCATTTTCGCCTAAATAGCTAAATCCTCTATTTCTTTCATCTAACTGATATGAAGAAACTCCTAAATCTAATAATATTCCATCTACTTTTTCTATTTTAAGATTTTCTAATATGTTTTTTATATTATCATGATTATCATGGATATATATAACATTTGTAAATTCTTTTAGATTTTCCTTTGCTGCATTTATTGCTTCATTATCTCTATCTATCCCAATTAATTGTCCTTTATCTGATAATCTTTTTAATATTTCTTTACTATGTCCTGCTCCGCCTAATGTTCCATCTACATATATTCCATCTTTTTTAATATTTAATCCATTTATACTTTCAAAAAGCATAACTGGTTCATGTTTAAATTCCAATTTTACACCTCTTGATATTTATAATGCAATTTCAGCTGGTACTCCTAAAATTACCAGCTGTTTTTCTTATATGTACCTCTTTTGGTTTTCTTAAGTATAAAATGTTTAATTAATTTCTTTTGTACATTTGTCTTTTGTACAATTTCTTCTTTTGTATATTTTTCATATGTTTTTTGTCTTTTGTATATTTCAATCTTTTGTTACTTTTTCTTTTGTATTTTTTAGGTTTTATCTTTTGTAATTTTATCTTTTGTATCTATATAAACTTTATAAAAAAGTTATATACCAAGCATTGTCATGTTTTCAGCAATTTCGTCTGCTGATATATTTTCATCACATTTATCCCATGTTGCTTTATCCCAGATTTCAAGTCTTGTGCCAACACCTATTATTACTGTATCTTTTTCTAAATTTGCTGCTACTCTTAAATTATTAGGTATTAAAAATCTTCCTTGTTTGTCTAATTCACATTCTGTTGCTCCTGATAAGAAAAATCTTACAAAATTTCTTGCGTTTTTATCTGAAAGTGGTAATGATTTTAATTTTGTTTCGAAATTTAACCACTCATTTTGTGAAAATGCAAATAAACATCCATCTAATCCCTTTGTTACGATGAATTTATCTCCCATATCTTGCCTTAATTTTGCTGGCATTATTAGTCTTCCTTTTGTGTCTAATGAATGTGCATATTCACCTATTAGCAATTAATTTTCACTCCCTTCCACTTTGTCTCCACTTCGCACCACTTTTCTCCACTTTTCTAAATTTTAATATAACTTTTTTTAATTTGCAATAGTTTTTTTAAAATTTCTTTAATTTTTTTTTAATTTTTATATATTTTTTTATGATTTAATTTTTTAGATGATTTATCTGTGTTACTTTTATTGTTGTCTCATATTGTTAGTTCGTTCTTTTTTAACCTTGGAATTGATATACTTTTCTTATTAAAAAGTAAGGAGGAAACTTATGAATAAGAGAGAAGAAGAATTAAGAAAAAGTATTGGCAAGAAAATTAAACTTGCAAGAGCTAAAGCCAATTTTACTCAAGAAGAGTTAGCTGAAAAATTATCTTTATCCCCAAGATATATAAGTCAGCTTGAACGTGGAATTGCATTCGGAAGTGCTACAACAATAACTAGTGTTTGCAATGCACTAAATATAAGTTCAGATTTTTTATTTGAAGATATAATAAAATCTACTGATTCTAAAAAAGTAAGTGACTTAATAAGTTATAGTTTTTTAGAAAATTATATGCAACTAAATAATTATAATAGAATTGTTTTAGAAGCTCTTGCAAATGAACTTGTAAAATTACAAAAAGCTACTGAAAACCGTAAAAAGGAGGCCTAAGCCTCCTTTTACTGTGCACCTCCTGCTATTGCTTGTTTTAATGTTACTCTTATTATCGTTCCTTCTGGTACTTGTTCATTTGCTAAATAATCTTGTGAAACCACTGTTCCTTTTCCTTCTATTATTATATTTAAATTTTCTTGCCTAAGTGTTGTTGTTGCTTGTGATGCATTCATTCCTTTTAAATCTGGAACTGCAACTGATGTTGAAACTTCATTTCCTTCTCCATATAGAACTATTATAGAATTTTTTGCTAAACTTGCTCCTGGTTTTGGATTTTGGTCTGAAACTAAAATGCTATTTGCATCTCCTTCAACATATGTTTTTACTTTAAATCCTGCATCTTTTAATATTTTTTCTGCTTCTGTTACTGTTTTATTTCTAACATCTGGAACCATTATTAAATTACTTGTATCTTCTACTTGTGTATCTGTTGATGGTATTCCTAAATATGGTAATACTTCTGTAAGTATTTGTGATACAACTGGTGCTACTAATGTTCCTCCTTGGTGGTTACTTTTTGGTGGATCATATAATGTCATTAATATTACAACTTGTGTGTCTTCTACTGGTGATATTGCTGCAAATGATGCTACATATCCAGCATCTGTATTTGTATAAATTGGCTCAGATGTTCCTGATTTTCCTCCTACTGAATATCCTGTTACTGCTGCATGTTTACCTGTTCCATCTGTTACTACAGATTCCATCATTGATTTTACTTGATCTGCTGTTTGTTTTGAAATTACTTGCCTTACTTCTGTTACTGGATTTTCTGTTACAGCTCCTGTTTCTGTGTTTGTTATTTCTTTTACTATTCTTGGTTGTAATAAAACTCCATCGTTTGCTATCGCTGATATTGCTGTTATCATTTGAAGTGGTGTTATATTAAATCTCTGTCCGAATGACATTGTTGCAAGCTCTACTGGTCCAACATCTTCTAAATCATAGAATATACTGCTTTGTTCTCCATATAATCCAGAATTTGTAGAATCAAATAGTCCAAAGGCATCATAATATTTGTACAATGTTGTTGCACCTATCCTTGCACCTAATTGCATAAATGATGGGTTACAAGATTTTTCTAATGCTTGCCTTAAAGTTAATGGTCCATGTGCACTTGTCCAACAAGTTATTTTAAGAGGTTCGCTTCTTGATGCATCCTCAAATTCTTCATATCCTCTACATACAAAATCTCCAGACTTATCTGTGGTAGTTATATTTTCTTCTAAAGCTACAGCTGCTGTAATTAACTTAAATACTGAACCTGGTTCATATGTTTCTGCAACCGATCTATTTGACCACATTTTATATAAAGCTTCACTCTTTTCTTCTGATGATAATGTATCATAGCTTTCTGCTAATACCGAATTAGGAGTATATGGTTCATTTAAATTATAATCTGGATAAGATGCCATTGCTAAAATGTCTCCAGTTTTTGGATCCATTACTATTACACTTCCACCTTTTTTACAATTATTTTCTTCTACTGCTTGTTTTAAATATTTTTCTACTATTGTCTGTATGTAAAAATCTATTGTAAGTGTTATATCACTACCATTTTCTGCTGATATATATTTTTCTTCAGAATCTGGTATTTCTTGTTGATCACTTCCTTTTGAACTTACTATTTTTCCTGGTGTTCCTGTTAAAACTGAGTCCCATTGATATTCTATTCCACTTAATCCTTGATTATCATTTCCACAAAATCCTATTACACTTGATGCTACATTATCATTCGGATAATATCTTTTTGTATCTTCATCTATATTTATTCCAACAGATATTTCATTGTCTTCCATCCATTTTTTTAACTCATCTACTTTGTCTTGTTCAACCTTTTTTGCTATTGTTTCTACTTGTGAACTACTACTTACTTTTTCTAATGTTTCATTATAATCTAATTCAAAAATATCTGATAATCCTTTTGCCACTTTTTCTTTTAACTCTTTTGTTGCTTCTTCATCATTCTTTTTTGAAATTTTTTCAGGATTAATTGTTATTGTGTCTACTTGTGCACTTATTGCTAATTGTTTTCCTGTTGCATCGTAAATATTTCCTCTTTTCGGACTTATTATTTGATTTATTGTTTGTTGTTTATATGCTGCTTCTTTTAAACTACTGCCTTGCACAAATTGTAAATATCCTATTCTGCACACTAATAACAAAAATATTAAAAATATTATAATTGACATTATTGCAAGTTTTTTAGTTTCTATCATATTTTTAGAATTAAATTTTGTTTTCATTTTTATTATATTATTATCTTGATTGTTTTGAGTTCTTTTATTTTTAGTATTTGTATTTATTTTTTTCTTATTTTTTTTCTTTTCCATAGGCATGCCTCTTTTGTTTAAATTTTATACAATTATTTTAAGAAAAATAACAAAAAAAGTCAAGAAAATTCACAAAAAAGGCACTTGAACAAAACGGAAATTAAAATTTCCGTCCCTAGCACTATTTTAATTAAATAGTGCTAAGTTCTTTATAAAGACGTTGTTTTTAAGTTTCCACCTAAAATAATTTTAGGCAACCCTTTTCTTTAATGGTCGTTGTTCTCGGCCAATATCCATCGCTATTTCTAGGTTTGGACTAAAGACTTCTTTTATATATTTCCTTAATATATTTAATGCTCCATT
>CALXFB010000013.1 GCA_944387475.1 uncultured Clostridia bacterium
AAAAAAAAAAAAAAAAATAAAAAAAAAAAAAAAATAAAAAAAAAAATAAATAAAAAAAATAAAAAAAAATAAAATAAATAAAAAAATAAAATAAATAAATAAAAAATAGAAAATAAAATAAACTAAAAATATAAATAATAAAAATGAATAGAAAATTATGAGAAAAAGATAAAAAAGAAAACAGAAATATATTATAAGGATAGAATAAAAAAGTAAACATAATTTAAAAATAAATATAAATAGAAAATGAAAAAATGAAAGTATAAAATGTAAAAAATAATAGATAAAAGGTTACCAAAAAAATAGAAAATTAGTTTTGAAAATTTGAAATTTAATATATATGAAAAAAGTAAGTTTTAAAAATTAATTGATGAAAATCTTACGTAATAAAGGAAAATATAAAATGCATTCAAGAATATAAGCGAGTTAAAAAAATAATTAAAGCAGTTTACATATAACAAAAGAAAAGTTTTATTTTTTAGAAAAATAGAAAAGAAAAAATAAAGGAACATTTTTTTATTTAGTTGCAAAATAATTATTTTGTGGAAATTTAACAAAAGAAAATTATAAATAAAATAGAAAAAGAAAAATAATATTAGAAAATTAAATAAAAATAAAAGTTAGAATATAATAAGAAATATTTAAAAATGTGAGGTGATAATTTGAAAAATATAATAAAAATAATAATATTATTTTTAATAATGATATTTATTATAATTGGAATAATATTATTAAATAAAACAAATCAAAATGTAAGTTATGCAGCAAGTTCAAATGCATCAGATATACAGTTAATGGCAAGAGCAATAAATGGAGAGGCAAGAGGAGAACCATATGAAGGACAAGTTGCAGTTGGAGCAGTTATATTAAATAGAGTAAAAAGCTCACAGTTTCCTAATACAATAGCAGGAGTAATATACCAATCAGGAGCTTTTACAGCAGTAGCAGATGGGCAAATAAATGTACCAATAGAAGAAGGCTCAAGTGTGTATAAAGCAGCAAGAGATGCAATGAATGGTTGGGATCCAACAGGAGGATGTATATATTATTTTAATCCAGATACAGCAACAAATAAATGGATATGGTCAAGACCACAAGTAAAGACAATAGGAAAACATATATTTTGTAAATAGAAAGGGAGATTAGCATGAAAAATATATTAGTAGATTGGAAAAATAGATTAAAAAAAGGGCATATGTTAAGTGTAATATGTATATTGCTTATAATAGTAGGAGTATTAATATTTTTCTTGTATCAAAAACAAAAAGAATATAGACAAGCATCAGAAAATAGTTATAATATGGCATTTTATGAATTGGTAGACTATGTACAAAATGTAGAAACATATTTAGCTAAATCATTAATATCATCAACACCAGAACATGGAGCAGAAACATTAACAAATTTATGGAGAGAAGCAAATTTAGCACAAAGTTATTTAAGTAGGTTACCAATAGAAAGCCAGGAACTATCAAGTACAGAAAAATTCTTAAACCAAGTAAGTGACTATAGTTATAGTTTATCAAGAAAAAATATATATAACGAAAAATTAACAGAAGAAGATTTAAACAATTTAAAAGAATTACACACATATAGTGTAGATTTAGAAAACACACTAAACCAATTATCAGAAGACTTAAATAATGGAAGGTTTAGTTGGGGAGAATTAACTGAAAAAGGAACAGTAGCATTTGCACAACAAGTAGATAATATATCTAAAGAAAGTTTTAGTAATTTAGAAGAAAACTTCCATGAATATGCAGGATTAATATATGATGGAGCATTTTCAGAACATTTAACAAGTAATGAACCAAAAGGATTAACAGGAGAAGATATAGACGAAAATAAAGCAAGAGAAAAAGTAGAAGAATTTATAGGAAAAGAAAATATTAAAGAAATAAATAGTTTAGGATTTTCAGAAAATGCAACAATACCTGTATATGATTTTTCTATAACAAATAATAATGAAGAAACAATAAATATATCTATATCAAAAAAAGGAGGACATGTTGTAAACATGAACTCAAATAGAGATATAACAACAGAAATAATATCACAAGAGGAAGCAGCAAATAAAGCAAAAGAATTTTTAGATAATAAAGGTTTTACAAATATGAAAGAAACTTATTATTTAAAACAAGAAGGAATAGTTACAATAAATTATGCATATATGCAAGATAATGTAATAATGTATCCAGATTTAATAAAAGTAAAAGTAGCATTAGATAATGGAGAAATATTAGGAATAGAAACAACAGGATATTTAAATAACCATGTAGAAAATAGAGATATTAGCAATATAAAAATAACAGAAGAAGAAGCAAAAAAAGATTTAAATACTAGTTTAGAAATAATATCAAGTGGAATGGCTGTAATACCAACAGAATGGGAAACAGAATTATTGTGTTATGAATTTAAGGGAAAAGTAGAAGATAAGGAATTTTTAGTATATATAAATGCAGAGAATGGAAGGGAAGAAGATATATTAATAATAACAAATACACCAAATGGAACATTAGCAATGTAAAACTGTTTTTTGGGACGGGGGAAAAAAACAGCTGTGTGAAAATAAATAAAATTATAAGATAATATAGGCTTTTATTAAAAAAGTCTATATTATCTTATAAAAAACATATGAATTATAGTAAATCTGAAATACAATGATAACGGCAAAGTATTGACAAATTCTAAAAAAACGAATATAATGTTATCATATAGTATATATTACATATAAAATATTACAAAATAATAACAAAGAAGCGGTGAAACTTATGAGTATTTGTAAATTAGTTTTAGAATATATAGAACAATATCCAGAAAATGAACCAATATTTATTGAAGACATAAAAAAACATATTATACAGCAATGCGAAAAAGATAACAAAAACGTATTAAAAAACGTAAATGTTATTTTAAATAGATTAAAAAATGAAGGGATTATAAAAGCAGAATATAAGGGAGTATATTATAAGCCGATTATTAGTTTGTTTGGAGAGGTTCCATTAAATACAGATAAATTAAGAAAACTAAAATATTTAGAAGATAAAGATGGAAATATAAAGGGTTATATAGTAGGTGCAAAATTATTTAATAAATTAGGGCTAACAACATTAGTTCCTAATGTAATAGATATAGTAACAAATGAATGTAAATATCATAAACAATATGATAAAGTTTTAAGAACTTATATAAAAAAACCTAAAATAGAAATAACAAATGAAAATTATAGGTACTTACAGTTTATAGATATTTTAAATAATAAAGATAATATTCATATCGAAATAGAAAACGTAGATGAAATTTTATATGGAATTATAGAGGAATATAAATTAGATTTTGAGAAAATTATAAAATATGCTAGAGAGACAAATAGTAGAAAGGTATTAGATAAATTATTCGTACTAGCAAGATAGGAGGTAAAATGCTACTACATTTAAATAAATTCGAATTTAAAAATATTATAGAAATTATTAGGGATAGAGAAAATATAGATAAAATTATTATGTATGTTTAATTCTTAAAGAAATAGCTAAAAAGCAAGATTATTTAAAAGCATATTTTAAAGGTGGAACAGCAATATATAAAATGTTAAGCACAATGAATCGTTTTTCAGAAGATATAGATTTAACTGTAAAAGTTTTAGCAGAAGAATCTAATACAAGAAACAAGAAAAGGTTAAAAGAATCAGCTTTAGGTTATGAAATAGAGGGATTAGAACTGATAAAAGATGAATGTATAGACAATAAAGGAAGTGTTACAGGAATTTACCAATATATGTCAGTATATGAGGAAAGTGAAATACCATTACAAAGAGCAGGAAAAATACAAGTAGAGGCTACTTCTTTTACCGTAAGTGAACCGACTGAAAAATATTGTATAGAGCCTTTAATATATAGATTTGCAAATGAGAAAGAAAAGAAAATTTTAGAAGAGCAATTTGATATTGGTAAAATAGAAATTGAAATAATAAAATTAGAGAGAATGTTTATAGATAAAATATTTGCGATAGAGTTTTATTATATAAGAGATATGTATACAGATACAGCAAAGCATTTATATGATATATCAGTACTATTTAGTAATGATAAAATTCAAAAGTTATTAAATAATAAAGAGGAATTAAATAAGCTGATAGATTACAAAAGGCAAGAAGAAAAAGTACGAATCGGTGGTATAGATGAGAAAAAGGCAATTAAAAATTTTAGTTATTTTAAATTGGAATTTAATGATGCATTAATAAGAGAATTTGAAAATATGCAGAATAAATATGTTTTAAATAATAAATATAAATTTTCCATTGAGCAAACTAAAAAGATTTTAAATGAAATACATAGACAAATGTAAAAGATAGAAATTACTATAGAGTAAAAAAGTTCAGAGATTCTAATAAGCTAAAAGATTATAATAAAACAACGAATAGTTTGATATATTTTGCAAAGTATAAAATATTTGTAATTATGAATAAACATATAGGCATTATAAATATGAATGTTTTAATGTCGTTTAGTTTTAGATTGGAACAAAAAAATAGAATCTGGAGATATAGAGATAAGTACGGAAAGAATTTCAATAATTAGTAAATCAGAATATGAAATCTTAAATAAGGTTATAGATCAAATGAATATGGTACTAAAATATATTGTTCCAGATCTGTAAATCGAATTTATTTTTTAAAATAAAATATAGTAAGCCAAAATAAATAAGCCTTAGTTTAGGTTTATTTATTTTGGTAAAACTATTTTATCTATTTTTATCTATAAAAGTATTTGCTATATTTTCACAAAGTGAGATAAATAATTTTTGATCCTTTTTTGGTATTCTTTCTAATAAATTGGAAAAAGTTTTATCAATATTTGTATTCGAAATTCCAAGTATTAAGTAATCTAAATCGAGATTTAAAACATTTGCAATTTTAGTTATGGTTGCTAAACTTGATATGCCTGTACCTCTTTCTATTTCACTAATATATGTAGGTGATATTTCTAATATTTCTGATAATTTCTCCTGTGTCAAATTTAATTCTTTTCTTTTTTGTTTTATTCTTTTTCCCATTTCCTTATAATCTATTTTATCCAAAAAAATCACCTCTTTATAATAAAATATTTTATAATGAAAAATTTTCAAATAAAACAAACTAAAATTGTTGAACTTAAACCAATATTGTAGTACAATTATTTTAGTTTTAGTTTAGAAAGGTGGAAAGTAAATGAAAGACAAAAGAAAACAAGAAAATAAAGGAATAACATTAATATCTTTAGTAGTAACTATTGTGGTTTTGTTAATATTAGCCGGAGTAAGTATATCAATGCTAACAGGAGAAAATCGGAATATTATCACAAGCAAGTGTTGCTAAAATAAAAACAGAATTAGCAAGCTATAAAGAACAAGTGGAATTATTTAAAATAGAACAAATATCTAAAAATAATGGATTTTTAGATGAAAGTCTTACAGCTGGAAAAAATAATTTATTTTATAATACACAAAAAGAAGAAGAACAAGGAAAAGGAACAATAAGAGATGTAGTAGAAAATATAAGTGATGCGTATTTTGAGAAAATGGAGATAATAAAAGGAGAACTATTAATAAATACAAAAGATAATAATGAAATAAAAATAGCTAAGGAGTTAGGAATAAAAGTAAATCCATATGATATAGATGAAAATGGAGTATTATTATCTACTGGAAATAATTTAGCATTAATGGACGAAAATGGAACAGTAACAATACCAGATAATGTAACAGAAATAGGAGAAGGAGCATTTGCAAATGAAGGATTAAAAACAATAATAATACCGGGGACAGTAAAGAAAATACAAGCAAATGCATTTGCATATAATAGTACATTAGAGACAGTAATAATGCAAGAGGGTGTAGAAGAGATAGGAGAAGAAGCATTTAGAAATTGTTCAAATCTAAAAAATGTAACATTACCACAAAGTTTAATTATAATGAAAGGATATTCATTTTTATATTGTGCTTCATTACAACAAGTATCAATACCTGAAAAAGTGGAAAATATAGAATTACGCACTTTTAATGGATGCTACAGCTTAAATAAAGTAGAACTAAGTGAGGGATTAAAGAAAATAGGTGAAGGAGCATTTCGTGATACAAGTTTTTCGGAAATAATAATACCGTCAACAGTTGAAACAATAGGAAATAATATTTTTTTTGGAAATACTAAGTTAAACAAAATTACGGTAAATGAGAAAGATGGAGAAGAAGCAAAATTTGTGTATGAAGAGGGGTTACTAATGCCGAAGGATAAAAACTCAATATTATTTGCTTCAGATAATTATTTAAAAAGTATAGATACATTTAAGATACCAAACGGAATTACAAATTATGAATTATCTATAAATAATTATAAAAATATAAAAAAAATAATTATACCTGAAACTGTACAAAATATAACAATATATGATGGAGGAACTTTCCCAAATTCAATAGAAGAAGTAGAAATAGAAGGTAATAATCAAAAATTTGCTGTGTCAACAGAAGATAAAATATTATATACGAAAGATACAAAACAAATAATATTATGCTATTCAAAAGAAGAAATTGTAGATTTAGAAGATGAAGAAAATAGTATTGGTATATTAAATACAGCAAGGTATTCTTTTATTGCAGCAGAAAACGCAAAGACTATAATTTTACCTAATTCATTACAAACTATTGGAAATCAAACTTTTAACGGAGCATCTAAAAATCTTCAAGAATTGAAAATAGGAAAAAATGTAACTAATATAGATGCATTGTTCAAATATACTCACTATTATGGAACAGTAACAATAGATTCAGAAAACAAAAATTATGTAGTAGAAAATAATGTATTATATACAAAAACAGAACCTAAAAAATTAGTGACAGTTTTATACCAGATAAATGGAACATTTACAATAGATGGTTCTGTAAAAATAATATCAGATAGAGCTTTTCATAATCAGATACAAATGACAAATATAATAATACCAGAGGGTGTAAAAGAAATAAAAGATTCGTTTAATTATTGTTCGAATTTAGAAAAAATTGAAATACCTAATAGTGTAGAAAGTATTGGAGCAAATTGTTTTGCAAATTGTAGTAATTTAGAAAAAGTAACAATTTATAATGAGAAATTATTAGAAACAGCACCATGGGGAGCAACAAAAGGAGATAAAGTAATAGATTTACAAAAATAAAAAAAGAAAGTCGTTTTTTTCCTCCGGCCTCAAAACGACTTTCTTATATTAATGTCTTTTATATGTATCCTTTGAAAGTAATTGTCTACTTACTTCTTGACCATTTCTTTTTAATATTTTATATGCTTCTGAATATATTGCAGTAGCAGTTCTGCCTGTTACATAAGAAGAAATTTCAACTTGGTAATCATCATCTTGTCTTAGACCGAATATCTGGAATTTTGCAATACCACCAGAAACAGAACATGTTATTTTTATTGGGTAATTTCTATTGTTCTTAAACTGAAAATCAATAGAACCATAAACAACAGTTGCATCTCTACTTGCTGAAACATATGATGGTACAAATTGGTGATTACTTCTTTGAGTTACTTCTAAATTAGCATAAACAACAGCGTTGTAAAGAGTAGATGTTATCTGACAAATACCTCCACCTAAACCATCAACAACTTCGCCACTTACGTATATAGGAGCTTCTTTATATCCAGCAGCAATAGTTCTTTCACCAACTACTTTATTATATGAAAAAGTTTCACCAGGCATTAGAACTGTTCCATTGATTTTATTTGCAGCTAGTTGTAAATTTGTAGTTCTGTCTCTATCATAAGTAGAATATTTTGTTGAATATTCAGAAAGTAAGTCTGGGAAAGCCTCTGTTCCTATCATATTTGTTGTAACATTAGGATATAGAGTTTTTAATGGTATTGTATATTCTTCAGCAGACTGATCTCCTAACATATTTTTAGCTTCTTCAATAGAAATATTAAAATCTAAACCATTTTCAGATGGATATACAGCAAATGGATCTTGTGTATAATATGCATCTTTAGGGTCTTTATATATTTCATTATGGATTTTATCAATATCAATTGCTTGGGGTTCTTGTTCTTTTACTGCAATTTCAATTGGATCATTTATTGTATTAAAATTTGAAATTGTGGCTTTGATTTTTTCTATTGTAGCATCAATATCAACAACATTTCCTTTTTTACCATTTGTAATTATTAAATTATTATCTTCTATGTAATAACTACTTTCTATAACTTTATCAGGCAATTGTGTAGATATTTCGTTTAAGTTTTGTGTTAATTGTTCTTCGTCTAAATTCAATTTTGGTGATATATTTACTTTACCGAACATTGTAGTTAAAACATAAAAATTATTTTGGAAAAGATTTCCTTGCCTTCCAACATTATATGCATTATTTATTGCACTTTTTGTATCAAAACTAACATTAATTTGAGATAATGATATGGTTGTTTGGTAATCTCCATGCTTTAATGTTATTTCTTCTGGTAAAGAATTTTGAATATAAGTTTCTAACTGTTCTTTAGCATCTGATTTGCTCATATTTGAAACATTTAAATCCTGAATATATACACCAGAAATTATATTTTGATTTAATGCATTATAACCTGTGAAAATCAGAAAAGCTATAACCAGTATAGTAATAATTATAAAAAGTAAAATACCTAAAATAGATAAAGGATTTTTCTTTTCTTTAATTACAGGTGTAAATTCTTGAATTGGCTCACTATTTTTATCATTTTCTGTTTGTGAATTTTCTTCTTTCTTTAAATTCTTTTCTAATTCTTTATTATCTTTTTCCAACTCTTTTTCAATTTGCTTTGTACTCATTTACGTCTCCTTTTAGATAATATCTATTTTATTATAACATGTTTTTGTCTAAAAAAATATATTTTTATAAAAAATTGTCAAAATAAAATTTGAAAAATTGTATATACTATAATTATAAAACTTAAAATAAAGTTTTATGAATCCAATTTAAGAAATTTTCTAATTTAAAGAAAATTTACAAGGAGGATATTATGAGTAAGTTAATATCAAATAATTTAAGAGAAGAAATAGCAAAGGAATTAGGTGTATATGATACAGTTAAAAACGATGGTGGTTCTTGGGCAAATGTATCATCTAAAGACTGTGGTAATATTGTAAAAAAAGCAATAGAAATAGCAAATAGAGCGGTAGAAAAATAACAAAAAAGAGCTTAGGAGGAAACTCCTAGGCTTTTTAAAATAAAGGTTACATATTTCTAATAGGTTTGACGGAATAAAAAATAAATGTTATAATATAAGTGGGCAAAATGCTAAATAGAATAAAAAAGAAAAAAGCACACGAGGTGAGAAATGAAATATATTAAAGTTTCGGAGGAACTTAATAAAAGATTTAAAAATAATATTTTTGAAAGAGAAGATTTTAAAAAAATTGTAAAGGAAATTTATAATACAAAAAATGAAAAGACATTTAGAAACATTTTAGGAATATTAAAAAGAAATAATATTATAAAAGAAGTTGACAAAGATAAATATATTATAGCAACTAAAGAAGTTTATAAATATAAAGAAAATGATATAGAAAATAAAATTTATAATTTGATACAAAAAGAATATTCTAAAATTAATTTTACTGTATGGAATACGGAATTATTAAATGAATTTACTTTACATTATGCAGTAAATAATTATATAATAGTAGAAGTAGAAAAAATAGCAATTGAATTAGTTGTAAATTTATTGAAAGAACATTTTGGAAAAAAGTTTACAGTTATAACTTCAAAAATATTAAATGAAAACAGAGGGTTATTCTTAAATGAGGAAAAATTAATAATTGTAAAACAATTAATTTTGAAATCACCATTAGAAAAGTTAGAAAACAAAAAATATATAACTATAGAAAAGGTTATGGTTGATTTATATGTAGATAAATTATATATTTCATATCAAGGAAAAGAACTAGAAAATATTTACCAAAATATTTTTGAAAAATATGATATTAATTTTAAGAAAGTAATTAAATATGCTAGTTTACGTACAAATATAGATAAATATAAAGAATTTATATATAAATTAGATATACCAAAAAAATATAAGTTGAAGGAGTAGAATATGCTATCTAAAAATTTAAGAGATATAAATTTTCTTAAAAATACAATAGTAATACTAAAAAGAGAAAATCCATCAGCAGATTTACAACTACTAGAAAAAACAATTGGAGCTCTATATTTATTAGAAAACTTAGTAAGTGAAGGACTAAAATTTATTTTTAAAGGTGGAACATCTCTTGTATTGTTATTAAATGATTTAAAAAGATTTTCTGTTGATGTGGATATAATAACACGGAGAAAGCAAAGAAAGAGTAGAATATGTATTAAATAGAATAATAAAAAATCAAGAAGTTTTTACAAGAGTTGAGGAAAATATACGAAACAATAAATCCAATAAAAAAATAGATTTAAAACATTATAAATTTTTCTTCAATTCAGTAACAGACAATTCAGAAAAATACATATTATTAGATATTGCTTTTGAAAAAAATGAATATCCTAAAATAATTGAAAAAAAGATAGAAAATTATAAATTAAAAGTATCATCTAATATTAAAGTTAAAATACCATCTATAGAAAGTATCCTAGGAGATAAATTGACAACATTAGCAACAAAAACAATAGGAATAAGTTATAATTCAGGCAAAGAATTAGAACTTATGAAACAATTATATGATGTTGATAAATTATTTAATGAGGCAGAAAACATAGAAGAAGTTAAAGAAAGTTTTATAAGTATATCAACTAGAGAAATTGGATACAGAAGGCTAAAAAATACCACATATAAAGAAGTTTTAGATGATATAGAAGATTTTACAAATGATATAATATATAGAAAAAATAAAAATAATCTTGAAAAAATTATTGTTGGTGTAAGAAAATTTAAAAATTTTATGTTAGAAAAAAATTTTTTAATTGACAAGGAGGTTTTAACAGCAGCTAGTAAAGTTCTATACTTAATAAGTTTAATTAAGAGCAACAAAAAGATAATGGAAAAATATAATAAAAAATTTATGGAAGAGATAAATTTTGAAATTCCTAAAGAATATAAAAAAAGATTAAAAGTAATAAATAAAATAAATGAAGAGTGCTATTATTACATAATTAAAAGTCTTGAAATAATTAATCAATAAAACGGTAACAATAAAAGAGCTTGGAGTAGTTCCAAGCTCTTAGCGATTTATATATAGCCAAAATAGAGATATTGTAAATGTAGCAGTTAAGATACCAGATATTGTAATAGATAATTCTAATTTTTGTGATATTTTTATTTTCTTTTTTGCATTAATTTTATTTTTAATAAATATTAAAATACTTATGAAAAAAGTAATAGTAGCAACAAATAAAATAAAAAATCAAAATGCCCAATAAGTAAATAAAACTTGTTAAAATGAAAGTAATTTAACAAGTTCTATTTGTATTTCTCTTTATTATTAGTTAGTTCAGCGATATAATCTAAAGAAGTATTATAGAACTTAGCTAAAATAATAGCAAGCTCAAATGGTAGATCTCTTTTTCCTGTTTCGTATAGACTATATTGTTGTTGTTTAATATTTAAAACATTTGCAACATCTTGTTGTTTTAAATCATTATCTTCTCGTAAATCTTTTAATCTTTTCAAATACATAAATGAACCTCCAATAAATATATTTTACATACATTCAAATAAATGTATTGACTTTACAACCATTTAGTTGTAAAATATTTTTGTAAATTACAAAAGAGGTGGTAAAATGTATAAAAAAGAAAATGGAATAACACTTATAGCCCTAGTTATTACAGTGATTGTTTTATTAATTTTAGCAAGTGTCTCAATTGCTATGCTAACAGGGGAGAACCGGAATACTAAATCAAGCAAAAAAAGCAAAAGAGGTAACAGAAATAGCAAGTGAGGAAGAATATATAAGATTAATAATTATAGAAGAAGAATTAACAAAAGAAAAAATAGGAGAAGAGTTAAAAGAGGTAAAATTTAATACAGTAGAAGACACAAAAAGTATAATAGATTCAGAAACAGGAACAACATATGCAAATGGATGGTATTATTTAAAACCAGAAGATGTAACAGATTATGAATTAAAAAATTCTTATATAATAGACTATGAAACAGGAGAATTTATAAAATTCAATGAAGAAAAACATAGAATAGTAACAAATGAACTACTTTGCATAAAAGATGGATTAGTATATTCAGCAGATCCAAAAAACATAACAAATTCTAATTCTTGGGGAGATGCAATACTACATAACTTTAAAGAAGGAGAAGAAAATAGTGGCTGGACGGAAAATAGTTTAATGTTCGATGGAATAGATGATGGAATAGAAGTGAAAGATAATTCTGATTATAGTAAAGGAATAACATTAGAGATATATTTTACATTAAAAGGTAAAGGAAGTTCAAATATAGCACAAATATTAATGATGAAAAGAACTAAGGCAAGTAATGGTTTTTTTCTTTACTTGAATTATGAGAATAGTGAAAAAGCAACATTAACAATAGACATAGGTGGAAGTGGATGGGGGATTCAAGATGAAGAAGGAAATTGGATAATGAACAATAGATTTACTACAAATACAAATATAGAAGAAAATAATATGTATTATATTACATATACATATAATCCTGAGATAAAGAATGATAATGGAGTATTATATATAAATGGAGTAAAAACTCAAACAACCAATTTAGGAAATATACAAAATTTAATAAATACTCCTGAAAATACGCCAATACAAATAGGATCAGATATATATGAAACTTATAGACCAGAAAATGATACAGAAAATCGTAAATATTCGTTCTATGGAGAAATATACGCATCAAGAGTATATAATAGACCATTAACACAAAGTGAAGTTAAGTATAATTATGAGATGACTGTAAATAATATTAATTAGTTTTAAAGGTAGTAATTTTACTATCTTTTTTGCATTACCACAAAAATTGGAAATGAAATACCACAAAAATATGAAATAAAACGCCTCAAAATTATGAAATAAGGTTTTAATAAAACATAGCAACGATAAAAAGAACTGAAAATAATTCCAGTTCTTCTTATATACAAAATACAGCATATAATGGTACAGATTTAATATTATTTTCTAAACCAAAGTTTTTTTCAGAAATACGTATTGCAGTTTTTGGGTTATATTTTTGCATATAAAGATTTAGACTTTTTGATTTTGTATGTTCTTTAGATTTTACCTCAATAGGTATTATTTCTGTTTCTTTTTGAATTAAAAAATCAATTTTGGCTCTTCCATTTGATTCCCAATAATAAGTTTCATAACCATTTATTCTAAGTTCATTTTCAACATAGTTTTCTGTTAAAGGTCCCATTGCTATCATAGAAAGACCAGTATTTAGCTCTACTTGATATAACGGATAACCAGCTTTATTTACAAATAACCCAACATCATTCATATATAGTTTAAAAGATGTCAAATCCTTGTACATTTCTATTGGCACTTGAGGGTTAGCCTTAAATACTTGATGAACTATACCGCTATTTTTAAGCCATAAAATAGCTTCACCAAAGATACTAGATGTTCCGCCTTTAGAAATAACCTTGTATTGGAATTTTTGATTTTCTTTTGCTAATTGTAAAGGAATAGAATCAAATGCAGAAACTATTCTATTAGATTCATCATTTTTTGCATATCTTGTCATATCATTTTCGTAAGATTCTAAAATTTCTGCTTGAATATCAATTGTTCCAATTACTTTTTTCTCATCTAAATATGTTTGCACTACTTCTGGCATACCACCAACAACTAAATAGGTTCTATATAATTTTAAACAAAGAGAGTGTATATCATTATCCATCTTTTCATTTGAAATATAGTGTTTTTCTATTTCTTTTATTAAATTTTCTTTTCCCAATGCTTTTAAAAATTCTTTAAAAGATAATGCATACATATTTATTATTTGTACTTTACCTACTGGAAATGAATAGTTCTTGCTATTAATTTTTATACCAAGTAAAGAACCAGCAGCTATTATGTGATATTGGGGAAGTTCCTCACAAAAATATTTTAAAGATGTAAGGGCTCTTTCATTTGCTTGTATTTCATCAAAAAAAATTAAAGTTTTTCCTGGTGTAATTTTTTCATTAAAAAATAATTCTAATTTATTAATTATTTCAAGTGGGTTAATATCATCATTTATTTGATTACTAATCTGTTTATTTTTTTCAAAATTGACATATACTATATTTTCGTAATACATATTTCCGAATTTTTTTATTATATAAGTTTTACCGACCTGTCTTGCACCTTGCACAATTAAAGGTTTTCTTTTTTTAGAATTTTTCCATTCAATTAACTTTTTAATAATTTCTCTTTCCATAAATTTTCCTCCTATAGACATTATAACAGTTATGTGCAAAAAAGTCAACAAAATCATGATTTTATTGCACATAACTATTTGAGATTTAAAAGTTCTATTTAATATTTTTGGGCTTTAAAACAAAAATGCTAACAATGTGGTTGCAAAAAACAATAAAAAGACATATAATTTAGCAAAAGAAGAAAGGAAGAATTTATGAAAGATTTAAGTATTAAAAATATAATAGAAGTAACAAAAGGAAGATTATTAGTAGGAAATGAAGAATACATTTGCAAAAGTTATTCAAAAGACACAAGAACAATAAAAGAAGGAGATTGTTATATAGGAATAAAAGGAGAAAACTTTGACGGAAATATATTTTGGGAAAAAGCATTAGAAAGTGGAGCTTCCACAGTTATTGTACAAAATGTGGAAATAGAAGATGAAAAACTAAAAAAATGGACAGATAAAAATATAATAAAAGTAGAAGACACATTAGAAGCTCTGTATAGTATAGCAAGATATAAAAGAAGTTTATATGATATACCAGTAATTGCAATAACAGGAAGTGTGGGAAAAACAAGTACAAAAGATATAGTAGCAAATGTAATATCAAAAAAATATAAAACATTAAAAACAGAAGGAAATAATAATAATAATATAGGATTACCATTTACAATACTTAGATTACAAGATGAAGAAGTAGCAGTTTTAGAAATGGGAATGAACCATTTTGGTGAAATATCATTACTTAGCTCAATTGCAAATCCAACTATTTGTATAATAACAAATATAGGAACATCACATATAGGAAATTTAGGGTCAAGAGAAAATATATTAAAAGCAAAATTAGAAATATTAGAAGGAAATAAAAAGAAAGCAGTAATTGTTAATAATGATAATGACCTACTACATAAGTGGCAAAAGGAAAATAAAGAAAACTATAATATAAAAACCTATGGAATTAAAGAACAAAGTGATATTATGGCAAAAGATATTAAATTAGAAGAAAATAAAAGTACATTTACTTGTAAAATAAATAATTTAGAAGAAAAAATAAATGTACCAGTAGGTGGAGAACATTTTATATTAAATGCTTTATGCGCAATAACAGTAGGAGAAGTTTTAAAAATAGAAGAAGATAAAATAAAAGAAGGAATAGAAAATTTTGAACTTACTAAAAAAAGGATGGATATAGTAGAACTAAAAAATGGTATAAAAATAATAAATGATGCATATAATGCAAGTTTAGAGTCAATGACAGCATCATTAAAAGTATTATCAGAATTTAAAGAAAGAAAAATAGCAGTGCTAGGTGATATGTTTGAACTAGGTGACTTTTCAGAAGAATTACATAGAAAAGTAGGTAAAGAGGTTGTAAAAAATAAAATAGATATATTAATAGCATGCGGAGAAAATGCAAAATACATAGCAGAAGTAGAAAAAGAAAAAATGGATAAAGAAAATATCTATTATTTAGAAAATAAAGAGGAAATAGAACCTTTATTAGAAAAAATAGTAAAAAATAATGATGTTATTTTATTTAAAGCCTCAAATGGAATGGGATTTTATAAAATAGCGGAAAGGTTGGTTAAATTATGGAAAAAATAAAAGTAGGAATTATATTCGGAGGAATGTCAACAGAAAATGAGGTATCCGTAGTATCAGCAGGTTCAATACTTGGAAATATTGATAGAAAAAAATATGAAGTGTTTCCAATATATATAGATAAACAAGGGAAATGGTATATATTTATTGAAGATGGTAAAAAAAGAGAACTAGGAGCAGAAGTTGAAAATATAATTGAAATAGAAAATATAGTAGAATATTTACAAAAGTTAGATGTAGTATTTCCAGTATTACATGGACTATATGGAGAAGATGGAACTATACAAGGTCTATTTGAATTATTAAAAATACCATATGTAGGTTGCAAAGTATTAGCATCTAGTGTTGGTATGGATAAAGTTTATACAAAAATAGTATTTGAAAAAGCAGGATTAAATCAGACTCCATATGAATATGTAAGAAAATATAAAGAAAACTATATTTATGTAGATAAAAACTTTAATGAAAGTATAATGGATATTAAAGAAGTAGCAAAAAATATAGTAAAAGACTTAGAATTTCCAATGTTTATAAAACCATCAAATTCGGGGTCAAGTGTAGGAGTAAAAAAAGCAGAAAATGAAAAAGAACTTATAGAAAATATAGAATATGCTGCATCTTTTGATAATAAAGTTTTAATAGAACAAGGAATAAATGGAAGAGAAATAGAATGTGCTGTTTTAGGAAATGAAGAAGTAATTGCATCTTGTGTTGGTGAAATAAAAGCAGCAGATGAATTTTATAGCTATGATGCTAAATATAAAAATGAAGAGTCAAGAACAGAAATACCAGCAGAGCTTCCAAAAGAAATATCAGATAAAATAAGAAAACAAGCTATAAAAGCCTTTAAAGCAATAGATGGAAAAGGTTTATCAAGAGTTGACTTTTTTGTAGAAGACAAAACAAATAAAATAATAATAAATGAAATAAATACAATGCCAGGATTTACTGATATTAGTATGTATCCTAAGATGTTTGAAAAAAGTGGTATTTCATATAAAGAATTAATAACAAGACTAATAGAATTAGCTTTAGAAAAATTTTAAAGTAGGTAGATTTTTAAAGTAAAATATATTATAATATTAGTGTATGATAAGAAAGATAGGAGAGTGAAATATAATGACATATGAATTTGCTAAATATCCAGACGGAACAATCGGAGTATTTTCAGGCGTTGGAAAAAAAGAAAATGGAGAAGAATATATTTGTATTACTTTTGAAAGAGCAAATGAAAATGGATTTGATACTTATGTAATTGAACTTCCTAGTTATAATGTTGTTTTAGAAGATGGCAATTATTCTGACGAGGAGAAGAATAACTTTATGCAGATTGCTAAAAATGGAGCATCTTTCTTTTTCAAATATGCACGTTTAGGAGGTTTGAAGATTGCCTAGTATTTTTGAAATAAAGCGGATATAAAATCTATTTTTGGACAAATGAAAATAATGAACCTATTCATGTTCATATTTCAAAAGGAAATCCAAAGGCGAACAGTACTAAAGTATGGCTAACACAAGCAGGGGGCTGTATAGTTTGTCACAATAAAAGTAAAATTCCAGATAAAGAATTAAACATCATTTGTGAAGATATTTCGTTACATTATTTTCAAATTGTCGAAAAATGGAAAATAATTAATGCAGGAAAAATAAAATTTTATTGTTAAAATAAAAAAATTAAATTTAATAGAATTAGCTTTAGAAAAATAGGAAGTAGCCTTCCTTTTTTCTTTTTCTTATGATAATATCTAAATATATTTATATAAAATTATTTGTTAGGAGTGATTAGTGTGAATGAAGTTATTAAGAATATAAAGGAAAGAAGAAGTATAAAAAAATATGAAAATAAAATGGTACCAAAAGAAATAATAGAAAAAATAGTAGAAGCGGGAACATATGCACCAAGTGGAATGGGAAAACAATCAAGTATTATAATTGCTATTACAAATAAAGAAATAAGAGATAAATTATCAAAATTAAATGCAAAAATAATGGGAGCAGAAATAGACCCATTTTATGGAGCACCAGTTGTTTTAGTAGTACTTAGTAAAAAAGATGTACCAACTTATATCTATGATGGAAGCCTAGTTATGGAAAATTTAATGCTTGCAGCAAATTCTTTGAAAATAGGAAGTTGCTGGATACACAGAGCAAAAGAAGAATTTGAAACAGAAGAAGGAAAAGAGATATTAAGAAATTTAGGAATAAATCCAGAAGAATATGAAGGAATAGGAAATTGTATATTAGGTTATAAGAAAGAAGAAGGAAATTTAAAGCCAAGAAAAGAAAATTATATATATTATATAGATTAATGGAGATGTGTATTTTGCAAGAAAATCAGAGAGTAAATAGAATATTAGAGAGTTTATCAAAATCAAAATTTAGAAGTAGTTTTTACTTAAAAAATAAAGATAAAGAATATGTAAAAGAAAAAGGAATAGAAACAATAGAAAAACATGCAAGAGATTTTGTGGAGAAAAGATTAGCACCAAAAGAAATAAAAAATGACGGGAAACAAACACCAACAAGAGGACATCCAGTATTTATTGCTCAGCATGCAACAGCTTGTTGTTGCAGAGGTTGTCTAAATAAATGGCATAAAATACCTAAAAATATAGAATTATCAGAAGAACAAAAGAGCTATGTAGTAGAAGTAATTATGTCTTGGATAAGAAAGCAAATGGAAATTTAGAAAAAATATAGATTTTTGCATGATTATGTGATAAAATGAATTTACCAAATTTTTGGGAGGATGTTAGGAAATGGTTTTAAAAAATTATTACAAAATATTAGATTTAGAAACAAGTCATGTATCAATAGATGAAATAAGGCAAGCATATAGACAAGCTGCAAAAAAATACCACCCAGATTTAAATGTTGGTGATAATTTAGCAGAAGAAAGAATTAAAGATATAAATGAAGCATATAAAGTATTATCAGTTCCATCATCAAAAAGAAAATATGATAGAATATGGAACTCTAAATTCGGTAAAGGACCAAAAGCATTTGAAAAATCACAAAAAGGAGCTATATTTAATATCTTTTTAGGGGATTTAGAAGAAAACAAAAAAGAAGAAAAACCTAAGAAAAACCCGGTAAAGGGAGAAAATATAGAAACTGAAATAAATGTAAGTATTTATGATGCTTTTTATGGATTAGATAAACAAATAGTACTAAAAGACGTAATGGGAAATAATAAAATTTATAGTGTGAAAATACCAAAAGGAATTCGAAATGGAGAAAAAATTAGATTAATAGGCCAAGGAAAAGAAGGACAATATGGTGGAAAAAATGGAGATTTATTAATAAAAATAAATATAGAAAATGATAAAAAATTCAAATTAGAAGGTTATGATATATATACAGATTTATTATTAACACCTTGGGAGGCAGCTTTAGGAACAAGAACAACTGTAAAAACAATTGATGATGAAACAAATATATATGTACCAGAAGGAATACAAACAGGAGAAAAATTAAGAATACCTAATAAAGGATATTTTGCAAGTAAAGAAAGAAGAGGAGATTTAATAGCAGAGGTAAAAGTAGTTGTACCAAAGAATTTAAGTAAAGAGGAAAAAAATATGTATAAAAAATTAAGTGAAATATCAAAATTTAATCCAAGGAGTTAAAAAAATAGACTTAACATAAATTTTGTATTGACAAAAGGTTGATTTTTAGCTATAATTAATATAGTGTTTAACAAAAGACAAGCTATGGATTAAATCATAGAAGTGAGGTGTAAAAAATGGACGCTATACAAGGAAAACATTTTAGTATAACAGATCCAGAAGGAGTAAAAACTGTAATATATGAAGTTTACAAGACTAAAAAAGAATATTTAAATGAATATCCAAAATACACAGTAGGTAGACTTGAATGTACAGAAGAACTCGTTGGGAAATATAATAAGAAAACATTTTATGTAGAAGATCCACAAGATGATGGAAACCAATTAATTATTTTATCTTTTGGAGAAGATAAAGTAATTATTAATAACGGCATTTTAATTGGAGATGAAGTAAAAATAACAAAAAAACCATCACCATTTAAATTTGAGACAATTTATGCGGAAGAGCCAGTAGAATACAAAGAATTTCAATACACACCTAACTTAAAAAGACAAATTTCTATTATAGACCCAGAAACAACAGAAGAAATAAAACCAACACTTTATTTTGATGAGAAAACAAATGAAGTAAAAGGAAAATGTAAATTAAAACCATATAAATCTTATTTCGCATTCGAAGTAAGAGAGAAATAGGGAGGAAAGTTCATGAAAACAATGACAGAGAACAAAGATTATATTGAAAGTCCAGCAGGAATGAATGACAATTTTACAATTGTTGGAGTTGAAATGCAAGAATATTTTGATAAACAAAGCAAAGAAGAAAAAGCAACTAAAAAGAATACTGAGATGAAAACACCTAATCAAATAAAAAGAGAGGTGCTTAGTACTGAATTAGAAGCTGGAATGACAATACCAGCTGAAAAAGGCGGAATAAAACAAACAAAAAGAGATGGAGAGTCAAGATAGAACAAAAGAGTAGGGGTATTTGTTATGAATTATAAAGTAGAAGGAGCAATAAGAAGAAATAGAAAGTATTTTATTGTATATGCAATACTATGGATAGTAATTGCCATAGTATTTGTTTCACCATTTAGTTATAGTGCACATGTTGCAGGGCTGGATGGTGTATTTAAATTGGATGTTTTTATAGAAACATTTGGAACATCTATTACAAATCCAATTGGAACATTAGGAAACCTGTTTTCAAGTGAAGCAGTTGGAGATTTTATATCAACATTGTTGGTAGTAACAATTTTTTATACAGTATTTTTCTTTATAGGATTTGTTAGATCAGCACCTAAAAACGAATATTCAGATATAGAGCATGGTTCAAGTGACTGGTCACAAAGAGGAGAACAATATACTATTTTAAGTAAGAATAAAGGAATAATTCTTGCAGAGGACAATTACTTGCCATTAGATAAAAGAGGAAATATAAATGTATTAGTAGTTGGACGGATCAGGTTCTGGTAAATCAGCCTCATATTCAATACCAAATGCATATCAATGTTTAGGTTCATATGTATTTACAGACCCAAAAGGAGAGTTATATGATAGAACGGCAGGATATTTAAAAGAACAAGGCTATGATATTAAAGTATTAAATTTAGTAAGACCACAATATAGTGATGGATATAACCCACTTATGCATATTTCATCAGAATTAGATGTAGATGTAATAGCAAATACAGTTGTAAAAGGGCAACAATCAGAAAGTTCGAGTTCAGACCCATATTGGGATGATATGGCAGAATTGTTATTAAAGGCTTTAATATATTATTTAATAGCAACAAGACCAGAAGAAGAACAAAACTTAGCAAGTTGTGCAGAACTTGTTAGAGCAGCAAATAACAAAGGTGGAAGTAATTTACTTTCAGAATTAATGAGTCAACTACCATATGACCACCCAGCAAGAATGAACTATAAATCTATCGAAATAGCACCAGAAAAGACATATGGATCTATCTTAAGCTCATTACAAGCAAAACTTGGTAAATTTGATTCAAAAGAAATAGCAGAGCTAACATCAACCGATACAATAGATTTTGAAGAAATAGGAAATAAGAAAACAGCAGTATATGTTATATCATCAGACACACATACAGCATATGATTTCTTACTTACAATTTTCTTCTCTCAAATGATACAACAATTATATGATTATGCTGATTTAAATGGTGGAAGATTAAAAGAAAAAACCTTTTTCATATTAGATGAGTTTGCAAATATTGGTAAAATACCAGATTTTGATAAAAAAATATCAACATCAAGAAGTAGAGGAATTTCTTTTAGTGTTATTTTACAGAATGTTGATCAATTAGAGGCAGTTTATGAAAAATCTTATGAGACTATCATGGGTAACTGTGATACACATGTATTTTTAGGAAGTAACTCATATAAAACAGTTGAATATTTTTCTAAAGCATTAGGAGAAAAAACTATTGAAAGAGATAGTATTTCTGTAAATAGAGATAGGCAAAACTGGAAAACTGGAAAATCAGTTTCAGATCAAGTTATGGCAAGAGCTTTGATGACTCCTGATGAGCTTAGAAGATTAGATAATGATTTGTGTATTATATTTGAAAAAGGTATAAAACCTGTTAAAGCAGAAAAATATTATTATTTTAAACATCCTATAGCAAAGAAACTTGCTGCTTGCGAGATTAGTCACAATGATATTGGAGAAAAAGATAGAGGTACTTGGAGAAAGTATAACCCTTATAATCCTTATGTGGAAGAAGAGGATAATAAAGAAAAAGCTAAGGATTTGAAGGTTGAGTCTTTGGATGATTTGTTTGAAGATGAACCAGAGGATGTAAATCCTAAGGAAAAAGAGAGTGTAGAAGTTAAAGCAGAAATAGAAACTAAATCTAAAAATGAGGTCAAGGAAGAGAAGAGTGCAAAACAAGATATTCAGCCTTTGAGCTTGGAGGATTTTGATGATGCTCCTATTTTACCTCAAGAGCCTGAAGATGATGATACGTATGATTTACAAAAAGAGTTAGAGGCTAAGTTTGATGAGTTGTTCGGACCTATTGATGAGTAAAACTGTTTTTGGGGACGGAGGAAAAATACAGTTATTATTAAAAGTTAGAAAATGCATGTTTTCTAACTTTTTTCTTTTAGGGAAAAGGAGCAAGTTTTTAGATTCAAGGCTTACGCCTTGCCTGTGGTTTTTCTACCCTTTTTATTCCCTACGAAAAACCACTTAATCTAAAAACTTGCTTTAATTATCGTTTTCAAATAATTCTTTTACATATGAATCTTTATTTTCTAAGTTCTTTGTAATAAGTTTTTAAAAAATATTATTAAATAATCAAATGTGGAGTAAATTCATCTTGCTATATTTCTGTAATTACTTCTTACTAAAGCATTTCTAATACAGAAATTTTCTTAATTACTTAAAAAATGTATAATTAATAATTAAAATGAATATAATATTACGAAAAAGTTCTGTAAACGGAAAAAATTCGTAATGGGGGTTTGAGAATGGAAATAAAAAGAGACTACTATTTAAAAGAGCTAATAGATAGAATAGATAATGGCTTAATTAAAATAATTACAGGAATTAGAAGATGTGGTAAATCATATTTGTTAAATATAATTTTTAAAAATTATCTTATAGAGCAAGGAGTTGATAAAGAGCATATTATACAACTTAGTTTAGATGAAAATAAAAATAAGAAATACTTAGAGCCAGATAGTTTAGATGAATATATAAGAAGTTTAATAAAAGATAAAAATAAATATTATATATTATTAGATGAGGTGCAAGAAGTAAAAGATTTTGAGGCGGTTCTAATTGGCTTTATGCATATTAATAATTTAGAGATATATGTAACAGGAAGTAATTCAAAATTCTTGTCATCTGATATTGTAACAGAATTTAGAGGTAGAGGTGATGAAATAAGAGTATACCCATTATCTTTTTCTGAGTTTTATTCAGTATATGATGGTTCTGAAGAAAAGGCTTTAAATGAGTATTATACTTTTGGAGGGTTACCTTTAACTGTGCTTTCAAAAACTGATAATACTAAAATAAATTATTTAAAGGCACAAAAAGATAATGTATATATTAATGATATTGTAGATAGAAATAAAATACAAAATAAAGAAGAATTAGAAATGTTAGTACAAATAATTGCATCAGATATAGGATGTTTAACTAATCCTTTAAAATTATCAAATAATTTTAAAGAAAGAGACAAATTTTCTACAATGACAGATAAAACAATATATAATTATTTAGGTTATCTACAAGATGCTTTTATGATAGAAAAGGTAAAAAGATTTGATGTAAAAAGAAATAGAGTTATTAAAACTCCTCAAAAATATTATTTCACAGATATGGGGATTAGAAATTCATTTTTAGATTTTAGGCAAAGTGAAGAAATTTCACATATCATGGAAAATGTTATATATATAGAATTAAAAAAACGTGGATATAATGTAGATGTTGGTTCTGTTGAAATACGTGAAGGTGATAAAAAGAAACAATTAGAAATTGATTTTGTGGCAAATAAAGGAAATAATAAAATATATATTCAGTCTGCTTTGGAAATGAAAACAGTAGATAAAGTAAAACAAGAACAAAGGTCTTTATTAAATGTAAATGACTTTTTTAAGAAAATAATAATTGTTGGTGATAATGTGAAAAGGTCTCGTTATGAAAATGGTATTATTTTAATGAGCATTTATGATTTTCTTTTAGATGAAAATAGTTTGAATTATTAAAAAACGAAAAAAGGTTTGTAAAAATTATTGACTTTTTATGTTTTTAATAATATTATAGTATAGCAATGTGAGGAGATAAAATTAAATTAGTAAGGAGTGAGGTCTATGTTTAGCGCAATTGAAATTGCAACATGGTTTTTATTAAAAAATAATGCTGAAATAAGAGAACACGAAGCTACTAATGATGATTATGAAGTATATGAAGGAATAACACATTTAAAATTACAAAAGTTATTATATTATGCACAAGAAATTAATTTAGCAATGTACCGGAAAACCTTTATTTAAAGAAAATATTGAAGCATGGCAACATGGTCCTGTAGTAAGGAATGTTTACAATACTTTTTCAAAATTCGGAAGAGATAATATAGACATAAAATTAGACAAGGAAAATGAGAAAATTTTAAATAAAATCGAAGAAAACAAAGAAGTATTAGAGGTTTTAAATTTAACATATGATAATTTTGCTATATATACAGCTTGGATAAATTAGCTGTAATGAGATTATATCCTAATAACCCTATTGTTGCAAGAGTTATTGGAGTAATAATAAAAAATATTTATTATATATTTTTCATAGATATTGGGGGAAAGTTATATACACATTAAAAAGTTAGAATTGAAACTTCTAACTTTTTCTAATGTGCATCTTTTTTATTATTAGGCACATATTCTAATATATCTTCTACTTTACAATCAAGTGAATAGCAAAGTTTTGCAAGAACCTCGAAATCTATTCTTGAAGATTTGTTTATTCTTAAATTTTGTATTGTCTGAAATTTTATATTTGCTTTACTGTTTAATTCGTAATTAGAAACATTTAATTTTTTCATAATATCATCTAATTTTACAATTATTTTTCCATATTCAATTTCAAAAACAATTGGTTTTATATTTTCTTTTTCCATTATTTACACCTCTTATAAATAATCATAATATAGTAATTAATAAAAAATAATATACTATAAAGTAGTACTTGATAGACAATAATTTTTAAAGTAAAATAAAAATGATTTAAATACAAGAGAAAAGGTAGGAAAAAATTATGTTTAGAAAAGAAAATGGAATAACACTTATAGCCCTAGCTATTACAGTGATTGTTTTATTAATTTTAGCAAGTGTTTCAATAGCCATGCTAACAGGAGAAAATGGAATATTAAACCAAGCAAAAAAAGCAAAAGAAGAAACAGAAGAAGCAAGAAAAAATGAAGAAAATATAATAACAAATTATGAAGGATATTTAAATAGTTATAGTGGAGAAAATACAGAATTTATAGATAGTTTAGGAAATAAAGTAAAAGTTCCAGAAGGATTTAGAGTAGTAAATCCAGAAGACAATGTAGAAGATGGTATAGTAATAGAAGATGTAGTACATGAAGAAACTAAAGGAAGTCAATTTGTATGGATACCGGTGGGAAGTATTAAAACAGAAAAAGGTGAAGTAAATATTGAATTAAATAGATATACTTTTGATGAGGATGGAAAAGAAGTAAAGCATGATAACAATAAAATTAAAGATACAATTATGGGTGTTGGATTTGAAGAATTGCAGAATAGTAATTTTGGAAATATAGTTGCAAAGAATATTGAAGAATTTAAAATGTCTGTAAGTAAAAATAAAGGGTATTATATAGGCAGATATGAAGCAAGGACATCAGAGGAAAGAACAGAAAAGACGGAAGATGAACTTTTAACAAAAATATCAACAAAAAGTGATGAATATATATATAATTTTGTTAGTCAAAGGCAAGCGGCTAATCTAAGTAGGAATATGTATGGAAATGATGAAAGTTTTGTAAGTGACTTAATAAATAGTTATGCATGGGATACTGCGATAGTATTTATACAAAAATGTTCGGAAAATGTAAAATATTCAAAACAAACTACAATTAATACAGTTTTAGCTAACAAAGGAACTAATAGTTTACAAATTCAAGATAAAGTGTGTAATATATTTGATATGGCAAGCAATTGTATGGAATGGACAACAGAAATTTGTGATTGTTCAGGAAGTAATTATGTAAATAGAGGAAATTTTTTTGATAGAGGTAATAGAGAGGATTTAATTCAAGAACTTTTTAAAACAGACTTTAGAAATTCTTCATCAGATAAAGCAACAGTAAATAGTTCGTTTCGACCAATTCTATATTTAAGATGAGATAACATAGTAATAACATTAATGGTTATTACTATGTTTATATAAAGCGAAAAAAAATTCGCTAAATTACTTGTAAAAATAAAAAAAATATAGTAGAATATTTTTGAGGTGAGAAAATGAAATTTGTACATATTGCAGATATGCATTTAGATAGAGCATTTACAAGTCTATCAGATAAAGGAGTAATGGGAGACTTAAGAAGGTTAGAACAAAGAAAAGTATTTAAGAAAATAATAGAATATATAAAAGAAAATAATGTAGACTATTTATTTATTTCGGGAGACTTGTATGAACATGAATATGTAAAACAAACAACAATAGAGTATATAAATAACTTATTTAAAGAAATAGAAAATGTAAAAATATTTATATCAGCAGGAAATCATGATCCAAAAGTAAAAAACTCATATTACAATAAATTTAATTGGAATTCAAATGTAAAAATATTTGACTCTTTTATAGAAAAAGTAGAAGAACCAGACTGTAATATATATGGTTATAGTTTTGATGACTTTTATTGTAATAGTTGCAAAATAGAAGATTTTTTGCTTGAGAAAAATGGAAAACCTAATATTTTAGTAATACATGGGAACTTAGACGGAAGTCAAAAAGATGATAAACCATATAATCCAATATTAAGCAAAGTTTTAGAAGAAAAAGGATTTGATTATGTAGCATTAGGGCATATTCATAAATCTAATTATAATTTATCTTCGGAAAAGAAAATAATATATCCTGGTTCTACTGTTTCCCTAGGTTTTGATGAGCCAGGGGAGCATGGAATGATAGTAGGAAGAATAAATAATGGTTTAAAATTAGAATTTATACCATTAGATGAAGAATTATTCACAAGAAGAGAATTAAATGTGGAAAACTTAAACTCAAAAGAAGAATTAATTGAAAAAATAAATTCTTTAGAAATTAAACCTAATGAATATGTGGAAATAATATTAGTAGGCGGAAGAAATTTTGAAATAGATAAATATGATTTATTAAAATATATTTTAAACGAAAGAATAATAAAAATAAAAGATGAAACAAAAATAGCAATTGAATTAGAAAAAATAGCAAATGAAAACACATTAAGAGGCTTATTTGTAAAAGAAATGTTAGAAAAATTAGAAAATGCAGAAGAAGATAAAAAAGAAATAATAGAAAAAGCAATTGAAATAGGGCTAAATTCTTTAGAATAGAGGTGATATTTTGAAAATAAATAGAATAAAAATAAATTCTTATGGAAAATTAAAAGAAAAAGAAATAGATTTAAAGCAAGGAATAAACATAGTTTATGGCAAAAATGAAGCGGGAAAATCAACACTTTTAAGATTTATAATAAATAGTTTATACGGAATATCTAAAACTAAAAAAGGAAAAGAATACTCAGATTATGAAAGATTTTTACCATGGAGTGGGGAGGATTTTTCAGGAAGAATTGAATATGAATTAGATAATGGAAATAAATATGAAGTTTTAAGAGATTTTAAAAAGAAAAATCCAAAAATATTTAATGAAAATAAGGAAGATATATCAAAAGACTTTAATATAGATAAAACAAAGGGAAGTGAATTTTTTTACGAACAAACAAAAGTGGATGAAGAGCTATTTTTATCTACATTAGTAGTTAGCCAGCAAGAGGTAAAATTAGATAATAAAGAACAAAGTATGTTAGTTCAAAAAATAGCTAATTTAGTTGGAACTGGAGAAGATAATGTTTCATATAAAAAAGCACTAAGTAGGATAAATAAAAGACAATTAGATGAGATAGGAACATCAAAATCAAGAGAAAAACCAATAAATGTATTGGGAAGGAAAATAGAAAAATTAGAGCAAGAAAAAGAAGAATTAGCTAAATACCAAGACTTTAAATATGAAATAGAAGAAAACAAAAATAATTTAAAAGAAAAAATAGAAAAATTAGAAACGGAAAATAATTTATTAAAAGAAATAAAATCATTAAATGAAAAAGAGAAAATAGAAAAAGAAAAAATAAATATCCAAGAAAATATAAAAAGTGAAAATAATTATAAAATAAATAATTTAAAACAAAAATTAGAAGAAATGAAAATAGATAATAACGATATTTTGTCTATTGAGCTAGATGATGTAAAGACCAATAAGGAAATAGAAAAAGAGAGAAAAACTTTAAATAAAAGATTAATAATTTTATCTATTTTAGTAATATTAATAAATGTAATACAATTTATATTTATTAAAAACATAGCATTAAATTGTACTATTTTCTTAACAATACCAGCAGTTTTAGTTTATTACTTTTTATTAAAAAATAAATTAAATAAAAAGATAGAAAAAAAGGAAATAGAAAAAAGTAAAAAACAAGAATTGTTAGATAGTGTGAATTTAGAAATAAATAATTTAAACCAGCAAATAGAAATATTAGAAAATAATAATATTGAATTAGAAAACAACTTAAAAGATTTAAGAAATAATTATAATTTAAAAATAAATTTAGAAAAAGAAAAAATTAAAAATAAATATTTAAATAAAATAGAAAACTTTGAATTAAATGAAATAATAAACATAGAAAATGTTGAGTTTAAATTAAGAAATAAGCAAGATGAGCTAAATAGTACAAATATAGAACTTCATAAATTAGAGTTAGACCAAAAAAATATAGAACCGAAAATAGATAATTTATCAAAAATAGAAGAAGAACTAGCAACAAGTAAAGAAGAGATGCTAGGTTTAGAAGAAAATAACTTAAGTTTTGAACTTGCAAAACAGGTTTTAGAAAATGCATATAATAACATGAAAAATTCAGTAACACCTAAATTTACACAAGAATTATCTAAAAATATTTCAAGTATTACAAATGGAAAATATAATAATATAAGATTTAATGATGAGGAAGGTTTAATTGTAGAAATAGAAAATGGTGATTATATACCAGCTTCTAAATTAAGTGTAGGAACAATAGACCAATTGTATTTATCATTAAGATTATCTATGGTAGAAGATTTATCTAAAGAAACTATGCCAATTATCTTAGATGAAACATTTGCATATTTTGATGATGAAAGGTTAGAAAATGTATTAAAATACATAAATGATAAATTCGAAGCTCATCAAATAATTTTATTAACTTGTACAAAAAGAGAAAAAAACATATTAGATAAAAATATAATATCATATAATAATTGCGAATTATAAAGATAAAAAAGCATAATAGTAAAATAAATGCTATTATGTTTTTTTGAAATTTTAAATATTATTTTAATAGAAAACTATGGAGAGAAAATGAATATCTACGGTAATTTACTCTTGTAATAACCTATAAAATGTAGTATAATATCTATTGTTAAAAAATGTAAAGGAGAAATAAGAATGTTTGAGAAATTAGAGGCAATAGAAAAAAGATATGAAGAATTAACAAAGGAAATATCAGATCCAGAATTAATATCAAATCAAGCAGAATGGCGAAAAGCAATGAAAGAACATGCAGGGTTAGAAGAATTAGTACAAAAATTTAGAGAATATAAAAAAGTAAAACAAGAAATGGAAGAAGCAGAAGAATTAATGCAAGATCCAGAAATGAAAGAACTTGCAGAAACAGAATATTATGATAAAAAAGAAAAGCTTCCAAAATTAGAAGAAGAATTAAAATTTTTATTAATTCCAAAAGACCCAGATGATGATAAAAACATTATCTGTGAAATAAGAGCAGGAGCGGGAGGAGAAGAAGCAGCATTATTTGCAGGGACATTATTTAGAATGTATTCAATGTATGCAGAGAAAAAACATTGGAAAGTAGAAATTTTAAACGAAAATGATACAGGACTTGGTGGATATAAAGAAATATCTTTTATGATTACAGGAAAAGGTGTATACAGTAGATTAAAATTTGAAAGCGGAGTACACAGAGTACAAAGAGTACCAGACACAGAAAGTAGTGGAAGAATACATACATCAACAGTAACAGTTGCCGTTCTTCCAGTTGTAGAAGATGTAGAAATAGATATAAACCCAGCAGACATTAAAATGGAAGTGTTTAGATCATCAGGAGCAGGAGGACAACATATTAATAAAACCTCATCTGCCGTAAGATTAATACATATGCCAACAGGGATTACAGTAGAGTGTCAAACAGAAAGGTCACAATTCCAAAATAGGGACAATGCTATGAAAATGCTAAGAACAAAACTTTATGAAATAGAAAAAGCAAAACAAGATAATAGTATAGCAAGTGAGAGAAGGTCTCAAGTAGGTTCTGGAGATAGAAGTGAAAAAATAAGAACATACAATTACCCACAAGGAAGAATAACAGACCATAGAATAGGTATGAGTATTTATCAAATAGAGAACTTTTTAGATGGAGATTTAGACGAAATGATAGATAATTTAATTGCAGCAGACAGAGCAGAAAAATTAAAAGGAGACGACGAATAATATGAAATTATTAGTAATATCTGATATTCACGGTTCTTTATATTATACTAAAAAAATATTAGAGATAGTAGAAAAAGAAAAGCCAGATAAAATAGCACTTTTAGGAGACTTATATTATCACGGACCAAGAAACAATTTAACAGATGAATATAACCCAATGGAAGTTTCTAAAATATTAAATTCACTAAAAGATAAACTAATAGTAACAAAAGGAAATTGTGATGCTGAAGTAGATGAAATGATTTCAGAATTTCCTTTAAAAGAATATATAGAACTAAACGTAAATGGTTATAATGTATTTTTATCACACGGACATAAATATAATATAGATAATATGCCACCATTAGGAATAAAAATAGATATTATGATGTATGGTCATTTCCATATAGGTTTTATAAAAGAAAAAGATGGAATTGTTTTTGCAAATCCAGGCTCAATATCTTTACCTAAAGAAAATAGTAAACATAGTTATTTAATATTTGATGAAAATAAATTAATATTAAAAGATGTAGAAGGAAATGTAATAGAAGAAAAAAATTTAAATAAATAGTAATAATAAAAACAAAAAAGGAAAAACAAAAAAAGAAAAATAAAAAATAAAGAAATAAAAAAGTAAAAAGCCATAAGGAGGCTTTTTATTTTTGGTTTCTTAATTGGAATTTTACAAGTTTTGCATGTAAAACCAATTTTTTATCTTTATTATAACAAGTAGATAAAGTTAAAATTTTATCATTATCAGAAAGAGAAACATTAAAATTATAAATACTTCTATTTGTTATTTTTTTAGTAAAATCTGAAAAATTATTTTCAAAATTTATTGTTAAATAATCATCAGTAGTAGGTATAATGTAAATACTAAATATTTGCCAAATAGAATTTTGATTTTCTGTAGATGTATATATTAAATGTTTATTTTTATCATTGAGCCAATTAGACATAAGAGTATTTTTTAAACTACCGAACATGGTTTTATTGTTTTGTGAATGGGCATAAAGAATACTATTTTTATCTTCAAAATTATTATTTCTGTAATCTAAAAATACCCATCCAGCAGAATTAAGTTTTTTATAAAAAGAATGTGTTAAATAATAAGAATTATCAGTTGTGTGAACAAAAGGATAATTAACATCAGTTCCTTCTACTTTAATCCAGCCAATTGTATCATTATTAATATTTTTTAATTCGGAAAAATCAATTTCCAAAAAATTTATATCTTTAAAATTAACATCTAAAATAAATGTGTTTTCATTATTGCTGATTTCCGTAGCATTTGATAAATTTTCTAATTCAGAAATTTCTTTTTTATAATTAAAATGTAGCATAAATATTTTATATATAGCAAATAAAAATACTAATAATGAAATTAAAGTTATAAAAATATATATAAATTTCTTGTTTTTCATACTATCACCATAAGTATTATAACAAATAAAACATAAAAAATGAAACAAAATTAAAAAAATTTTAATAAAAAAATGAAATAAAAACGCAATAAAAATGTAAAAAATTATATAAAATTAGGGAATTACGGAGTTTTTTCAAAAGAACTGAAATTATTGACAAATATTGAAGTATATAATATTATTAAATCGTGTAAGAAAGAGAGGAAAAAGATGGAAAAAAGGAAGAAAATATTGTGTTTTTTAATATTTGTTTTAGTAGTACTTGTTATTGTAACAATACTAGCAGTAAAAAATAGCAATACATCAAAAGGCGGAGAAATAAACGGTTGGGATGAAGAAAAATTAGTAAATAGTCCAAAATTGTCTGCTGGAATGACACCAATAAAATATGATGAAAGTGGAAAAGTAATTGAAGTGGACAGTGGTGAAGATTGGTATGATTATAAAAAGCAGGAAGCAACTACAGAAACTGGTGGAGATAGCATATGGGCAAATGCACAAACTAAAGATGGTAGCCAATGGGTATGGATACCAAGATATGCATATAAAATTAATTATAATGATACTAAAAACAAAGAAAAAGGTGGAACAATAGAAATAAAATTCTTAAAAGGAACAACAAATCTTGATAAAGATAATAAAGATGTAACAGAACAAGGATATAAAGTACATCCTGCATTTCAAAATGGAGAAAATAATGGATATGTAAATGGAGAATGGGATAAAGAACTTACGGGGATATGGGTTTCAAAATTTGAAGCAGGTTTTGCGGGGATAGAAAATACAAGTTCAAGTAATATAAAAGCACAAGATACGGAAGTTTTATATAGTGTAATATCTGGTGAAAATATATATGGAGAAATTAAAGTAAATGAGACTAAAATGAAATATCCTGTATTTGTTGGCGGTGCATTTTCATATAATGGTATAGATATTGGACAAATGTACAATCTTTGTAAAAACTTAAATGTAGCTGGTAATCCATATGGAATAAATAATGAAAATGAAAATATCCATTTAATGAAAAATAGCGAATGGGGAGCTATTGCATATTTAACATATAGTAGTTATGGAAGAAATAAAACACCTATTTCTATAAATAATATAGAAATATCTGATATTAAAAATGTAGAAACAATTACAGGATATTCAAGTAAAATAGAGGATTATTTAGTAAATAGTATTAATTACTCTGGAAATCTTGAAAATTATAATGATAAATCATATATCTGGTATTCAGAAATTGGAGGTTTAGCAAGTACAACAGGAAATAAATATGGTGTATTTGATATGGCTGGAGGAGCTACAGAATATGTGGCCCGGATACCTTAATAATATGAGTATACAAAATGAGGCATATTTAATAGACTTTGGAGATGAAAAACAAAGTAATAAATATTTTACAGTATTTAAGAGTGAAAAAGGTAAAAACACTTATGAAAGTAACAAAAATATATATGGAGATGCAACAATTGAAACATCATCAGGAAATGGAACATATGAGAGTTGGGATAAAGAGACATCATTTTACTTAACGGAAAAATCACCATTTTTCTTAAGAGGTGGGGCTTACAGTGAAGGAGAGTTCTCAGGAGTCTTCTCATATTCTGTACATAGTGGACATTCAGGTGGAGACCATGGATTTAGATGCGCTTTAATAGTGGAATAAAATATTTTAAAATGTAAAGGAAATAAAGTTATGAAAAAATGTATAAAATTAGTTTTAATAATATTTGTAATTATAAGTTTTTTCTCGTCAACTGTTAGTTATGGTATATGTAATACAATAAGGTCAAGTAAAAGAGTAACAGCAGTTAGATTAACTTTGCAAAATGGTCAGGTAATTAATGATTTTAGAGTGGAGGAAAAAGACGTAGTTTTACCAGATGGATCATTAGATAGCTCACAAATTGGGCAAGCTAAAAATTTAGATATAATATTTGTGGTTGATACAGATACAAGTGACTTAGACGGAGAAAAAAGTGTTATTGCAAATGCAATTTCAAATTTTGAAACTTTTTACAAAAATGATACTAGCAAGTTAAGAATAGGTATTATAGGTTTTGGTGATGACTATAAAGATTATGATAATGAAGATGATTTTAATTATGAATTAAAAAATTATAAAGAAGATTTTAGTACAATAAAAGAAGAATACACTAATCTGGAATCTATGCGGGAATTTTAAACAAGCAATAGAGCTAACAGAAAAAAATATGGAAGTTTATCCAGCAAGTGAAGCAGATACATTACAAGCAGTAGTAGTAATTTCTGATGGCTTTAATATATCAGAAAAAGACCTAAATAGCTCAAATGCAATGTTAAAAGGATTTATGGAAAACAATATGGCATTTGTTTTTGGAATATTTTCAAATGAAGGATTGGATATATTAGGAAATCAAGTAGAAAAGAAGATTTTTTTTAGTGAAGCAACGTATTTATTTAGCAAAGAAGGAACAATGTATACTATGATAGTAAACCAATTAGTAGTAAACAATAACCCGTTATTATCTGCTTCTGGGAGTGGTAGTGTACAAGCGTTAAACGATATATATATAATACTTGATAATGAGCTAACATATGGAGCAAAAATAGAAATTGAGTATGAAATAGAAGCATATGCTTTAAATGGATTAGTAGCAGCAAATATAAAAGATCTTGTTTCACAAAGTGGTTTATCATTTGACCCTAATGCAAAATTATTAACAGAAGATAAAACAAATGCAGATTATGGTTGGGAAGCAAATTCTGATGGAACTGTTACAAATACATTTTCATCAGATGAGGAAGGAGGAAGTAAACCGCCTAATCTTGGGAATAAAATAGTGTTATCAAAAATAATTTCAAGTAATGATGAAAACATTTTTGTAAATACTGCAATAGTAGGAACTTCTTCATATGGTGTAGGGCAAAATACTCCATCAAGTTTTCAAAATACTGTCCAGTCAGAGGCTGTAATTATTATCCCGCCAACAGGTGTAAGTGATTTTGTTAAAATAATTATTACAATAGGAACAATTTTATTAATGGTAATTTTAATATTTATAATAAGAAAAGTTAAAGTAAAAAATAAGTAAAAAAGAAAAAAACTTCTTAAAAATAAATTTAAGAAGTTTTTAAAATATTCATGCCAAAAATCTGAGATTCTATATAAATATTCATGCCAAAAATCTGAGATTTTATAAAAATATTCGTATGAAAAACTTGACAAAAGTAAATAAAAATAATATTATTATAATAGGTGGTAAAGATGAAAAGAAAATTTTATAATATATTAATTAAGTGGAAAGAGAATAATATGGAAAAACCTTTAATGGTAGTAGGAGCAAGGCAAATAGGGAAAACTTATATAATAGAGGAATTTTGTAAAAACGAATTTAAAGATTATATATATGTTAATTTATTAAAAGACAAAAGTATTAAAAATATTTTTGAAGAAGAAATTGACTTCGAACTAAAGGTTAAAAAATTCGAACTCGAAATAAATAAAAAAATAACTGAAAAAACAATTATATTTTTTGATGAAATACAAGAATCAGAACAACTAATTTGTGATTTAAAAGCTTTTTGTGAGAGTGAAAAAAAATATAATATTGTATGTGCAGGAAGTCTTTTAGGAGTAAAAATAAAAAGATTTCATTCATCTTTTCCAGTAGGTAAAGTAAAAATAGAATATATGTATCCAATGGACTTTGAGGAATTTTTAGTAGCTCTTGGAAAAGAGATGTGGGTAGAAGAGATAAAAAGATGTTTTAAAAATTTAGAAGAAATAAGTATACACGAAAAATTATTAGAACTATATAGAATATACTTGTGCATTGGTGGAATGCCTGAAGCAATAAAAAATTATATAGAGGAAAAAGAAGAAATATTGTTATTTGATAAATCAATTGCACCTAATTTAATAATGCAGTATTTAGCAGATATGAATAAATATACAAAAAATAAAAGTGAAGCAATAAAAACTGAAATGGTTTATAATACAATACCAACAATTCTTGCAAAAGAAAATAAAAAATTTAAGTATACAGATGTAAAAAAATATGAGAGTAAACGAGAAGTCGAAGGTGCTTTAGAGTGGCTAATTGCAAGTAATTTAGCATATAAATGTTCGCTAGTAAATAAAATAGAACCGCCTATAAAGGCTTTTGTTAAAGAAGATTACTTTAAATTATATTTAAGTGATGTTGGGTTACTTACATCAAAACTTGAAATAAACTTTTCTGATATAATGTTAGATAAACCATTTATGCTAAAAGGAGCAATTGCTGAAAATTATGTGGCTCAAGTGTTTAGAACAAATGGTATTAGTTTATATTATTGGAAATCAAAAAATATGGCAGAAATTGATTTTCTATTATATAATGATGATGGAATAATACCAGTAGAAGTAAAAGCAAATGATAATACAAAATCAAAAAGTTTAAATGTTTATATTGAAAAATATAACCCTAAATATTCAATTAGACTATCTACCAAAAACTTTGGATATAATAACAAAATAAAATCAATACCATTATATGCAGCATTTTTAATAAAATAATAAGAATAAAATAAAACTTCTTACAATAAATTTAAAATAAAGATATTGTAAGGAGTTTGTTTTTCTATGGAAATATTAAAAACTACACTTTTAGGCTTATTTTTTGGAACCTTTGGAACAACTTTAGGTGGAATTTTAGGAGTTGTTTTAAAGAAAAATTCAAATAAATTTTTAAGTTTTATATTAGCATTAGCATCAGGACTTATGATGTCAGTAATATGTTTTGATTTAATACCAGAAAGTTTAGAGATAAGTAATATTTTTGAATCAATTTTAGGAATTTTACTTGGAATAATTGTTATGATTTTTTGTGATTTATTAGTAGATAGAAAATTTAGTTCTAAAATACATACAAATAATAAAGAAAACAAATTATTAAAAACAGGTATGATAGTATCAATAGGTTTAGCAATACACAACTTTCCGGAAGGCTTAGCAATTCGGGTCTGGTTTTGAAGCATCTTTAAAATTAGGTTTAAGCCTTGCAATTGCTATTTGTTTTCATGATATACCAGAAGGAATATCTATGGCTATTCCTATGAAAAATGGTGGTATGAAACCTGGTAAAGTAATTTTTTATGTAATTTTATCTGGAGTAACAACAGGAATAGGAGCATTTTTTGGAGCAATTATAGGTTCTATTTCAGAACAAGTAATTTCTATATGTCTAAGTTTTGCAGCAGGAGCAATGTTATATATAGTGTCTCGGAGAATTAATTCCAGAATCAAATAGTTTATATAAAGGGAGAATGACAGCTGTTGGTAATATGCTAGGCTTTATAATAGGAATATTTGTAACGAAATTATAAAAAACTATATTTTATAAAAAATTGACTTTTTATAAAATATAGTTTATAATATTACATATAAATTACAAATTATATTTTTAAAAGTAGGTGATGATATGGCGATTATATCAGAAGAAGAAGTAATAAGAGTTTTTAGTGAATATAATTATTGGTGGAAAACAAAGTCAGTTAAAAAAGAAAACCTGAAGAATATTAAAAGAAGGGCTTTTTATGATGCAAAAAATGCTTTTTTAAATAGTGATATTAGAAGGTTTGTGTTATTATCAGGAACAAGGCGTGTTGGTAAAACCACAATTATGTATCAAATAATAAATGAATTATTAAAAAAAGGTGTTAATGAGAAAAATATATTATATATATCTTTAGATAACCCAATTCTTAAAACATATGAAATAAATAAATTAATAGAAATTTATATAAATTATGTTTTACCAAAAGGAGAAATATATTTATTTTTAGATGAAATACAAAGCTCGAATAATTGGGATGCTTGGCTTAAAGTATTTTATGATTCAAATAAAAATTGGAATATATTAGCCACTGGAAGTGCAAGTACAAAGTTAGAAAAAGGAAGTGTGGAAAGTGGTGTTGGAAGGTGGATAAATCTAACAGTTCCAACTTTATCTTTTTATGAATATTGTGAGCTTTTATATGAAGAAAATGAGATTACAGGAGAAGATATATTAAATATAATAAAGGACTTATCAAATGATGTAAGAAAAGAATTATTAAAAGCAAAAGATACAGAAGAAATAACATCAATATTTACAAATTATAAATCTGTGATTGGAAATATAAAAAAACAAATACCAAAAGATTTAAAAATAATAAATTTAGAAAAAATGAGTACAGAAGAATTAAAGAGCTTAATAAATATATTAGAACCCATAAAAGAAGATTTTAATAGATATTTGTTTATTGGAGGTTTTCCAGAAGCGGTAAAAATTACAGATGATGTTGCTATGCAAAAAATCTTAAGAGAAGATTTAGTAGAAAAAGCGATAAAAAATGATATACCAGAAACGTTTAAAGTAAGAAATATAAGTACTTTAGAAAATATATTCACATACTTATGTTATGAGTCAGGAAATATTATAAGTTATAATAAAATAGCAAGAACATTAGAAGAAGTATCAGTACCAACAGTACAAGATTATATAGGGCTTTTAGAAAAAGCAAATTTGATATATATAAGTAGTCCATTAAATGAAGGTGGAGTTAAAATATTAAAGTCAAATCCTAAAATATATATAGTAGATAGTGCAATACGAAATGCAGTTTTAATGAAACAAAATTATTCTTTAAGTAGCACAGAATTAGGATATGTTGTAGAAACAGCAGTATATAGACATATTCATACTTACATGGAAAAAATAACAGGAAATATTGGCTTTTTTAGAGATAAAAAAGGAAAAGAAATAGATGTAGTTACAAATTCAGTAAAAGAAAATATGTATATTGAAGTAAAATATAGAGAAAAAACAAATATAGAAAAAGATAACCCAATATTTACAAAAACGGATAAAAATGATAGGCTATTCGTAATTACTAAAAATGATTTAGATAGTGAAGTTATAGAATTAGACAATAAAAAGAAATTAGTAAAAATACCAGCATATGCTTTTCTATTTTTACTAGGCCTAGAGGAGGAAAACGGTATATGAATGTAATGTTTGTATGCACAGGAAATATTTGTAGGAGTGCAATGGCACATCATTTGTTAGAAAAAAGATTAAAAGATTTAAAAATAGAAAATGTAAAAGTATATTCTTGTGGAGTAACAGCTTATAATGGCGAAAAGTCTACTTGGGAAGCGATATATATTATGGAAAAGTATTATAGTGTAGATTTAAAAAAACATAGAGCAACAAATATTAAAAATTCCAATATAGAAAATATGGACTTAATATTATGTGCAACAAAATACCATAAAGAAGATGTATTAGAATTATATCCAAGTTTAAAGGGAAAAGTTTTCACAATGAAAGAATATGTAAATTATGATGAAGAAAATCATAATAAAATAGATATAAAAGACCCTTGGGGATATGATAAAGAAACATATTTACATTGTTCAAAAGAAATAAGTAAATGTTTAGAATTATTGATAGAAAAAATAAAATAAAAACTTCAAAAGGAGTAGTTTTTTGTTTAAAAACTTTCGTGTTCGCTTGTAAAAAAATATTAAAATTGGTATAATTAAAAAAGTCAAAAAAAGAAAAAAGGAATGGTAAAAATGTCAGAAATATTAGAAGGATTAAACGATAAACAATATGAAGCCGTAGTAAATACAGAAGGACCTTGTTTAGTAATAGCAGGAGCTGGAAGCGGTAAAACAAAAGTATTAACACATAAAATAGCATATTTGATAAAAGAAAAAGGGGTAAAACCTTGGAATATCTTAGCAATAACTTTTACAAATAAAGCAGCAAATGAGATGAAAGAAAGAATAGTAGGGTTAGTTGGAGATGTTGCAAAAGATATATGGATGGGAACATTCCACTCTATTTGTGTTAGAATATTAAGAAGATTTATAGATAGAATAGGTTTTGAAACATCTTTTATAATATTTGATACAACAGACCAAAGAACATTAGTAAAAAACTGTTTAAGAGATTTAAACATAGATGATAAATTATTTAATGAAAGAGCAGTAATATCTGAAATTAGTAATGCAAAAAATGAAATGCTAACACCTAAGATGTATAGAGCAAGAACAAATGGTGAGTTTAGAAAAGAAAAAATTGCAGATATATATGAATTATACCAAAAAAGATTAAAAGAAAATAATGCAATAGATTTTGATGATATTATAAATTATACAATAGAAATATTACAAGACAACGAAGATATTAGAGAATATTATTGTGATAAATTTAAATATGTATTAGTAGATGAATACCAAGACACGAATAAATCACAGTTTACATTAGTAACAATTTTAGCATCAAAATATAAAAACATAACAGTTGTAGGAGACAATGACCAAGGTATATATTCATTTAGAGGAGCTGATATATCAAATATATTAAACTTTGAAAAAGACTTTCCGGGAACTAAAATAATAAAATTAGAGCAAAATTACCGTTGTACTGGAAATATATTAAAAGCAGCAAATAGTGTTATTTCAAATAATGAAGTAAAATATAAAAAAGAATTATGGACTCAAAATGAGGAAGGTAACTTACCAAAAGTATATCAAGCAGAAAATGAATATGATGAAGCAAGTTATATAGTAGAGCAAATAGAACATTTAAAAAGAGAAGAATATTATAAATATAATGATTTTGCAATTTTGTACAGAATGAACACACAATCAAGAGCAATAGAGGATATCTTAAGAAGAGAAAATATACCATATAAAATAATAGGTGGTCTAAAATTCTACGAAAGAAAAGAAATTAAAGATATAATTGCATATTTAAGATTAATACAAAATACAAATGATAACTTAAGTTTAAGAAGAATAATAAATGAACCAAAACGTGGAATTGGAAAAACAAGTTTAGACAAAGTAGAAGCAATTTCAAATGAAACTGGAATTCCTATGTATGAAATAATTAAAAGAGCAGATGAATTCGGGTTAAATAGAGTATTTTTGGCTTCAAGAGAGTTTATAAATGTAATTGAAGAATTAAAAGCAAAAAAAGATGATATGGATATATCTGATTTAATTAAAGAAACTCTAAGAAAAACAGGTTATACTAAAGCTCTTCAAGATGAAAATACAATAGAAGCGGAAAATAGAATAGAAAACTTAGATGAATTTCTAACAGTTGCAATAGAATTTGAAGAAGAAGAAGCAGAAAATGGATTAAGCCAGTTTTTAGAAGGAATAACTCTATCTAGTGATATTGATGATTTAGAAGAAGGTGCAGATTTTGTGACATTAATGACGTTGCATAGTGCTAAAGGATTAGAGTTTCCTGTTGTATTTTTAGTGGGTATGGAAGAGGGAATATTCCCAGGATATAAATCAATATCAGAACCAAAAGAGCTTGAAGAAGAAAGACGTTTATGTTATGTAGGGATAACAAGAGCGAAAGAACATCTATTTTTAACTTGTAGCAAACAAAGAACGATATTCGGCTCAACTAGTTATAACCAAGTATCAAGGTTTTTAGAGGAAATACCAGAAGAACTACTTGAAGGTTATAAAGAGGCTTTTGGAAAAACTACAAATAAAGAAAGAATGTTTAAAGATAGTTCTTATAATTGGACATATGGAGGTAGCGTTGGAAAAGTTAAGAGCTATAAGATGGAAGAAAAAGAACCAGTATTATCAGCAAGTAGTAAAAAAGGTAACAATAATAATTTTATGTTTAGAACAGCAGAAAGTTTCTTAAGTAATTTAAATAAAAACAAAAGTGATAATAATGTTGATTTATCAAAATATAAAGCAGGAGTAAGAATATTCCATAAAAAATTCGGTGAAGGAACAATAGACAAAGTAGAAACAGAAGAAGATGATTTAAAAGTAGATATTAATTTTGATAAAGTAGGGCACAAAAGGTTAATGGCTAAATTTGCTAATTTAGAAATAATAAATGATTAAAAGGAAAAGATGTATATGGAAAAATTAATTGTTGATATGGATGATGTAATAACAGAAAATGGATTTATTAGAATGATAAATGAATTTTTAAACACTAATTATAAACCAGAAGATGCAGGAAGTTATTATATAAATGACCTTATCCCTAAAGATAGGTTACAAGATTGGGTTAATTGGTATTCTACTAAAAATGCATATGACTATGTAAATATGGTAGAAGGTGCAAAAGAAACATTAGAAAAATTAAATAAAAAATATGATTTATATATAGCAACTGCATATGTATTTCGTGATGCACCAGAAGTTTCGGGAAAAACTTTAAATGATAAATATAATTATTTAATGGAAAATTTACCTTTTATAGATCCACATAAATTTATATTTATTTCTAATAAAGATTTATTAGAAGCAGATATTAGAATAGATGACAGCCCTAAAAAATTAATGGGAAAAGCAAGATTAAAATTACTTTTTACAGCATATCATAATAAAAATATGAGTGATGAAGAATTAGAAGAAAATAATTTTATAAGAGTAAATAATTGGAAAGATGTGGAAAAGATATTGTTATAAAATAAACCTTCCTCTTAGTAATTAGAGGGAGGTTTTAATTATTATTAAAAAATTTTTTATTTTTCTTGACATAATCAGTTCAATATGTTATTATTGTTATACTTTTTATTCCGAAAAGTTTTGAATTTAAGATATATCTTCTTATATTTCATTAGAAAATTGTAAAAAAGTAAGAAAGGACGTGATTGAGAAAGAAAAATAAAGAAAATTATATAAAAACAGATTAATTTACTAAAGAATAAAAGTTGAATAGGTGATAAAAATATATTAAAATGGAGGTAGAAAATATTTGAAAGAATTTACAGAAAAAGAATATTTCAGAACACTGGAATTATTTCCAGGAATAATAACTACTTTAAGATTTGCCGAAAAAGGTGAAGAATATAGTTTTGATGAAGATGGAATAGAAATACATAATGAACATGATAAATTATATAAAAGTATTTTATCACGACCAAAGGAAATGCTATATGCGATAAAAAAGGCTACAAATATAAAAGAAGATTTAGACATAATACCGGTTAGAAATGAATTAGTAACAGTAGATTTTAGAGGGAGACAAGCAGATATAATATATAAACTAAGAGATAAAGAAGTTTATTTCTTATTAGAACATCAATCAACCCAAGATTCAGAAATGCCATATAGAGTATTAGAATATGAAACACAGATAATGCATAATAGTTTTTCGATGCATAATTTTAGACAAAAATTTAAAGCAAAAGTAATATCAATATTATTGTTTACAGGAATAGGAGGCTGGGATGGAGCAAGAAGCATAGTAGAAATACAAGAACAGTTTGGATATATAATGAAACCAACAGCTGATTATGAAGGAATAGGAGAATATAATGTATTAGATATAGATGAACTTACAGAAGAAGAATTATTAAAAGATGATACATTATTAAGTAAAGCAATGCTATTAGAGAAAGCAAGATATGAAGATGAATTAATAGACACATTAGAAAAAATAATACCGATGATAAAAGATGACGAAAGAGGACTAATGATAGCAGCAATAAGATATATCTTAATAAAAGACTTAGGAAAAAAACAAGCAAGAAAATTTATAAAAGAATTAGAAGGAGGAATAGATATGGGAGTATTTGTAAATGAATTAAGAATGAACAGGGAAAAAGAACTAGAAAGAAAAAGGCGTGATGGAGAAAGAACTGGAATATTAAAAACTGCTAAAAATATGCTTAAAGAAAAAATTGATATAAACATAATAGAAAAAGTAACCGGACTAAAAAGAAGTCAATTTATGTAAGTGTTTAGTGGTTAAAATTATTACTTAAAATAATTATAGATTAGTATATTAATGAAAAATTCATAATTAGAATGCTAGTCTATAATAAAATTATTTTGTGAATAAAAGGAAAAATATATTATAACTATACTTTTTAATTCTAATTAAGTAAAACAATGTTGTTAGAAAAAACAAGCAAGAAAATTTATAAAAGAATTAGAAGGAGGAATAGATATGGGAGTATTTGTAAATGAATTAAGAATGAACAGGGAGAAAGAATTAGAAAGAAAAAGACGTGATGGAGAAAAGACCGGAAAATTAGAAGATGCTAAAAATATGCTTAAAGAAAAAATTGATATAAACATAATAGAAAAAGTAACAGGCTTAAAACGAAATCAATTTATGTAATAAAGAACAAAAAAGTGTATTAATGTTTATTTTAATATACTTTTTTTGTATAAAAAAATAAAATTTGTAAATAATATACTTAGATTTTTAATGAAAGGAATGATTTATTATGCCAGATTTAAATCAAATGGAATTACAACATTTAAGGCATTTAATAGGAGCACATGAAACAACATATCAAAAATTAAACACATATGCTTCTCAAGCAGTAGACCCACAAATTAAGCAAATGTTTACAAAGTCTGCTCAAGATGCTTTAAATACTAAACAAAAATTAATGAGTTTTTTAGGAAATAATTAAAAGGGAGGAATTTTAATGGACGAAAAAGTAATGGTAAATGATATTTTAGCAGGAGTAAAATCAGATTTAACTGCATATCAAACAGCTATTTCTGAATGTGAAAATATTACACTTAGACAAACTTTCCAACAAATCAGAAATAATGATGAAAGTTTCCAATATGAATTATTTAAAGTAGCACAAAGTAAAGGTTATTATATACCAGCACAAAAAGCTACTGTTACTGAGATAAGTACTGTTAAAACAGAAATGCAAGGATAGGATAGAAACTGTTTTTTGATATTTTCAAAAGACAGTTTTTAAAAAGAAAAAAATTTCACATAGGGTATTTACAAATACCGTAACGTTATATATAATAATAAATATAAAAAACATAGTAAAACTTAGAAACATTGTAAATAAAATAAAAAACAAATGAAAAAGGAGAAAAACATGATAAAGCAAGAGCTTAGAACCCTTGGGGCCGTATATATATATATATATATATAAGTAGGTTGTTAGATAAAAATAATAATAAAATAAATAGAATAGAAAAGAATAATAAGATAACAATAAAACCTAAAAATTAAAAGATTTAGGTTTTCTATTGTTATCTTTTTTAGGTTGTTTTTAAAGTTTTTTAATAAATAAGAAGACAAAAGATGAGACATAAAAAACAAAGTAAAAAATAGAAGGAGGAAGGGAAAAAGATGAAAAACAAAAAAATAAAGAAAGGAGAATTTATAAAATGAAACAAAAAGAAATTAAAAAATTAAGAAACAAAGGTATTACATTAATTGCCCTTGTTATCACAATAATAGTTTTGCTAATTCTTGCAGGAGTAAGTATTGCAATGTTAACAGGAGAAAATGGAATACTAACTCAAGCACAGAATGCAAGTAAACAAACAGAGATAGGAGAAGAAAAGGAACAAATAGCTTTAGCTTATAATGGAGCAGTAACGAAGAAACAAAGTACAGATATAACAGCAGATGATTTAAATGAGCAGTTTAATGCAAATGGAGTAGATAATGCAACAGCAAGTGGAGAAAATCCAATAACAGTAACATTTGAGAGTGGAAGAACATATACAATAGATGAAAATGGAAATATAAGTGCCCCAACAGAATCAAATATAGTGGCAACTATGAGTATAGAAGGAGAAAAATCAACAGCAGAGCCAACAATGCCAACAGGTTTTTCTTATGTAGAAGGAACAGTTGATAATGGATATGTAATACAAGACACAAGTGGAAACCAATATGTATGGGTACCAGTAGATAAAAACCAAAAGATAAAAATAAATGTAACAAGTAAAGAGGATATAGAAAGTATAACATTAACAGATCCAGTAGGAACAAATAGCTTAACAGTTAATAATGATGAAGTAGGAACAACATATACAAATGAAAATGTAGAACCTACAATAAATGGACCATATGTATTAAAAGTTACAACAGCATCAGAAGAAAAAAGTTTTGTGCTAGGAGTTCATAGTTTATATGCAGTAGATACATTTAAGGATTGGACTTATGTTGAACCAACAGATGAAGAGCTAAAAGAAATGGAAGCAGAGATAGACAAACAAATAGAAGTGATGGAGCAAGTAGCCACAGATGCAGGATATAGTACTGTAGAAGATTATTTTAATAAAGAAGTGCTACAAGGAGAAATAACATTAGAGGAAATGGGATTTACAACTATTAAAGATTATGCGATGGCAACAATGATACCAAGTTTAACCGACCCTTTCATGAAAGCTTATTTAGAAACAGAAGATTATACAGAATCTGTAAATAACAATGGAGGGTTTTATATAGGAAGATATGAAGCAAGTAAAGAAGGTGAAAACGTAGCAGTAAAAGGAAATGTAAAACCTTGGAATAGGATAAAGTATTCAATAGCTTTAGGTAAAGCACAAAATATGTATAGTAGTCTTTCTGAAAAAAACTTTACAAGTTCATTGTTAACAGGAGCAGCATGGGATAGAACATTAGGATGGTTAGAAGAAACAGGACAAGTAACTTCTTCTGAGATAGTGGGAGATAGTAAAACATGGGGAAATTATAATGATGATGAATTTTCTAATACAACAGGTATAGCTAATACAGGAGAATTTAGTCAAACAGAGAAGAACCATATATATGATTTAGCAGGAAATTTAGAAGAGTGGACAACAGAAAGGGACTCTGCTAATCCAGTGACTCGAGGAGGCGATTACATCCAGCATGGCTCTGTCTATCCTAGCAGTCATCGTATTGGCAGTAATCCCAGCTTTCAGTATCCCAGCGTCGGTTTCCGTTTAGCTTTATTCTTGTAGTGCTGAATGCTAAAGCCGTTTACTAGGAAGAGTAGATAAAGTACTTTTAAAATGTACTAAACTGCTACCGCAGTGGTCGAAAGTTAGAGTATGCAATGTAAATAAATAGATAAATTTGAAAAAATATAGAATCTCCCTTATAATATAGTTATGTGAACTATCACAGAAATATATTATAAGGGAGGTTTTGTTTATGACGAATAAACAATTAATTGAAAAGTTGAAGGAAGATATGGAAATGAGAGGCTTTTCACATCATACAAAAGATAGTTATTTGAGGAAAGCGAAAGAAGTAGTAGAATATTTTGAAAAACCAATGAAGCAAGTAACAACAAAAGAATTAAGAGAATTTTTAATGAAACACTTAAGAGAAGAAAAGAAAGTGAGTGAAAGAACATCGAATTATTATAATAGTGTGATAAGATTTATTTATGATGTAGTATTGGATATGCCGATAAACCATAAGCAATTACCAATGTATAAAAAGAAGAGAAGATTACCGAAGATATTAAGTGAAGAAGAACTTAATGTCTTTTTTGATGCATGTGATAACTATATGTATAAAACAATATTTATGATGATATATGGTTCGGGTCTAAGAATATCAGAAGCGACAGATATAAGAGTAGAAGATATAGATAGTAATAATATGAGATTATTTGTAAGAAATGGA